>CAYTAU010000039.1:0-38166 GCA_964435855.1 uncultured Bacteroidales bacterium | reverse complement strand
CTATAGCTTTTATTTTATCCATGATGTTATATATGGTATTTTCAGTTCCACTCTGGTGCCATGCAACGAACTTTTAATATCGCTAAAATCAGTTACAACAACAGAAAAATTACTTTTTTCTGACATGTTTAATAAATCAAGCCGTTCTTTGTTTATACTCATACCAAGAGATTTATGTTTCCTTTTATATTGTTTTTTTATTTCTTCCGATTTTTTTATTCCAATTCCATTGTCTTCAATAATGCAAACAAGGTAATCATCTTGTTTTTTAAATGAAATATTGATTTTGCCTTGTTTATCAATTGGTGCGATTCCATGCCATATTGCATTTTCAATATATGGCTGAATAATCATTGAAGGCAAATAAGTATTATTACTATCAATACTTTCATGTATCGAAATCTGATATGTAAACTTATTTTCGAGCCGCAATGCTTCTAATGAGATATATAATTCAATTGATTTAATTTCTTCTGACAATGTTATTTTCAATTTTCTTGAATTTTCAAGTATTATCCTGATAAGTGCACCAAAATCTGCCAAATATTCATTAGCAACTTCGATGTTATTATTAAGAAAATATCTCTGAATTGAGTTTAGTGCATTTGAAATAAAATGAGGATTCATTTGGGCACTCAAAACTTTTTGCATTTGCTTGTTCAAGGCATTTTCTAATTTTGTTCGCTTTTTTATTTCTCTGTTTCTAAAGTAGAAATATATAATAAGAGCGATAATAATAATAATAACTGCAACAATGGTAAACCAAAGTCGTTGTCTCTGTATTTGCTCATGTTTTTCAGCTAATTCAAGGGTTTTTTGTTTTATCTCATTTTCTTTCTTTTCGTGCTCATATTTTGACTGGAATTCATTAAGCTTACGACTGCTTTCTTCGTTGAAAATAGAATCGTTCAACTCAGTATACTTCATATAATAACCAAGAGCATCTTTATAATTTTTATTATGGTTTTCAATTTCATGCAAAAACAAATAGATTTCTGCAACTAAGGAATTAAGTTTTTCTTTTTCTGCAACATCAAGACTTTCTAAAAGGAATTTTTTTGCTTTATTATATTCTTTTAAAGCAATATGTGTTTCACCAAGGTTTCTTAACACAAAAGATAACTCAAGCTTGCTATCACATTCCGATACAAGGGCATAAGCATCATTATAATATATCAGGGCTTTCTCCAACTTTTTTTGTTCGTAGTATAAAACTCCGATATTAATAAGACAACTTGAAACAAGATGTTTATTATCCTGTTCTCTTGCAATTTTCAGGGCTCGTTGATAATATTTACCTGCATTATTATAATCCCGAAGACTAAGATAAGCACTACCTATGTTTATAATATAACTTGGCAATTCTGTTTTTTCCGGCAATTGGTTTTTCATGTCAAGCGCTTGTAAATAATATTCAAGGGCTTTATTATATTTTTCCCAACTGTAATAAATATTTCCGATATTATTAAGTGAACTTGGAATACCGTACTTATCTTCAATTTCTTTTCTGATTATCAGTCCTTCTTCATAGTATTTCAAAGCCTGTTCAAAATCACTCCACCTGTAATATACATTCCCAATCTGATTAAGTGAACTGCTTATTCCTGCTTTATCCTGTATTTCTTCATATAGATTAAGTGCATTCTTGTAATATGACAATGCTTTCTGATAATTACTAAGATCTTCATAAACATTACCAATATTGCTAATAATATCTGCCATAGTAGATTTATCAACTTCTTTATCGCATAATTCTAATGCTTTTTCGTAATAAACCAGTGAGCTGTCAAATTTGCTTCTCTTGTAACAAATACTGCCTTTATCTATCATTTGTTTTAGCCTGAGATTATCCTGACAGAATATTGTCAGTGATGTCAAACACAGGATTAATATGAGGATTCTATTCAACATGTAATACAAGTTCTTTCAAATATTCGCTTTCAGAATGGTAAATACCCATCAAATTCTTAGTTGAAGAGTTTGCAAAATTAATTTATTATTTGCTACAAGTCAATTAAAATTTTATAAACATATAAAACAATACACTTAACATAATCCATTCCTCCTACTAAACAGTATTTTACTGTGTTTATCGGGATAATTGTGCTTTTATTCAAATTAAATTTATATTTTATTATCTCGTTATATAATTATATTTTTGTTTCTTCGTTTATAAATATCAATTACAAAATTATTTAACTGAATGAAATTTTTCAAGTACCTTATTAGCAAATCTTTTTTCAAGAATATAGGAATAATGATTGGTGCTATTGTTATACTGATTTTCAGTGTTTTTATAATTTTAAATGCATATACGAATCATGGTGAAGCAATTAGCGTGCCTGATTTTACAGGACTGACAATTAGTGAAGTAGAAAAAATAATAAATGATAAAAATCTGCAATTTAAAATAGTTGATTCAATATATACTGATAAAGTTGAAAGAGGAGCTGTAATTGACCAAGTTCCAAAACCGGACCATAAGGTAAAAAATGACAGAATAATTTTTATTACATTAAATTCTTTCCTGCCACAAAGAATTCAAATACCAAATTTTTTAGACCTTGAACTAAGATCTGCTAATGCACTGGCAGAAACTTATGGACTAAAAATTAATGTTGAGAAATTTGTACCTGATATATCTACAACTATTTTAAAACAAAAATTCAAAGGAAAAGAAATTAAAGCCGGTACATGGGTTGAAAAAAATACAATTATTGATGTAATTGTAGGCAGAGGCAGAAGTAGCGAAAAAGTACTTGTGCCAAATATTCTTGGATTTTCTAAAAACGAAGCTGAAAACAAATTATCGAACCTTGCTTTAATGATTGGAGTTGAAGATTATGA
Source organism: uncultured Bacteroidales bacterium (assembly GCA_964435855.1). Taxonomy (GTDB): domain Bacteria; phylum Bacteroidota; class Bacteroidia; order Bacteroidales; family CAYTAU01; genus CAYTAU01. The sequence goes on along the minus strand of CAYTAU010000039.1, from coordinate 35,319 downwards.
CGAATCAGTAATAAGTTCCAAAGATTCATTGAATGCGAAAATATATAATCAAAGCCCGCGTAAATATAAAAATTCTGAAATTCGTATTGGAAGCACTATAGATATTTGGTTAACAATTAAAAAAGAGATTATTCCGGAACCGGATACTCTTAATGTAGATGAAAATAATGTAAGTGAAGAAGTTTATTCAAATGAAGAAGAAAATAATTAAATTTTATACGTATGAAAACATTTAAAATAATACCATTTGTAATTTTGTTGCTATTAACATACTTTACTAATAGTCAGGAAATTGTTTTAACAGGATTACAAGAAAATCCTGTAATCATAAAATATTTAAAAACCCATCCCAATGCCCTAAAAGTCAGAGCAGCAGGCGACACTCTTACTCTGCCTTTTTTTGATGATTTTTCAAAAGAAATAATTTATCCCGATAATAAATTATGGCTTAATAAAGATGTATTTATAAACACCAATTTTGGTGAAGACCCTCCTTCTATCGGAGTTGCGACTTTTGATGCTATTGATTCTTCCGGTTACATATATTCTAATGCAAATTCAACATCGTTTATTGGCGATTTCCTTACATCAAAACCAATAGATCTTGAGAATTATTCTGAATCAGATTCAATTTATTTAAGTTTTTATTATCAGGCCCAGGGTTTTGCAGGAAATGAACCTGAAACAGGAGACAGTCTTGTTTTAGAATTTAGAGATTCCACTTCATACTGGCACTCAATATGGAACATGGCAGGAAGCAGTAACAGCTCTTTTAAACAAATTATAATTTCTATTGATAATCCTGTTTTTTTACATAATGACTTTCAATTCCGTTTTATAAATTATGCTTCTCTTGGTGACCCTATTGAACTTAGCTGGCATAGCAATTGTGATATATGGAATTTAGATTACGTTTATATTGATACAGCACGTTCTCCTGCCGACACTATTTATGATGATATTTCACTGGTTTATAAAATTCAATCGCCTTTAAACAACTATAATGCAATGCCATGGACTCATTTCATACAAAATAGTAATGAAATGACCGGCAGCATGACAATATTAATAAAAAACTTATATGACGAAGTAGTGTTATTTAACAGTTATTATCAAATTACAAATATAACTGAATCAGATACGGGTAATGTTGAACAGTTTGATAATGATAATGTAAATGCTTTCGATACTTTTTCAACTACAAAAACTGGTTTTAGTTTTAATACAACATTGTCAGATTCTGCATTATTTGAAATAAAAACATTTTTACAGGCAAATGATACTTCCAGTACATATATTAAATTTCATGATAATGATACTGCAAGGTATTATCAAAAATTTTATAATTATTATGCTTTTGATGACGGCACACCTGAGTATGGTTTAGGTTTATACGGAAATGGAAGTGAAGATGGCATGATGGCTATGCAATATTATACATATCAACCGGATACTTTAAAAGCTTTGCAAATATTTTTTAATCATACAAAAGAAGAAGCTAATCTCAGGTATTTCTATATGAATGTCTGGGATAGTGATAACGGAGAACCTGGAAATATTATATACAGCCAAATAGGTGTTCTTGCAGAATTTAACGGACTAAATAAATTTAAAAACTATCTTTTTGATACTACACTAATTGTTTCAGATACATTTTATATTGGTTGGCAAAAAACAAATACTATTGAGATGATGAATGTTGGATTAGATATGAATAACGACAATAAAGACAAAACTTTCTACAGTTTTAACGGTAATCAATGGTATAATTCTCCTTACGATGGAACTATTATGGTTAGACCGGTTTTTGGAAAAGATTTTCCTACCGATAATATCTCTGCTTTATCAAATAATACTAAAATTAATATTTACCCCAACCCTGCTTCTAATAAAATAAATATTGATTATTCTGAATTTAAAAATTGCAATAATATTAATGTTCGTATTTATAATAGTTTAGGACAAACTGTATATTCTTCCAAAAAACTTGAGAATTTTATTGATGTTTCACATCTTAAAAAAGGAATATATTTTATTAAAATATCCAACCAAATAAATATCAATGCAAATGGTAAATTTATTAAATATTAATCCGTCTATGGCGGACCCTTATACAGAATTATAATCATAAATAATGTTTTGCCCTATAGTTCCTCCCCTTTGGGGAGGTTAGGAGGGGCTTTTATCATAAGTCGTTAAAATGAGCAAGGTACAAGAAGAGCACGAGGAAGGACAGGAATTATTTGAACATTTTCATATTGTAGTAGATAAAGGACAAAACTCTTTAAGAATTGATAAATTTCTTGTTAACAGAATAGAAAATGCATCCCGAAACAAAATACAATTGGCAGCAACAGCAGGTAATATTCTCGTTAACACAAAAGCTGTAAAATCAAACTATAAAATTAAACCAAACGATGAGATAAGTATTGTAATGGCTTATCCTCCCCGAGAAATTGAATTAATACCCGAAAATATTCCTATTGACATTATTTATGAAGATGAAGATCTATTGCTTGTTAACAAACAAGCCGGTCTTGTAGTTCACCCCGGGCATGGGAATTATACAGGCACACTTGTAAATGCACTGATGTATCATTTAAAAGACATACCTTTATTCAGTACGGGAGAAGCTCGTCCCGGACTTGTACACAGAATAGATAAAGACACATCGGGTTTATTGGTAATAGCCAAAAATGAAATAGCAATGAACAAACTGGCAAAACAATTTTTTGACCGCACTACCGATAGAAAATATATTGCATTAGCCTGGGGACGATTTAACGAAGAACATGGTACAATAACGGGAAATATTGGCAGATCGTTGAAAGACAGAATGAAAATGGCGGTTTTTCCTGATGAAAAACAAGGGAAACATGCTGTAACACATTATAAAGTTATTGAAAAATTAGGATACGTTTCTTTGCTTGAATGTAAACTTGAAACAGGCAGAACACATCAAATCAGAGTCCATTTAGATTATATTGGTCATACTTTGTTTAATGATGAACGTTATGGTGGTGATAGAATTTTAAAAGGTACAACATTTACAAAATATAAGCAATTTGTTATAAATTGTTTTAAAATAATGCCCCGTCAGGCTTTGCACGCAAAATCCCTGGCATTTGATCATCCAACATCGGGGAAAAGAATGGAGTTTACTTCTGAAATACCTGATGATATTATGCAGGTTATTGAAAAATGGAGAACTTATATTTCTGGAAGAGAAATTTAAAAGCCACTCCTAATCCCGAAATAAATTCGGGACAGGCTATCCCCAAAGGGGAGGAACATTATCTTGTCCCAAAATAGGTTTCTTTTAATTTTGGCTGTTTACAGCCGTTATGGTTCTTCAGCTTTGAAAATTGATATTTAAGGAATAATCGAGAATGAAAAAAATATTGAAGTTTATGTCAATTACATCACTGAACGAATAGGTAGTGCTATGCCAACCCAACCATTTATAATTATAAAAATCAAAAAAACAGAAAAGGATATAGAATTTATTTCAGAAACAATATATAAATCTTTTTAAAAAAAGTAATTATCTATCCGGTTTTAAAAACAAAAAGTGGAGTAACCAGCTCCCTTCAATTGCTGACTGACAACAATTTAGCAATCCCGAGTATTCGGGATAAATACTTGATTGTAATTCAGTTTATTGTTTGATGTTTGTCGCTAGTCAAATTCTAACCTAACACTTCAAAATAAGATTTTGTTCAAATTTCAGGTTTTAGTCATTAGCTCAATTTTTTATTACTTTTGCTCTTATAAATGGCAAAAAAACTTATCTATATTATTGTAATAATAGTTTACGTTAATATAAACTACTTATATTCTCAGAATTCTTATTTGCCGCTAAGCAATTCATCCAATTTTTATTATGAAGATATTATTTATAATGAGATTGATAATTTTCATACTTCTATAAAACCATATTTTGCGAGAGAAATAACTTTTAAATCAAGAATAGATTCATTGCTGATAACAAAAAACAATTCTTACATTTTTAATTCTCATCTAATAAAAACAGAATCGGATAACTTTAATTTCAATATAAACCCGATAATAAATTCGATATATTCTGTTGGTGCTTATCGAAATTCATTATTTTCTAGTGGTATAGCAATCAATAGTGATATAGGTAAAAAGATATCTTTAAACTTCAATCATTTTGTTAATGCCGCAAGTTTTAATCAAGATAACATTAGAAGAATTGATAGCAGCTCAATAGTGCCTCATTTTGGTAAATATTTCCAAAAGTCAGACAATCTATATTTATTCAATAGCTTTAGCGGATATGTTTCTTATTCGCCGGCAGAATATATAAATTTTCAGGCAGGAAAAGATAAGAACTTTTTTGGCGATGGTTATCGTTCATTATTGCTTTCAGACAACTCAAATACAATGCCTTTTGTTAAAGCAAGTGTAAATATTTGGAAAGTAAAATACATTGTACTTTATCAGATAATGAAAGATATAAATTCCGATTATGATAATTATAATTTGGAATCCAAATATGCTACATCGCATTACTTAAGTTGGAATCTGAACAGATTTATTAATCTGAACTTATTCGAGACTGTGATATGGCGAGGAGAGGACTCTCTTGGAGTTCGCGGATATGATATAAATTATCTTAATCCAATAATATTTTTTCGTCCTGTAGAATATTCACTTGGTTCACCCGATAATGTAATTATGGGTGGTGGAGCCAAAATTAAAATTGCAAAAAAACAGCATTTATATGGTCAGTTTATACTCGACGAATTTAAATTAGCAGAAGTTAAAGCAAAAACAGGATGGTGGGGAAATAAATACGGTCTGCAATGCGGTATTAGATCATTCGACTTATTTAAAATTAAAGGCTTGTATCTTCAGGCAGAATTTAATTATGTAAGACCATTTACATATTCTCATGGTAATTCTCTCGAAAATCATGGGCATTATTTTCAGTCAAACGCTCATCCTTTGGGGGCAAATTTTGAAGAGCTTCTGTTTATTGCGAAATACAAAAAGAAAAGAAGTGTATTTTCTGTTAAAGCAATTTATGCAAAATATGGTATTGATAAGGGGGATATTAATGTTGGTCAGAATATTTACAGGTCATACGATGATAACAGAAATGAATACGGTAATTACATTTTGCAGGGAAGGTTATACAAACAACTTTTTGCAGAAATTAAATACTCGTACTTAATAAATCCTAAATGGAATTTACAATTTGAAACCGGTTTTACATATAGAAACCTGGGAAATCGCAGGGACTTTATAACTGTTTTTGCAGGATTAAGAACCAATATCTTCAATTATGATATAGATTACTAAAAAGCAATGATCGAAAAGAACAAACAAATATTGGTATATACAGATTTTACTCAAGTTGGCGACAGGACTGTTGAGCATGCAATACAGGTAACAAAAATTTTCAAGGGCGATTTGCATCTAATGCACATAATTGATGATAACACATTCCGTTTGTTCAAAAAGAAAAATGCCGAAGAGGAAACGCAGAAGGAACTGGAAAAAATTAAGGCGAAAATTAAAAATAAACATAATATCGATTGTCAAATAATTGTTGAACAAGGCTGTACCTGTGAAGTAATTAATTCAACAGCCGAAAAAATGAATGTTGCAATAATTGTTTTAGGAATTCATCAGTCAAACCAATTGCAGTTTCTTACTCCAAAAAACGCTATAAAAATCATAAAGAAGTCAAGAATTCCATATTTGTGCGTTCAGGAAAATACTCCTGTTGAAAATTCGTACGACAATATTATATTGCCGTTAAATTTCTTGAAAGAAACAAAAGAAAAAGTTTCATGGGCAGCATATTTTGGTAAACTAAATAAAGCTTCAATAAAAATATTTTTGCCCAAAACTCTTGATGAATACATTAAAAACAATTTGACATTTGCCAAAAAACTGTTAAAACAATTTAATGTTGAATTTACAGAAATAAATAGCGACAAAAGTGCATTTCATATTGATATTGAAGCAATAAAATATTCCAATAAACTTTGTAAGTGTATGCTTATTGTGATGAACAAAAAAAGCTCATCCTTTTTTGAAAGTATTTTTGGTGCAAGCGAAAAAAAATATATTAGCAATAAATATAATGTGCCTGTTTTAATCTTAAATCCGAGGGATGACTTATATGTGCCTTGTGTTTAATCTAAGTTAAGTGATTGGAATTTGTTCTTTCTGATTTGTAATCCAAAAAGAACAGAAAAGGAACAGAGATTTATTTGGAATACTACATTTTTCTTATCCGTTTGGCATAACGATGTAGGCAGGCTTGCCTACCGCAGGTAGTAGACTATGCAGGGGGTGGCACTCATTTAAAGGCCCACTGACATGTCATCGCTACTGGGGGCTTAGACAACATGTCGGCACCAGCGGGAGTATTTTATTAATGAAAATATACTACAAATCATTCTATTAATCAAAACGAGGGTCATACTTTAGTTTTCCAATCCATGGATATAAATCTATCCACATATTCACATCGACTTTAGATACTAAAATAATTCTATCAAAGTTAGATTTAATTTTGGGATATTTTTGCAAATCCCACTTTGTAGTATTATCAACTCTGCTGAAAATATCATCAACTAAAATCAACCATAGTTTAGAAAAAGAGGATTTTATATCTTTCAATTTTTTTGATTTTTCGTTTATAGCTATAACAAGAGCATCATATCTTACATCTTGTACATTACCTAAACTATCATTATCAGATATAAGTCTTAATTCATATGTTTGGTCTGATTTGAATTCTGTTTTATACAGAGAATAAGTAATTTGTTTGTTAAACTTTATATTTACACTAAAAATTTCAGCTTTAGTTGATGAAATTATTGAATTTTTAAGTTCTAATAGTAATCTATTTGTAATTTTTATTGGTCTCTTGTAGTTTAGTGACACATAAATCGAATAAGGTAAATCGGTATTTTCTAATTCTTTTAATATTTGTTTAAACTTTGGGACAAATTTATACTGTAAATTTTCTATTGGCTCAATTGATTCGTTTGTTTTAATGTGTTTGTTTAGTCGTCTAACTTCTATTCCAATATTCCCTTCAATCAAGAAGTCTGGGGGTTTACTTTTACCTAAAGGTTCAAACATTATTGAATTATAACCTTGGTTAATTAAAAATTCCCTAACCTTTCTTTCTTCTTGTTTCATTATTCTATTTTAAGTTCGTCTTAATTTATTGTGTAATATTTATAATTACCGTTATCTAAAAATTACAAACAAATTAAACAAAAAAAAAGAAAAAACTCCCCTTTTAATTTTAGATTTTAATTATAGTGTCGGTGGCGCTTAAAGCGACGCCGACACTTTTTTTGTTTTTACTCCGTTTTTCTAATAGCCACATCAAGGCGTAAGCCTTTGTTTTTAATTTGACACAGTTTATTGAATAGACCCGTACATATTGTTGTAATTCTGCGTTTTATGCATCAAAACACATTCTTGAGTTGGCTCAAACCGTTCATGAGTTGGCTCAAACCGTTCTTGAATGGGCTCAAACCATTCATGAATGGGCTCAAACCGTTCTTGAATGGGCTCAAACCGTTCTTGAATGGGCTCAAACCGTTCATGAATGGGCTCAAACCGTTCATGAATTGGCTCAAACCGTTCTTGAATGGACTCCAACCGTTCATGAATGGGCTCCAACCGTTCTTGAATGGACTCCAACCGTTCTTGAATGGACTCCAACCGTTCTTACTTTGCTCCCGACGGCTCTTCCTTTGCTTCCGCACGGTCTTCCTTTGTTTCCGACGACTCTTCCTTTGCTCCCGATTATCCTTGCTTTCGGATTAATCCGTTAAAACACCATCAAAGCCTTTAGTGTAGTTAATATCAAAACTATTTTCGCTGTTTGAGCATATAAAATAAGCATCGATATTATTATTTGTATTGACTATTTTTTTGCTTTTTTCATAGCCAAGCACCATAAATGCTGTTGCATAAGCATCGGCTGTAATGCAATTATTTGCCATTACTGTTACACTAAGTAAATTGTGTTTAACCGGATAACCACTATGTGGGTTAATAGTGTGGCTGTATCTTTCACCGCTTTTTATGTAAAACTGCCTGTAATTGCCCGATGTTGCTATTGCTTTATTATATACTTTTAGCTTTGCTTGTATTTGGCGGTCAAGTTCGTTGCTGTTGTCTATGGGTTTGTCAATACCAATTTTCCAGTTAATTTTGTTTTGTTTTGTGCCGGAGGCTCGCAATTCTCCTCCAATTTCTACAAGAAAATTATTAATCCCTATATTTAAAAAATATTCTGAAATTACATCAACACTTTGCCCTTTGGCAATAGCGCTGGCATCCAGCTTTATTCTATCGTCATCTTTAATAATGTTATTATTCTCAATTTTAATTTTTTTATAGCTTACAAAATCAAGTATGCTGTCAATAATATCTTTGTTAACTTCCTCTTGTTTTTCAAAACCAAATCCCCAGACATTAACCAAAGGTGCAACTGTAATATCAAAAGCCCCATTTGTAAGTTCCGATATTTGCATTGATGTATTAAAACAATTAATAAAATAATTGTCTAAAATAACACTGCTGTCGTTTCTGTTTATTTTTGATATAACAGAATTTTCACGAAATGTTGATAATGAATTTTCAAATTCATTTAAAAGCGAATCAATAATAGTTTTGAGATCATTTTCACCTTCATATTTTATATGATATGATGTGCCAAGGGCAAAGCCTTCGATAGAATAATATTCAAGATTTTTTTCTTGTGTAGCTGTTTCAATTTGTGTATTATTATTACATCTGCAAAAAATCAGTAATACCAAAATACTACTTGAAAAAATAATTTGTGAAAATCTGTGGTGTGATTTTATATTTCCAACCGGTGTTTCCCCCATAATATGTTGCCTACCTTGTTCTTTAATTTTTCTCGCCAAATTTTTTCATAAATTCTTCGGCTTTACTTACCATGTTTTTAGACCCAACATAAAATGGTACTCTTTGATGAAGAATCTCGGGTTTTATTTCCATAATTCTGTTACCTCTGCCATCGCTTGCTTTTCCTCCTGCCTGTTCGGCAAGAAATGATATGGGGTTACATTCATATATCAATCTTAATTTACCTGTTGGATAACTGGCATTTACAGGATAAATAAATATTCCTCCTTTTAATAAGTTCCTGTGAAAATCTGCAACAAGCGAACCAATATAACGTGAAGAATACGGTCGATTTGTTTTTTTATCGTTTTCCTGACAATATTTAAGATATTGTTTAACTCCTTGTGGAAATTTTATATAATTACCTTCATTGATAGAATATATTTTTCCGTCTTCGGGAGTTTTCATGTATTTGTGTGATAAGCAAAATTCTCCAATTGAAGGATCGTAAGTAAATCCTGTTGTTCCCAGTCCGGTTGTATATACCATCATGGTTGATGAACCATAGATAATATATCCTGCAGCAACTTGTTCGGTTCCTTTTTGTAAAAAATCTTCAACAATTGCCGGTTTTCCAATTTCTGAAATTCTTCTGTAAATTGAAAATATTGTACCTATTGAAACGTTTACATCTATATTTGAAGAACCATCAAGTGGGTCCATGCAAACAACATATTTACCATTCAAAGATAATTTATCTTCAAAAATTACACTGTCTTCATTTTCTTCAGAAGCAACCCCACAGCATATTCCACTACTTTTTATCGCTGCTATAAATTGTTCATCAGCAAATACATCAAGTTTTTGTTGTGCTTCACCTTGAATATTAATATTGTCGGCATCACCAAGTATATCAACTAATCCCGCCTTATTTACTTCGCGGTGAACAATTTTTGATGCAATTGCAATATGGCTCAACATTCTTGACAACTCACCTCTGGCATAAGGGAATGCTGATTGTTCTTGTATAATTACTTCGTTTAAGGTTAATGGCTGATAGCTATCCATATTAATATATTTAGATTACAAATTTAATTAATATTTAACTTTAAATAATAAATAATGTTAAATTTTAAGCTAATATTTGGACAATAAAACAAAAACAATTAAAATTCGTTAATTTTATGTTTTTTTAATTTGATTCGTTTATTTGTGAAAAAAGCCAAAATATATATTATTTTATTTTTATTATTTAGTGCTAAACTTTTTTCTCAGGATATTAAATTTGTACAAATTGATGGAAGGATATCAAATATATTAAACGAAAAATTGCCATTTGTACACATACTTATTAAAAATAAGAACAGAGGTACAGTAAGTAATTATAAAGGCAAATTTTCATTTGTAACCGAAGTTTGCGATACTCTTATCTTTTCATCTATTGGGTATAAGAGATCTATTTATGTTGTACCATGTAATACTGAAAATAAAATAATAAATATTAATCAAATAATGCTTCAAGATACTATTATGCTACATGAGGTACTTGTTTTACCATGGGATACATATGAGGAATTTAAAAAAGATTTTATAAATATGGATTATATTGATGATGACATGGAAAGAGCTTATAAAAACTTTGCAATAACTGAAGAACAGATGATATTTAATAAAGATGATATGCCTGCATTACCGGGAGTATGTTACAGGTTGTTTCTGAACGAAAATGTATATGACAAAATGTATTATGCGGGGCAAAGTCAGCCTGTTAGTTTGTTTAATGTGGTAGCTTGGGCAAAGTTTTTTGAAGCATTGAAAAACGGGGATTTTAAAAAGAAGCCAAAATATCAGAAAAATTAATTTGCTACTTCAAGATACAATCTTGCTTTAGAAATTCTATTGATTTTTGCATTTATATGTTTTGGTATTTCTTTGAGTTTGAGGTGTCTGTTAAGTATGGCAGTGTGTGTTATTCCTTTGTCATCAATTACAATTAGCACCTGTTCTTTATCTTTACCGAGCAACTCTTCTATGGTATCAACTTTAAAAACATATTTATTACCTTCTTTTAAATATGGATGCTCTGGCTCTAAAAAAATTCTGCCATTGCAATTTATTTTATCGACCTTACATTTTATTGTTGTATTTTTTAAAATATTGTAATACTTATATAAGGATGAATTTAAGAGATATTTGTTTTTAGAAGGTGCTTCTAAAACAAAATAATTTTCATCATTGTATAAGGAAATTGATTTTAATACTTTAAAATTATAATTTCTTCCTTCTTCTAATATGTTTGAACTGTTATCAGCCATAATAATTAGGCAGCGAAAATAACAACAAAGAATGAATTATTATAATTTGGTAACATTAATATACCAATAGGCATTCATTAGGCGGGCAAAATATTTTCCGGGGTATTCAATTTTTCCGTTATCCATTGAATAAGCAGCATCTGGCATGGGGTCGCGTACAACAATAGATGCTATTTTAAAACCATTGCTTGTTTCAATATAACTTACTGCTGTTATAACAACTATATGTCCTCCTAAACCTGTTTCATATCCAACAATAACAGGTCTTTTTTTGGCTAATTGTTCTATCAGCATTGCTGCTGTTGGAGGCCCTTTTCCAATAGTTGCTTCAACTTTGTATTTTGTTCCACTATTATCGGTATCAGAATAATTTAAGCATTTATGGATTGTATTTAATGTAATTCCCGAATCAGGTAGTTCTCCATATTCATCTTTTTGATAAATTCTTTCAACAATTTGTTCTTGTTCAATATCAATACCGTAATAATTTAATACAATCTGAGCAGTGGCGGCCCAACACCAGTAACTATTATCTTGAGCAGTCATCAAATTATCAAATACATCAGAAGATATTCCTACATATTTTGGTTTGTAAAACTGATTATTTGATGGTTGTGAATATGAATTTGTGAGGAAAAAAACAAATATTATGGTATAAAGAATTGGTTTCATTATGCAAGTCAAATTTACTGATTTTGTTTTTGCAAATACAATACCAAAAATAAAATAATTGGAATAATTTTGAAAGTAATAGCAGTTGTTGATTAATATCGATTAATAATTGGTATAATATTACCAACACCAACCTACGCCAAATCCTGCCCATAGTTTGATAACAGCAAATTCAACACCAAATATATCATCTTCGCGAGGGAAATGCGGAGTAAGAACAAATTTATACATAAAGCCACCTCTTGCAGGTTGGTGTCTAAATCCTATATTCCCTGCAGGATATAAGCCATATACCTCTGAATAATGTGCTCCAAAACCTATTTCAAAATGATTTAATTCACCAAAAAGGAAATTAACGGAAAAAGGTATTGTATATACTATTTGTTCATCAATTACAGTAACTCCTCCTCCAATTTTTCCGGTAAACATATGGTCTGATTTAGATTCTAAGACTAATTCAAAATTATAAAAACTATATAATTCTGTTCCATTTCCTCCACCACCTGCACCACATTCAAGATACATCATAACATTTGCGAAACGTCTTTTTTTAAATTTGAAATCTTTAATGTCTTTTAAATCTTTTAAAGAAAAGTTATTATTGGATAATGAAGGATTATTATTTGTTAAATTATTATAATCAGAATTAGCTTTTAGGTTTATCATCTGAGAAAACCCAGTAATAGAACATATTACTATTAATGATGTTATAATGAAAAGTTTATTCATTAATGTTGAAAATTTAATTGTGCAAGATACAAAAATACTGAAATTAGCCAAATATATCAATAAAAACTTCTTCAACTTTTTCAACAAGCTTTAATTCAATATTATAATTTTTCATTTTAAGATTTTTATTATTTGATTTTGAAATATATATTTTATTAAAGCCAAGTTTTTCTGCTTCGCTTATACGTTGTTCAATTCTATTTATAGCACGAATTTCTCCTGATAACCCAACTTCACCCGAAAAACAAATATTATTTGCTAATGCAATATCCTGATCTGATGATAACACGGCGCAAATAACGGATAAATCAATTGCCGGGTCATGAACCTTAATTCCTCCTGCAATATTTAAGAATACATCTTTAGACGAAAGTTTGAAACCCGCTCTTTTTTCCAAAACAGCAAGCAACATATTCATTCTTCTAATGTCAAATCCTGTTGCAGAACGTTGGGGTGTACCATATGCAGCAGAACTGACCAAAGATTGTACTTCAATCATAAATGGACGAATTCCTTCAATTGTAGCAGCAACAGCAGAGCCGCTAAAATCTTTCGAATGTTTTGATAAAAATAATTCAGAAGGATTGCTAACTTGTCTTAAACCATTGCCTTGCATTTCGTAAATGCCAAGTTCAGAAGCAGAACCAAATCTGTTTTTTGTTGCCCTTAATATTCTATACATATAATTACTGTCTCCCTCAAATTGAAGTACAGTATCAACAATATGTTCCAAAACTTTTGGTCCGGCAATATTTCCATCTTTATTGATGTGCCCTATAATAAAAACAGGGATATTTGTTTCTTTTGAAAATTTTAATAATTCAGAAGTGCATTCTCTTATTTGTGAAATGCTACCGGGCGAAGATTCAATTTTATTGGTATATATTGCTTGTATAGAATCAATAATTAATAATTCAGGATTATTTGCTTCAATTTCTGTGAAAACATTTTCTAAAGAAGTTTCCGTAAGAATGAAACAATTTTCATTTTTAATTCCAATACGATCAGCTCTAATACGAATTTGTTTTGCACTTTCTTCACCGGAAACGTAAAGTACTTTTAAACTAGAATTAAGTGCTACTTGCAACAGTAATGTTGATTTACCTATACCTGGTTCACCTCCAATAAGCACTAAAGACCCATAAACAAGTCCTCCGCCAAGTACTCTGTTTAATTCGGTACAGGAAATATCTATCCTCTCATCTTTGTTTAACAAAACATTTTTAATTTGAACAGGATGTTTAGAAGATTTTATTGTATATGTTCTTTTTATTTTTTCAGAAGATATTTTCTCCTCAATAAATGTGTTCCATTTGTTGCATGAATAACATTTACCAATCCACTTGGGAGAATTTGCGCCACAATTCTGACAAATATAAACTGTTTTATTTTTTGCCACCTTTATAATTTAACAAATTCTATTCTAAGAAAAGCACCACTACCAGTTTCAATTTGCACTCTCTGTAGTATAAGTATTTCTTTATTTTGTTTTAGTATAATATATTTGCCATCAAGGTATCCAAGATTATCAATATTTAAATAATACCTTGCTTGTTTCATTTCAATTTCATAATCTCCAACAAAAGAAGTTGAATCATTTATAACTCTGCTTACTTTCTGGTCTTCTGTAAATGACCAGATAGAATTATCTGGAGCAATAGGAACAACCTGCCAAACACCGATAATTTTTTCTGTTCGATTTTCAGACATTTTTTCACAAGCAACTATAAAAAGGAATAAAATCAATATAGGAACATATATATATTTCATGTGTTTATATAACATTTACTATTTTTTCACAAACTCTCTTCTCTGATAAGGACTTACACATTGTAAAACTAGTATTTCCTTATTTAATTTTTCTATATGATAACTACCGTCTAGATATTCGCTCCATTCAATAATGTTAACAAAATATTTAAATGATTTTGATTTTACTTCATAAATAACTGAATTTGTTCCGACAACATTCCCTATAGTGTCAGTTTTATCAATAATAAGAACATTGCCCTCATGAAAAGTCCAATTTTCACCAGAATTTACAGAATTATTCATATTTATCGATTCCCACTCACCAGTTATTTTATTTTCTTTTGATTTTTTGCAACTATATACAAACAACAATGTTAAAATAATAACAAATAATATAGAACTAATATTTATAGCTTTCATTTTATTTAATATTTTTAGCAAATTTAACATATTATTAATTTATTACAAAAATTTTAATCAACTCATTTATTAAAAGGTTAGTTGCAATTTTTTACAACAAATTTAAATCCAACACCATGTAAAGTTTCAATTTTAACATTTGAATCATTATTAATATATTTTCTTAATCTTGAAATAAATACATCTAAACTTCTTCCCATAAAATAATCATCATCGCCCCAAACAGATTTTAATATAACTGAACGATTAAGTATAATATTTTGATTTTTGCAAAAAAATCGCAATAATTCCGCTTCTTTTAAAGTTAAGGCTTGTTTTTTATTATTAAACAATAAATAAAGATTTTCAAAATTAAATTCATATTTGCCAAATTTGAAAAACTTCTCATCTTCATTATTGTAAGTATATACAATACTCCTTTTTAAAAATATTTCAATTTTTAAAATTAACTCATCTATACTAAATGGTTTGGTTATATAATCGTCTCCTCCAATTTTTAAGCCTTCAATTTTATCTTCAATCATAGATTTGGCAGTTAAAAAAATTAATGGGATGTTCTTATCTGTTTTACGAATATTTATAGCTAATGTAAATCCATCCATTTCCGGTAGCATAACATCAATAATACAGATATTAAATTTTTCTTTTTTGAAAATTTCTAATGCAGTTTTCCCATTGTCACAACAAATAACATTGTATCCTTTTCTTTCAAGATTGTCTTTTGTAATAAAACTAAGTGTTTTATCATCTTCCACATACAGTATTTTAGCTGCTGATGTTTTCATTTTTCATTTTTTTATTTTATATATGGTATATAAATATTAAAAACCGTACCGGTACCAACTATACTTGACACAGAAATTTTCCATTTATGAGCATTAATAATTTTAGATACATAATTTAGCCCTAAGCCAAAACCTTTTACATCATGAATATTGCCCGTTGGAACTCTATAAAAAGTTTGAAATATTCGTTTGAAATGTTCTTTTTTTATGCCAATTCCATTATCGGCAACTGATAATATGATATTATTTTTATAAAGAACGGTATTTATATCAACAACAGGCTTGTTTTTGCAATATTTATAAGCATTTTCAATAATGTTAAATAAAATATTGGAAAAATGTAATTCGTCGGCTAATATTTTTTTATTATCGTGATTCAAATTTATTTTAATTTCTCCATATTTGTCAGGAAAACTTAATTTAAATTCTTTTACAATTTCTGGTAACATAATATTTAAATTAATTTCCTTTTTATTAAGTTGGATTTTATTTTTTTCAATTTCAGCCATATTAAGAACTTTCTCAACTTGATTTTTCAATCTGGTATTTTGCTCTTTAATAATTCCTGTATATTTTGTAATTCTTTCGGGCTCTTTAACAACTAATGGCTCTGCAAGAACATCAACCGAAATTGCTATAGATGAAATTGGTGTTTTAAACTCATGTGTCATATTATTTATAAAATCTTTTTGTACTTCGGTTAATCTACGTTGTTTAAGAATTACAAATAAAGAGTATGCAAAGAATATTATTATCAAAATTAAAATTACAGAAAAGAAATATAAAATATTCATACTCCCAATTATGTAATTACTGTGATTAGGAAAATAAACACCAAAATAATATGTGAATTCATCATTTTTTTGCAAATCAGATTTCTCATATAACAGAGTAGGATCTTGTTTTAAAGAAATATAGTTACCGTATGTCATATTATCGTTTGTGCAATCATATACTCCATATTCAAAATCAATTTTTAAATTTCTATTTTCAAATTCGGTTATTAAATAATATTCCAATATATCAATATCTATCTCACAATTAACATTTACTATATAATAATCTGATGAAATTTGTAAAACAGGATTTTCATAAGGTAAATCACATGATTCTTCATAAATTTCATTACTATAATCAAATAATATCGTAGTAACATTTTTTAATGCAATATTTACTGATTGGTGAAATTGATTTTCTTTAATATTATAAGTTTTTTGCATCCAATAAATTTGAATAATAATAATTCCTATAATTGAAATAGTTCCAAGTATTATTATAAAACGTATAGTGCTTCTTTTCATTAAATTAAATTAAATTCAGTTTATTTTAATTCATTAATAATTTTTTCAATTATATTAGGATAAAACTCATATTCTAATAAATGGATTTTTTCTGCAATAATTTCAGGAGTATCATTAGTTTCAATTTTACATTTTGCCTGATATATAATAGCTCCTTCATCATATTTATCATTTACGTAATGAATTGTAATTCCTGTTTCTTTTTCATTGTTTTCAATAACAGCTTTGTGAACATTCATTCCGTACATACCCTTGCCTCCGTATTTTGGTAATAATGCAGGATGGATATTAACTATTTTATCAGGAAATGCATCTAATATTTTTTTAGGTAACAACAAAAGAAAACCAGCTAAAACAATAAGGTCAATTTTTAAATCTTTTAAAATCTTTATAATTTCATCAGAATTATTAAATCTTTCTTTATCAAAGGTCATGAATTTAACATTCAAATTTTTTGCACGTTGTAATACATAAGCATCTTTTTTGTTCGATAATATCAGTAAAACAGATGCAGTATTGGTATTTGCAAAGTATTTAATAATTCTTTCAGCATTTGTTCCTGATCCAGATGCAAATATGGCAATTTTCCTCATTGTTAACATTTTATTAAAATATATTACTGTAAAAATCAGACAAATAAATTAAAAAACAAAATTAGTTAATTATTTTTTTTGATTTGTATTACTTAAATGTATTTCTTTGCAGTCTTAAAATTTATTTATTAACTATTTTAATATTAAAATTATGTCAGATATTGCATCAAGAGTTAAAGCTATAATCGTTGATAAGTTAGGTGTTGACGAAAACGAAGTAACAACAGAAGCTAGTTTTACTAATGATTTAGGAGCTGATTCATTAGATACAGTTGAATTAATCATGGAATTTGAAAAAGAATTTAACATTGCTATCCCAGACGATCAAGCAGAAAATATTGGCGCTGTTGGTGATGCAATAAAATATATTGAAGAAAATACTAAATAAGATACCTAAGGGATAAACTTTTATGCTTTATGGAACTTAAAAGAGTTGTAGTTACTGGATTAGGGACTATTAATGGTTTGGGTAATAATGTACCTGAATTTTGGGAAAACCTAAAAAATGGAGTTAGTGGATGTAATCTTATTACTAGATTCGACGCTTCCAAGTTTAAAACGAAATTTGCATGCGAAGTGAAAAACTTTGATGTAAAAGAACATTTAGACAGGAAAGAATCACGTAAAATGGATAGATATGCACAGTATGCAATGGTATCTGCTAAAGAAGCTATAATTGATAGTGGTATTGATTTGGAGAAATTAGACAAAGATTATACCGGTGTTATTTGGTCTTCTGGTATTGGTGGTTTAGAAACATTTTTGAAAGAAGTAAAAGATTTTGCTTTAGGCGATGGAACACCACGTTTTAGCCCATTTTTTATCCCAAAAATGATTGCTGATATTGCTGCCGGACACATCTCTATGAAATATGGATTCAGAGGTCCTAACTTTGCAACCGTTTCTGCTTGTGCATCTTCTACAAATGCAATTATAGATTCCTATAATTATATTAGATTGGGTAAAGCAAAAATGTTTGTGAGTGGCGGTTCTGAAGCTGCTGTTAATGAGTCAGGCATTGGAGGTTTTAATTCAATGCAGGCAATCTCAACAAAAAATGAAGAATATAAAACTGCATCCCGTCCATTTTGTAATACACGAGATGGTTTTGTAATGGGAGAAGGCGCAGGAGCACTTATTCTTGAAGAATATGAACATGCTATTGACAGAGGAGCTAAAATATATTGTGAAGTTGTTGGTGGAGGAATGTCTGCTGATGCGTATCATTTAACTGCTCCTCATCCAGATGGGTTAGGTGCAAAATTAGTAATGAAAAATGTTTTGGATGATGCAAATATGAAACCTGAAGAAATTGATTATATCAATGTTCATGGAACTGCAACTCCAAGAGGTGATATTTCAGAAGCTATTGCAATTAAAGACATTTTTGGTGAACATGCATATAAATTAAATATTAGTGCAACTAAATCAATGACTGGTCATTTATTAGGTGCGGCAGGTGCAGTAGAGGCAATGGCGGCAATTCTTGCCATGAAGAATAATATTGTTCCTCCTACTATTAATTTTCAAGAAGTAGACCCCGAAATTGATGATAAATTGAACTTAACTTTGCATAAAGCTCAAGAACGCGAATTAAATGTAGTATTAAGCAATACATTTGGATTTGGAGGTCATAATGCTTCTGTAATCTTTAAAAAGATTTAAAATAAATATTTTAATATTTCTCATAAAAAAACCTCTTTAAAATTTAAAGAGGTTTTTTTGTATATAAAACTTATTATTTTAGTTTTATTATTTTTTTAGAATACTTATTATTATCTATTAAAACATTTAAAAAGAATATTCCGCTTTTAAGTAATTTCTTTTCTTTTCTGAAATTGATATTATACTCTCCTTTATTCTGCTCTACATTATCAATAAAAATAATCTCACCTAAAATATTTGTTAAAGATATAGATACTTTACTTTGTTTTTCTAATGTGTAATTAATAAATAAGTCATTATTAAACGGATTTGGAAAAACATTAATTTTACTATAGTTATTATTATCATTTATGCTTGATTGATCTTGGTTAAAATTAATATCATCAATATATAACCAGTTTCCACGATCACTAATACATTCAAATTTAACCATTAAATTTTCTGAATCTGAATATTGACCCAAGTTAATGTAGTCTTCTCTCCATTCAGAAATTGTTGGTGTAAAAGCACCTGAATATATCTGTCCTTGATATGTTGTAGACAGAATATAACCAGATTTTGAATATCTAAGATGCCAAGATTCGCCACAGTTGGCTGATACGTATATTCTTAGCTCGTCATCCGATTGGTTGTCTTTTCTAGCATAAGCAATTTTAAAATATATAGTTTCAAGATTATCCGTTGTGTCCATTACAATATTTGGTGAAATTAATGTGTTAACATCACCACGATGATTATTGAAATTTGCAATTCTTAAACAAGCATTTCCACTAAATGAAGTCCAGGTAGTTCTCTGCCAAGATGACGAACCTTCTTCAATTATTGTCCAAGATTTATTATTATCTGTTAAATTTAATGGAAAATCCTGATTTTCGAATCCTTCAATAAATGGAACAAGTTCACCAACTGTAGGATCATTTACTGTAATTAAACCTATAATTGTCATTGTATCACTTCCATGTATATTTGAAGTAATTAGTGTTACGTCGTAAGACCCCGTTACATTATATGTTACGACAGGATTTTGTTCAATTGATGATGACGGATTACCTCCCGGAAATGACCAATTCCATGAATCAATAGTATCAGAATTATAACTTAAATCATTAAATTGAACATCAACACCAATACAAACTGCCTCTGCTTGATAATAAAAATCTGTAACAGGTTGACATTCCTGAACTATAAAACCATCATTAGTTCCTGTAGCTAATCTATTATTGTCTGTCCATAAGTTATTTCTATCACTTGCACTTGAATTTAATGCTGCCCGCATAACATCTTTTTGTCCCATTGTAAACATTTTACAACAATATGAATATTCCATGTAATTTTGAACATTATCTAATGAGCCGCAAGATTGAGCATATACATTACAACTAGTATGTCCAATTGTAAGTGGAGTATCAGAAATACCATCATCAATACTACAGTTTTCAGGTACCCCGGGGTCATTAGAGTTTCCCCAAGGATGAGCTAAATTCAAATAATGACCAATTTCATGAGTTAGAACTCTAGATGATCCTGAATTACTTGTTCCAATACTTCCAACATAAGTGTGAGTACAAAGTATA
Organism: uncultured Bacteroidales bacterium; assembly: GCA_964435855.1. GTDB lineage: Bacteria > Bacteroidota > Bacteroidia > Bacteroidales > CAYTAU01 > CAYTAU01. Next base: position 14,636 of record CAYTAU010000039.1, on the reverse strand, counting down.
CCATCCCAACCATCGTCTGCAGTTCCGGGATAATATGCGTAAGCAGCTGCAGAACCCGAAATTGATCTTACTACCCAAATATTTAAATACATTGCTCTTGGCCAAGATAATGCTACTTCCTTAACATTTTCACCTGCGCCAGTTGTTAATGGAGAATATGTTCGAGTAATACCTTCAGTACAATTTCCGATCGGATCAATTCTAGCTAAACGAAATTCAATTCTACTATCTGCAGCAATACCCTGAAATTCTGGAATAACTAGGTCTGAATCGGCATTTAATTTTCTATAATCGTTATTTAAAATTCTTATTGCGTCCTCAATTTGTGCTTTAGAAATATTTTCTACACCAAAATCATGTACTATATGAAAAACAACAGGTATTACATAAATATCGTCAGACTTGTTTTTACTTTTTATATAATTTTTTGTGAACTCCGCTAAAGCATCTCTTCTTTGTTTAACATTTGGATCTTTTTCTTCAGCAAGTTTATTCATTTCTACCGTTTTACAATTGAATGGCTTAACCTGAGAAAAAACTTGATTTAATAATAAAATAATAAATAATAATAAAATTATTGACTTCATAAAAAGAATATTTAAAGATAATATGCAAATATAACATCTTTTTATAGCAAATTAGCATATAAATTTTACATTGTAGAGTTTTTTATATTTGATTTTGGATACAAAATATATGCAGAGAAATGAAATGAAAAATCTTATGTTACCTTTAAAAAGATTGATTTTTTTATAAAAAAAATAAAAAAATATTCAAAGTATTTAAAAAAATATCTAATTTTATACTAATGAAACGTACATGAAAATGAAAAAGAAAACACATAAGCTTTCTTTATCAGCGGAATATGGTTTTTCACTTATAGGAATAGTAACACAGGAAAAGGATTATAAGATTAGTTGGGAAATTAATAAGTTGTTGGGAATTGAACTGTCAAAATCAAAAAATCTTGAAATAAATACTAATAAAAAAGACATTATAAAATCTTTTACAGTTCATACTTATTTAAACAATGATTTAATGATAAACTATAATTTAATATCTAATAAGTGTGAAAATGGTGTTTTACTTAATCAGTTTAAAAATATTGATTTTTTATTTAAAATTGACGTTGAAAATAATTTTAATGAAATAATTGAATTTATTAATAAAATTAAATCTTTATCTGAAATTATTTCTGTATTTGAAATTAAAACCAGCGAGCTAAAAGAGAAACAAAAGCAATATTTAATTTTTTAATCTATAAGTGTATTGTTTCGATTGCTCAATTTTGGTAGAAATAAATTTTGGTTAAAAAATGTTAAAAATCCTATATTATAATTTGCAATTTAAAAATTAGTTATTATTTTTGCACTATTAAACGATAATAGTACAAATAGTCAATAATGGAAATAAACGAAACTAAAAACAAAATATTAATTGTTGCTAATAAATTGTTTAGTCGATTTGGATTCCATAAAACATCAATGGACGAAATAGCAAAAATTGCAAGAAAAGCAAAAGGCTCTTTATATTATCATTTTGCAAGCAAAGAGGAATTGTTTAAAGAAGTTGTGTCAAAAGAAATAATAAATTTAAAAAATCAATTATCTATTGTTGTTGAAAATACCGATTTAAGTGCTTCCGGAAAAATCAAAAAATATTTAATTAAAAGGATGGCAATTTTAAGTGATGCAGCAAACTATCATGAGACTTTAAAAGCAGATTTCTTTGAGCATTTTGATTTTATTGATGATTTAAGAAATGAATTAGACGAATGGGAAAAAGAAAAACTAAAGAAGATAATATCAGAAGGGGTAAAAACAGGAGAATTTGAAGTTAATGGAAATATGGATATTTTATTAGATATGTTTATTATGGTATTAAAAGGACTTGAAATTCCTTTCTTTTTGCAAAATAAATATGAAAAATATTCTCCTTATTTTGAAGGATTGATGGGAATACTTACAAAAGGGTTAACTCCATAATTTTTTTTAACATAAACAGACTATAAAACGACAATAGTACAATAATATTAAGTATGTATATAAATCTAATTTCACATTATTTACCACAACAAATAATTCCCAATAGTTATTTTAAGGAAGTTAATGGATTATCTGAAGAATGGATTTTAAATAGAACAGGGATTAAAGAAAGAAGAAAAGCATTAAAAAGTGAAAACACTAATACAATGGCAGAGGAAGCTGTAAATATTGCCATTAAAAAGTTACCATATTCAATTAATGATATTGACTTGATAATTGGAGCAACTTATAGTCCTTATGATACTGTTGGAACATTAGCTCACTATATCCAAAATCAATTTAATATTTCAGATACAAAATCAATTTCAGTTTCATCGGCATGTTCTTCATTTATAAATTCGATTGAAATAGTAGAAGGGTATTTTGCAACAAATAAAATCGAAAAAGCTCTTGTGATTGCATCCGAACATAATACAGCATATCATAATAAAATGGATATGCAAGCAGGACATTTATGGGGTGATGGTGCAGCATCATTTTTTATTTCAAAGAAAAAATTTAGTGATAAAGATTTTCAAATATTAGATGTAAATACAACAGGATTAGGGAATGTTGGAAAATCTATTGAAGCAGTTATGTTACGACCAAACTATGGTGGAATAAAAATGCCATTTGGTAAAGATGTTTTTATACATGCAACGAGATATATGGTAAAATCAATAAATGATATTTTGTTAAAAAATAAACTTAACATTAATGATGTTGATTATATAATTCCACATCAAGCTAATCTGAAAATCATTGAAAATATAAGAGTTCAATTAGGTGTTGAAAAAGAAAAAGTTTTAATAAGTATAGATAAGCTAGGAAATACAGGCTGTGCAAGTACTCCAATTACCTTTTCACAAAATCTACATAAATTTAAAAAAGGAGATTTAATTGTATTTACAGTATTTGGAGGCGGTTATTCAAGTGGAGCAATGTTGGTAAGTAAATAATTTAATAATGAAAGATAAATTAAAAAATATTTTTTTCAGAATTTGGTATTGGTATATAAGTATAGTTGATAAAAATGCTGAAGTTACTTTTATGAACTATGGTTATTCAAAAGATAATCAAAAGATCAAACTTGATGCAAATGATGAAAAAGACAGATACTCTGCACAACTTTATCATTATGTTACAAGTGAAATTGATATTAAAGGAAAAGATATTTTAGAAATAGGTTGTGGACGTGGTGGTGGTTTATCTTATCTAAATCGTTATTTGTCCCCAAATTTAGCATTTGGAATTGATTTGAATAAAAAAGCAATTGAATTTTGTAGGAAAAATTATTCAAATGAAAAAATAAAAATTGTGCAGGCAAATGCACAAAAATTAAATTATAAGAGTAATATTTTTGATATTGTAATTAATATTGAATCTTCGCATCGCTATTCTCGTATGGATAAATTTTTAAATGAAGTATTTCGGGTTTTAAAACCTGATGGCGTTTTTCTTTTTGCTGATTTTAGGCATGAATCTGAATTTGAAGACCTGAATAAACAAATTAAAAATTCAGATTTAAAATTAGTAAAAGATGAAAATATTACAGAAAATGTTTTAGAAGCACTAAGATTATCAACAAAAGAAAGAGAAAATTTAATACGTAAAATGGCACCAAAATTTCTGCATAGTTTAGGAAGAAATTTTGCAGCAACAGAAGGAAGTTCAACTTACAATAAATTTTTGACTGGAGAATTTGAATACTTTTTTAAAATATTGATTAAAAAACAAGATTGAAAATTTAAAGATTGAAAACATTTTTATAAATGAAGAAAATTTTCAAATACATATTTTTAAATATTTTAGGATGGAAAATAAATGACAAATTTCCTGATATTGAAAAGAGTGTCATCATATTTGCTCCACACACAAGTTATTGGGATGGTTTTTATGGTAAACTTTATTTTAAAATAGCAGGAATTAATCATAAGTTTTTATCAAAAAGTGAATTTTTTAAATTTCCCATAAAATATTTTTTCAAAGCATTTGGCTCTATACCTGTATATAAAAATAAAGAATCTGTTGATCAAATTGCAGAATTATATAATAATAACAAAGAATTGCATATAATATTATCACCGGAAGGACACTTGACCAAAACTACACATTGGAAAAAAGGATTTTATTATATATCGACAAAAGCAAATGTGCCCATTATTGTTGGCTACATTGACTACAAAAAAAAAGAAGTAGGAATTAAAGGAGTAATTAGAAATACAAATTGTGTGAAACAAACAATGATATATATAAATGATATGTATAAAAATGTAAATGCAAAATATCCCGAAAATTTTGCATTAGATAAGAGATTTAGCTAATTTTTTTTAATATAAACTGACTAAAAAACGATATGAGACTAATTGACAAATAATGATGAATTTAAAATTAAAATTGATACTAATACAATTCCCAATTCAAGACAATTCGAAGTGTAATTGATTATTTATCTGAAGAATATGTCGAAATTTGAAAATCAATAAAATGCTGTTTTTGAAAGTTTATTTATATTTTACTATCTTTTTTTAAGAGAATGTCTATAAATCTTTTAACAATTTATTATCTGCCGAATTATCTAATAGATCTTTAAATGCGGTAAAAGATTTTGTAAGTGTGTCCAATTCACTTACAGAAGGAAAAGGTGTTTCGCATTCAGAATATGAATTCAATTTTTCAATTACTTTATTGATGGTAAGTTTATTAATATCCTTACCAGGTTGATATGCACATTCTTTATAATGTTTGGTTTTAATTTCAGATAAAACACCACTTTCTACTAATTCGTATAATAATGAATTTGTTAGTCGTGTAGGTATTTCAAGCTTTTCAATAATATGTTCTGCATTGAAAGCTTTTTCTCCTTTTTCAAAATTTTTAATTACTAAATTAACTATTAGTAATGAAATAATGATTTTATTGTTATGGCTTATATGTCTTACGTCAACTTCAAATTCGTATCTGTTAACATTTTGATTTGCAAAAGATAACTCCGCTCCAAATAAAACTATCAACCAACTTAACTGCATCCATATCAAAAATAAAGGTAAAGCTGCAAAACTTCCATAGATTGCATTATATTTTGCAACGCCTACTTGAAAATTTACATAACCCCATTGTGTTAATTGAAACAAAATTCCGGCAACTATCCCTGCAATTAAAGCCGATTTAAATTTCACTTTTGTATTTGGCATAACCATATAAAGAAAAGTTAACAATAGAGATATTAAGAAATAAGGTGTCAATTTCATGACAAATCCCAGTAAGGGCGTAACGTAAGTGGAAATTTCCGTACTTGCAGAAATATCTTTTAAATAAGCAGAAATAAAAACAGTTACACTACTTGATAAAACAATAAATATTGGAGCAAAAATTAATATTGCAATATAATCGGTAAATTTTCTGATAAATGCTCTCGATTTTTTTATTTCCCAAATTTCGTTAAATGATTTTTCAATGTTTCCAAGAACTTTTAATATAGACCAAAACAATATTATTATACCAATTCCTGCAATTATACCGCCCTTAGTATTTTCCAGCATCGATTGTGCAAAAGTAAGTATCCAGTTCATTACTTCTTCTTGTCCTTCAAAACTTTCAATTAGCTTTTGTTCCAGGCTTTGTTCAAAACCAAAACCCTTGGCAATGGCAAATATCATTGCAATAATAGGAACTATTGATAAAACAGAATAAAAAGTTAATGCAGATGCACGTAAATTACATTTATCTTCATCAAAGCCTCGAAAAGCGAGTAGAATTATTCTTAATTGTTTGATGAAAAATGTTTTCTTTTTAGGAAGATGTTTAGTTGATATTTTCCATATATCCTCTTTAATATATCTTATTATTTTGCCAACAATAGTCATAGTTTAAATTATTCTTAAAATTTTATAAAAACTCGTGATAAAATTACACATTTTATCTGTAATTACACAAATGACTAAAATGCCTAAAGTGCCTGAAATGAACTAAAATGCCCAAAATTAAATGCTTGTAATTTACCCAAGTATTCGGGACAGTGAACGCTTACTGTAATTTTAAGTATTTTAGTCATTCAAAATATTTATTAATCATAAAATAATGTTTTTCCTCTAGTTCCTCCCCTTTGTGGAGGTTAGGAGGGGCTTTTCAAATCACTTATAATAAACCACTTCACTACCTCCCCAATGATTTGGAACTTTTAATTTCATTTTCCATGTAACAGGGTATTCGTAATCGTGCAAAATAAAAGTAATTGAAGTATCAAGTTGCTGTGGTTCTGTAATAACAGTAAATTTATATAATCCACCCATTACTAATTTTTCATTTTCTAATCGCAAGATCCCATTATGTTCTTTATCAATTTCACTATCTAAATATACCTTAAAATAACCTTTACTGTTATCTTCAATATTAAACTCGTAAGAATATTCACCATCTTTTCCTATCCAATTTCCCTTAAAATTAGGATTTACATCATAAACATCTTTTTTGCACGATAACAACAAGATAGTAAATGCAATAACTGTCATCAGGTTTTTCATTCTTTTCAAGAATATATTTTTTAAAGTTTGAAAATACTAATTTTTAATATAAAATACTAATTTTTTTAATATTTTTGAAAGAACATCAAAATTTGATGATTTAGAAATGGGTATATTTAAAATCATATTTTTATTAATAGCTATTATTTTCCCTGTTGCTATTTTTGCATATTTACCAGGATATTTAAAATCTAAATATATAAAAAAAAGAGATAAGTCAAGCTTCCTCAATCCATTTAGACATAAGTCAATTATTATTGTTTTAATTTTAATTACAACATCATTTTTTGTTGTTAATATATTTTTAACAGAGCCCCAGTTTGAAGATCCATATCAAAAAATTAAATATGGAACAAAAAGAAATTTGCCATCAATGGTAAAATCGGGTTATGAGGATTTATTAAACAAAGATTTCAAAAATATTGACCTTCATTATAATTACATTAATTGGCATTTTAAACAAGCTAAACAATATAAAAAAAACAATACATTCATTTTACGAAATGATAATGATATTTTTCAATTATACAATTACCTTAAATTATATAATAACGATACAATTAAACAAATAGGCATAGTTGGACATGCATATTGTTTATTCAAAATAAATAAATTTTCAAAAGCAATATGGGAGTTACGTCAATCAGAATTTAAAAATTATCGGTTTAAAAACCACATTGTTGGAAAATCATATTTTGCAGTTAAAAATTATGAGCGTGCTGAAAAATACTTTCTAAAAGAAATAAAAACACCAAATGGATATAATGAAGAAGCCATTTCAACTCTTGTTAAACTTTTTATAAAAGAAAAAGAATATAATAAAATTAAGCCTTTTATTATCAACCCAAACTTAAAACGACATATTTCCAATTATGATTTAAAAAATATTTATGCAATTAATTTTAACCTTATTGGGTTTGTTGAAAACTATATAAAAATAATATATAACAGAACAGATATTATTGGTTTAATAGCAGCTCTTCTTATATGCATAACCTGGTTATATTATATTAAACGAATTGATATTTATGAACCTGAAAAATGGCATCATTTAATAATGATTTTATTTTTAGGAATAATATTTAGTGCAGGTTCTAACTTCTTTTCTACAGTAATAAGGCATTATTTTGATTTTAATATAAACGGAAATATTTTAAATGATTTTGCATATACAACATTAATTAACGGGGCAATTGAAGAAATTTTCAAAATTTTACCATTATTATTATTGTTATTTTTTACAAAAATTATTAACGAACCTTATGATTACATTTTATTTGCCTCCACTGCTGCATTAGGGTTTGCCCTTATAGAAAACTTAATATATTTTGAAACAGCTTCATTACACATAGTACATGGTAGAGCTTTAATATCGGTTGTTGGACACATGGTAAATTCTTCAATAATTGCTTATGGATTAATATTAGCAAAATATAAAAAGAAAATGAACTATATGCTTGCTTTTACTTTATATTTTCTAATAGCATCACTTGTTCATGGCACATATAACTTTTTGTTAATATACAACTTACAGTTTATTTTCGTTTTATTTTATTTGTTTTGTATAAAAGTATGGGTAACATTTATCAATAATGCACTTAATAATTCGAAGTTTTTTGATTACCACATTAAAATGAAGTCGGATAAGCTGCAATTCTACCTTGTTACTTCTCTTACCGGAATTCTCATATTTGAATATATTACAATTGGATGGATATATGGTGCTAATGCTGCAAATAATGCTTTTATTGAAACATCAGCAACGGGAAGTATTTTAATACTATTTCTTTCTACAAGATTAAGTAAATTTGATCTTGTAAAAAAACATTGGAACATAATAGATTATAGAATTAATCCGTTTTTATTTAAAACTTATCCTTTAAATTTTGTAGGATATAGAATACAAATTGAAAGCTATTATCAAAGTAATATTTTAGGAGAAGTGTTATCAGAACCAATTAAGGGAAAAATAATAGATAGAATTATGGTCCATAATGAATTAATATGGAGTTTTAAAAAACGTAAAACTGAAAAAAATTGGTTTCTAATACAATTGGATGTTCCGGTAAAATATAAAAAATATAATCAGGATTTTTTATTACTCAAATTTAGAAGTAAACAACCAAAACTAAAAAAAGAAAAAGATCTATTAGCAAAATTATTATTCATTAAAGATGTTAAGATGCTGAATAAGAGTAATGTTTCGAGAGAGCATTTAAAACGCATGGGAGTAGTAATTGTTAATTTAATTGCAATAGATTAATATTTTTTGTATATTTACTGATTATAAAATATAAAAAAACAGTTTTTTTTCAAACCACAGGCAACGTTTTACCTAAAAATACTGTCGTATAGATAACAAACAGATTAAAATATGTTAGACGATAAACAACTTATTGATAAGTGTCTTAAAAACAGCAGCATTGCTTTTGAGGAGCTTTATAATAGATTTTCGGCTAATATGTTTGGTGTTTGCTTGCGTTATGCAAGAAATTTTCATGATGCTGAAGATTTGTTACACGAAGGATTTATTCGTGTAATGGAAAAAATGAAAGATTACAGGGCTGAAGGTTCTTTAAATGGTTGGATGAGAAGGCTTATGGTAACTACTGCGATTAATTATTATCGTAAGAAAAGTGCAAATAGCTTTATTGTTGAATTAAACGAATTATTTACAAAAGAGAATGACTATGAGAATGGCGTTTCGTATATGTCAACTCAGGAATTACTCGAACATATTCAACAAATGCCGGATGGTTATCGTGTAATCTTTAATATGCATGTTGTTGAAGGTTATAAGCATACTGAAATTGCAGAAATGTTAAACATTTCTGAAAGCACTTCAAAATCTCAACTATTAAAAGCCAGAAGAACATTGATGGCCAAATTAAAGGAGGATGAATATGAAAAAGTTATCTAAACAAAATTTCGATGAAATCATCAAAAATAGATTTCAAAATTATGAAGCCGTACCACCGGAAAATATATTTCATAATTTAAAACAAACATTTAAAGATAATCCGGGTAATAGCGGTTTTAATAATTTCTTTAACAATAACAAATGGATATTATCTGCTGTTGCTGTTGTAATTATTAGCGGGATTGTTGCATTTACACTTGTCAATTCAAATAATAATGGCACTATAAAAAATGATAATAACAACAATTTACTACTTGCCAATAATATTGATCATTCATTATCTGACAATAACTCTTATGATGAAAACAATGAGGTAATTGCGAATGAAACAGTTATTGCGGAAAATGTAAATAAAACTTACGATAATATTGTAAATACTCAAACTGAAATTCCTGAAATAGAAACAAATGATGAAAATTCAAACACTAATAAGGTTTATAATTCCATCAAAGCAAATGCAGGAACCGATATAACATTATGTGGTTTACAGTGTAAGCTGCATGCAGTTTTAAGCAATAAGAAAAACTCAGGAACATGGAAAACAAATGGTAACGAAAATGAAATTTTTACAAATTGTAAAAATCCAATTTCTATAGTACAAGTTAAAACTTATGGCAAATATCAATTTATCTGGACAGAAAATAATGAAGAGTATTCAGATAATGATACTGTTGTTATTGAATTTAGAGAATCGAAAGATATGCAATTAAATTATCATGTAATTGCTGCAACCTGCAAAAATAATAATGGCATAATTGAACTATTTCCTCAAGGAGTAAGTGGAACTTTAAGTTATTTCTGGCAAAACGAAACTGAAGCATCAGAATCGTATCGTTATAATCTAATTTCAGGAGTTTATAATATAAAAGTTGTTGATGAACAGCAATGCGAAGAAAATGTATCTGTAACAGTAAATGACAGTGGTATTGTAACAGCAGGGTTTTATCATCAGGAACTTTCTTTAAATATTGATATGCCGGTTTACTTTACAAATACATCAAAAATTGATGGAGAAAATAGTAATGAATATAATGATGTAATTTTTAAATGGTATTTTGGTGACGGCACCTCATCAAAAGATGAAAACCCTGAAAAAATTTATACTTCACATGGTTCTTTTTCTGTTAAGTTAGTTGTTGCAAGTATACCGGGCTGTGTTGATTCAGTAGAAACAGATGACATAAAAATAGAAGATGAAGAATTTAAAGCTCCAAATATATGCACTCCAAACGGTGATGGGCTTAACGATGTTTTTATTGCAAAAGCAAAAATGCTTGAAAACTTTCAAGGTTATATTATAAATAGATCTGGTCAGACTTTGTTTGAATGGAACGATCCTGAAAAAGGATGGGATGGAAAACTCGTTGATGGAGGCTATGCAGCACCGGGTGTATATTATTATATTATTCAAGGTATTGATAAAAGCGGAAAACAATGTCAGTATAAGGATTACTTTCATTTAAACAGATAACCCACAATCATCATAATCATTTTAAAAAATTGACCTGTATTTAATAAACAGGTCAATTTTTGTTTAATGGCTTTTTTCTGTAATTTTGTGTGAATATAAAAACATATAGAATGATTAAGTTAAAATATTTATTATTGCTCTTTCTAATAAGTTCATTTTTGGGAAACTTGTCAGGTCAAACAGATTTTAATTTTTCTAAAAAAAAATATTCAATAAAACCTACAAAAATTTCTAATGATATTGAAAAACGAAAATGCCAATCGGCAATTATTATTTGGGAAAATACACTAAGTAGAAACAATAATGGTAAATATAAGCTTTCATTTATTACACCTGTAGGATTTACTTGTTTTGGAGCAGGAATTGATATTTTAAGAAACGATATTAAATGTATTGATCTGCAAATTGAATATCGGCTTAAAAAAACCGATAATACTAAATGGTCTGAATGGTATTCAGCAGATTTTGAAACTTCACCACCTGAAAACAATCCAAATTTATATTGGAGCGATTTAATGTTTACGCCCGATGCAGACACATACAACGAAATTGAAATTTTAATATCTGTACCTGAAAATCTAAATATCAATAAATTAAGAATTGATGTTATGAATATTGTTAATTCTGCTGATTACGGTTTAATTGAAAAAGGTGCAAAATTAAATGGATGCCCTGCTTTACCATACGTAATTCCACGTTCTGTTTGGCTAGAGCCTTGGTATGGAACACAAAGTTATACGCCAACAACAATTTACCCTACTCATGTTGTAATGCATCATGGTGCTTCGCCCGATACTTATACCGATGGAGCAGCAGTAGTGCGTTCTTATTGGAATTATCATGTAAATTCTCTTGGATGGTCTGATATCGGATACAATTATTTGATTGATAAATACGGAAATATATATCAAGGCAGAAAAAATGATGATATTGAAGGACGAGATGTTAGGGGAGCCCATGCAGGTGCTTCTAACAATGAATCAATAGGGGTAAATTTTCTTGGCAATGCCGATGTAACAACACCAACTACACCACAGTTAAATAAGCTTTATGAATTTTTAGGATGGTGGTTCGATACCAGAGGATATGACCCTACCACTTCAGCTCCAATAACTTTACAAAGCGGGGGTACTGAAGTTAGAAACAGAATTTGTGGACATAAAGATGTAAATGTTGGTGGAACAGCCTGCCCGGGAATTGTTATGTATTCGCTTTTACCAACTATGCAAACTGAAACTAAAGCAGTAATTGATGCCTGTTTAACTACACCTGTAACATATGTTAATGTTTCGGGAAACTGGCAAACAAATGATTTTGTTTCAAACTTTTTAGATACTGCTGATGCAGGATTAGATATTGCATTTTATCAAATACTCGATTTTGACGGCATAGAATGGCGTGCGAATAGTGATTATGGTTTCTTTAACGATAATTTCGATAATGCTATTCATCCTAACTGGACAAATACTTCGGGAAACTGGAGCATAAACAACACTTATCTTAATCAGACAAATGAAGATTCAAGTAATACAAATTTACATATTCCTGTTGTGCAAACATCGGGAAATATTTACATGTATCATTTTGGCATGAATATAGGCGGAATAGGCACAAACAAACGGGCAGGTTTTCATTTCTTTTGCGATGACCCTACTATGACACAAAGGAATAATTCTTATATGGTGTATTTTAGAGTTGATCAAAACGAATGTCAGATATATAAAGCAGAGAACGACAATATTACACTTTATACCAATGATTATTGCAACGTTGATATAGACACATGGTATGATTATAAAATAATTTTAAATACAAATACAGGTGAAATAAAAGCATATCAAAACGATTTTTTGGTTTCTTCGTGGACAGACCCGGCTCCATTTACAACAGGAAATTCAATATCGCTACGAACAGGCAATTGCAATGTTTTATATAACGATTTTAAGATATATAAAAATCGCACAAATTCAGAAACGGTTACAATTGGAGCATCAAATGAAATTAGGTATGAAAACACAAACCCGGGAACTCCATCGTGTAGAATAAAATCAATTATTATTGATAGTAATAATAAATGGTCGTCCCTTGAAGGTGTAAATGCAAATATCGACTGGACACCTCCTTCAATAGTTGCAGTAAATGATGGCATAAGTGCGGATATTGATACCACATACAATAACACTCAATTATCAGCAAACTGGACAAGTTCTGCCGACCCAAATTCCGATATTGTTGCATACTGGTATTGTATTGGCGATACTCCCGGCAGCAATAACATTATTGACTGGACAAATAACGGATTAAACACAATTATTACCCGTACAGGCTTATCATTAAATTATAATGACACATATTATTTTACTGTGAAATCGATAAACGGAGCAGAATTATACAGCATTCCCGATACTTCTAACGGTCAGCTTTTACTGGAAAATTATACAAATGCACCTGTTGCAAGTTTCTATGCTTTCGATACTTTGCTTGTAATGCCAAATAGCTCTGCAATTTTTATTAATACATCTGTTGGTGCCAATAGTTATTTATGGAACTTTGGTGATGGCACTACATCAACCGACCAAAATCCGTGGCACGTATACGATACTGTAGGGTATTACACAGTGAGCCTGATAGCCCAGAGTATCACGCAAAGTGATGATACTTTAATTTTAAACAACTATATTCATGTTGTTAATTCTACCGATATTAATATTAATGATGCATCAAATAATATCTGTAATATTTTTCCTAACCCGTTTAGCGAAAATATTAATATAGAATTTTATAAAAACATTAAAGATGTTAGAATTGAAATTTGTGATATTTATGGCAGAAAATTGTTTGAAACTAAATTTGAAAATGTAAACAATAGAGAAATTATATCGTTGAAAAATTTCTTTAATAATTTAAGCAATGGTACTTATTTAATAAAAATAGTTGCCGATAGTAATGTTAGCACAAAGTTAGTGCAGAAGATTGGAAAAAATCAGTAGCCCCGTCCTTTAGGTCGGGGACAAGAACAAGTGCATAATGTCCTCTGCGAAATTTTCAAAATTTTAATTCTATAAAATTTTCAAAATTTCGCAGAGGTGGAGGTCGTTTAAATCCATACCCCGCCCTAAAGGACGGGGCTACTAATACATTTAAAAACATAAATTAATGAAAAACAACACCAACAAACTATACATAGTACCAACACCAATTGGCAATTTAGAAGATATTACATTTCGTGCTATAAAAATATTAAAACAGGTTGACATTATTCTTGCCGAAGATACCCGCAAAACCTCAATATTATTAAAACATTACGATATTAAGAATAAAACATTTTCGCATCATAAATTTAACGAACACAAATCTGTAGATCACTTTACGAAAATTATAAAAGACGGGCAAAGCCTTGCTTTAGTTTCCGATGCAGGAACTCCTTCAATATCCGATCCCGGATATTTGCTTGTTAGAAATTGTATAGAACAAGGCCTTGAAGTTGAATGTTTGCCCGGTGCAGTTGCTTTTATTCCGGCACTTGTGGCATCGGGTTTGCCAAACGACAAATTCTGTTTTGAAGGTTTTTTACCACAAAAAAAAGGCAGAAAAAAACGCTTAACAATATTAGCAGAAGAAACCCGCACTATAATATTTTATGTATCGCCATACAAACTAATAAAGACACTTGAAGAATTTACAGAATATTTTGGCAG
>CAYTAU010000038.1:0-38560 GCA_964435855.1 uncultured Bacteroidales bacterium | reverse complement strand
CTATACAGAGTAAGTAAAATTTATGCCTAATCCACCCTAATGTTATTATGATCCCGGTTTACCTGCCGAAGGCATGGCAGGCAAGGTAGAAGAACACCAAAATGGTGATTGAAATGAAATCATTTTGGCTATGATTCTTAATCGATTATGCAAAAGGAGTAAATTCTTTTGCATAATTTGGGATAAATACATCCTGACGTCAATAAGATGTTTCGCATACCGCAAACAGGCTGATAGAAGGATGAGGAGAGGAAATTAGGTTTTTAAAAAACTTTAATATAAATTTGTTGTAATTAAAAACTTGGATAAAATTAGTTTTAGAGGTTTTTATTAGTAAATAATTACAAAATTTAAAGTCATGAAAAAATATGTATTTTTTATCTTATTTTTTGGTATTTCTTCTTTATTATTTTCCCAATTTAATTACAACAAAATAAGTTGTACACAAGGTAATTTTTATGGAGTACTGGATGATGAAGACAGAATGTCTGCAGCCCTTGAAGTAGTTGGGGATATTAATGGAGATGGAATTGAAGACATTGTTGCTGGTGCCAGATCTGATGATGATGGAGGAGCTGACAGAGGTGCCGTATGGATAATGTTTATGGATTCCAATATGAATGTTGGATCTTATCAAAAAATTAGCTCAACAGAGGGGAGTTTTACAGGAGTACTAAGTAATGATGATGGATTTGGTTGTGCAATTGCATCCTTAGGCGATTTAGATAATGATGGCATAATTGATATTGTGGTTGGAGCATGGGGAGATGATGATGGAGGAACAAATAGTGGTGCCGTATGGGTATTATTTTTAAATTCAGACGGAACAGTTAAATCTCATCAAAAAATTAGTTCAACTCAAGGCAATTTAGTTGGTTTAACTACAAACAGACATTTTGGTTTGGGCTTATGTTCCGCAGAAGA
The DNA here is from genome assembly GCA_964435855.1 of uncultured Bacteroidales bacterium. Taxonomy (GTDB): domain Bacteria; phylum Bacteroidota; class Bacteroidia; order Bacteroidales; family CAYTAU01; genus CAYTAU01. The sequence goes on along the minus strand of CAYTAU010000038.1, from coordinate 37,636 downwards.
TATTAATAATGATGGTAACACAGATATTGTTGTTGGCTCTCCTGCATATGATAATGATGGAGGTACTTACAGGGGATGTTTATGGGTTTTATTTTTAAATACAGATGGTACTGTTTCTGCCCAACAAAAAATTAATGATTATAATGGAAACTTAAATATTACATTAGATGATTATGATAGATTTGGTTATACTTTATCTAATATAGGCGATCTTAATAATGATGGCACAAATGATATTGTAACAAGTGCTTTATATGATGATGATGGAGGCGCAGACATTGGTGCAGTATATATTATATTTTTAAATACTAATGGTACTGTTAAGGATTGTCAGAAAATTAGTGCTACACAAGGAGATTTTAATGGTATACTTACATCTGACGATCGTTTTGGTTATGGTATTGCAGGAATTGGTGATTTAAATGGAGATAACATATTAGACATTGCTGTTGGTGCCTATGGAGACGATGATGGAGGTACAGGAAAGGGAGCAGTATGGTTAATATATCTGGATACTAATGGAACTTGCTTGGGATATGATAAGATTAGTAATACATCAGGAAATTTTCTGGGAGATTTAGATAATGAAGATTACTTTGGTGTTAGTGTATCTTGTTTTCACGATATTAATGGTACTGGTGGAATAGAATTAGTTGTTGGAGCTTCTGGTGATGATGATGGCGGTATAAATAGAGGCGCAGTATGGATTCTTTTTGTAAAAGATCATAATGGGATAAATACTATGCAATTAAACAATAGATATATTTTAATTTACCCAAATCCCACAACAGGAAAAATATATTTATCAGACAAAGAAATTCAATCAATTGATATTTACGGCATTGCAGGACAGCTGATTTATTCTGAAAACTTAAATTCTGCAGATAAAGTTTCATTTGATATTAGTAATAACCCAAACGGTATTTATTTCTTAAAAATAAAAACAAAAGAAGAAACATATTTCTCAAAAATTATAAAACAATAATAAAATCAATTTTCAATTTCTAACAAAAGGTATGTATTTATTGGAACAAATTAATAAAAACGGAAAAATAATAAACACTCATAAATTTATTAAAGAATAATTTAAAAACCATATAAGGTATAGTTTTATGAAGCATTTTTTCTTTATATTATTTATAATTTTCACATCAATTCTTTATTCCCAAAACAATCAAAATAATGCTAATGTATGGTATTTTGGCGATAGAGCAGGTATAGATTTTAACTCAGGTACTCCTGTTGCATTAACAGACGGGCAACTTGACACACAAGAAGGAGTTGCAACTATTTGCAACCAACAGGGAGATTTTTTATTTTATACAGATGGAAGTACTGTTTGGGATAAAAACCATAATACTATGCCAAATGGGTCTGGATTATTTGGACATTGGTCATCAACTTCTTCAGCTCTTATTGTCCCTAATTTATCTGATACAAATTTATATTATATTTTTACCGTTGATGAACTTGGAGGTAGTAATGGTTTGTGTTATACCGTTGTGGATATGTTATTACCCGGAAATGGAAATATTTCAAATCCATTAGGAGATATTGATGTTAATGGAAAAAATATTCAATTAGTTACTCCTGTTGCTGAAAAAATTACTGCTGTATTAAGCCCAAACCAACAGAATTATGGAGTAATCACTCATGGATGGAATAATAATAACTTTTATGCATATGCTGTAACTTCTTCGGGAGTATCTACAACACCAATAATTAGTTCTGTTGGAAATATTCATTCCGGTGGTACAGGAAATATTAATGCTGTGGGGTATATGAAAGCTTCGCCTAATAAAGATAAAATTGCTCTTGTAAATAGAAACAATTTAAGTATTGATATTTACGATTATGATAATGCCACAGGAATTGTTTCAAATGAAGTTTCTATTGATTGTTCAAGTTTGTTATTGTATGGTATTGAGTTTTCAAAAACCGGACAATATTTATTTATTGGAGGATCGAATGAAATTAAAAGATATGAAATTTCTACGGGCATTATTGATAATGTTCTTATTGACGATATGACAATGTTTAATACTCCAAATGCTGGTGTTAGGGCGATACAATTAGGTCCTGATGAAAAAATATATGTTGCTGTAAGATATTATAATTATTTATGTGTTATTTCTAACCCTGAAGCAACAACTACCGAATTAACTGCAAATGGGGTTTTTCTTGATACTGATTATACAGGAAGAAATTGCAGATTTGGATTACCTACATTATTCTATTATAAAGGATGGGAAACAATAGATATTAAAAATAATAATTTAAGCAATAATTTTTTACTATACCCAAATCCAAGTAAAAATTTTATAACAGTAAAATCAGAAAAAGTTAATAAAATAAAGATATATGATTTAAGGGGAAAAATTTGTTTAGAACAAAACTTTAATAAAAACAATAATAAAATCAACGTTCAATCTCTAACAAAAGGAATATATTTATTAAAACAATTTGATAAAAAAGGAAAAATAATCAGTACCCGGAAATTTATTAAACAGTAGCTTGAAATATATTATTATAAAGTATCGTTAAATAATAAATGAAACAAACATTTACAATACTATTTTTAGTTTTATTCATTAGCAGCTTTGCTGGTGTTACAGACAGTAAAATGTTTGACGAAAACTTACTTAATAATCCCATTAAAAACCGTCAACAATTAGAAAAATTATTTGACTATAATGAAATAGATATATTTAATACAAGGAGTTTTACCAATACTGTTATACTTGAAAACGGATATGCAAGATCACCAATAATAAATAAACAAGATTGGGAAAGAAATGTTGAAAACAGAAAAATAATGCAAATAGATATAATTTTTACGAAGTACCCTTTTAAAAAAGAAGACTGGATAACAAATTATCATAAATTATTATCAGCAAGGCTTAATGCTCTTTTCGCATTAGACCCAAGTTTAAATAATAAAGATATTGAATGGAACCTTGTACTGCAAACAGAATGTGAAACAGCCCAAAAGGCTAAAAGCTTTTTTCATGGAATTTTAATAAAATTTGAAATAATTAAGGAAAAAGAATCTAAGGAAGTCCCAATTTCTGAAAATAAAATAAGCCCTAAAATATTAAAAGACATAAATATTCCTCTTGATACTTTTGAGAACAAACAAAATAAAATTTCTTTTGACGAAAATTATACTCCTGATTACAATAAAACAAGAAATTTTAAAAAACCCAAAAAGAAAAAGAAAAAACACGAAAACGGAAAATTGCCTGAATGTCCTACTTTTGATAGAAAATGGTTCTGTCTATAGATGCTTCGTATAATAAATCGTTAGTTCAAACTGATTTCAGAAACTTAAGCAATAAGAAAAATCAGTTGCTCCATCTTTCAGGGCGGGGTATAGATTTAAGCATACCCACCTCTGCGAAATTTTGTTCATTTTAATTCCTTATTATTAAAATGAACAAAATTTCGCAGAGAGCATTGCACCTTTATCCTTGTCCCCGCCTTAAAAGACGGGGCAACTGAAAACAGTTGTTGATTTTCTCTGAAATCAATTATAACTTACAATAAATCAAAAAACATTACGTTATTATAATGGAAATATCCGCTTTATTTCTTAATTAATGCATTTAAAAGTCTTCGTAATTAAAAAATTGCGAAGATTTTTATTTATATGCACAAAACATGTTTCTTAACATGCCTCCTTGTTTTTACTCCTAAGCCTTGTTATACAGAAAATTCAACAAACAAATTGCGATGCAAATGAAATATGATTTTTAACAAGGATTAAAAACTTTAAAATTTCGACTTAAAAATCTATCTTTGTTGACCTTCAAAAAATATTTGTAGAATTTAATAAAATAGAGAAATCATGGCTAAAAAAAACGTTCTAATAATTGGTGCTGCTGGAAGAGATTTCCACAACTTCAATACGTATTACAGGGGTAATGAAGATTACAATGTAGTAGCTTTTACGGCTGCTCAAATTCCCGACATTGACGGAAGAAAATATCCTGTCGAACTTGCAGGTGAATTATACCCTAAAGGAATTCCAATTTTTGCAGAAGATGAATTAGAAAAATTAATCAAAGATCTTAATGTTGATGATTGTGCATTTTCGTACAGTGATGTAACTTATCAGCATGTAATGAGCATGTGTGCAAAAGTTGCTACTGCAGGAGCAAATTTTGTTCTTTTAGGAGCAAAAGACACACAAATAAAAAGCACAAAACCTGTAATTGCTGTTTGTGCAGTTAGAACTGGTTGTGGTAAATCACAAACCTCACGTAGAGTTATTGAATTATTAATGGAACAAGGTTTAAAAGTTGTTACTATTCGTCACCCAATGCCTTATGGTGATTTAGTCGCTCAAAAAGTTCAGCGTTTTGCCACTATCGAAGACCTTGCAAAACACGATTGCACAATTGAAGAAATGGAAGAATACGAACCACATGTATCACGTGGTAACGTAATTTATGCCGGTGTTGATTATGAGGCAATTGTTAGAGCAGCAGAAAACGATCCGGACGGATGTGATGTTATACTTTGGGATGGTGGAAATAATGATTTCCCATTCTACAAATCAGATTTATTAATTACTGTTGTTGACCCTCATAGACCCGGACATGAATTGAAATTTTATCCTGGTGAAGCTACATTACGCATGGCAGATGTTGTTGTTATTAATAAAATGGATTCTGCCGATGCTGCTGATATACAAACAGTAAGAGAAAATATTGCAAAAGTAAATCCTAATGCAATGGTAATTGATGGAGCTTCTCCATTATCAATTGACAAACCGGAACTAGTTAGAGGTAAAAGATGTTTGGTTGTTGAAGACGGACCAACACTAACCCATGGACACATGAAAATTGGTGCGGGAACTGTAGCGGCTCAAAAGTGTGGTGCTGCAGAATTAGTTGATCCAAGAGAATATGCAGTAGGTAAATTAGCTGAAACATTCAAAATTTATCCAAACATTGGTACTTTACTGCCGGCTATGGGTTATGGCGATGAGCAAAAGAAAGATTTAGAGAAAACAATTGAAGCAACTCCTTGCGATGTTGTTGTTATTGGTACTCCTTTTGATATAAATAGAATTATAAACATTAACAAACCTTATGTAAAAGTTGGATACGACTTACAAGAAATAGGAGAACCAACTTTAGCTCAACCTATAAATGATTTTATTGCAAAAAATAATTTAAAGTAAGATTATTGGTTTGCTATAAAAAAGTTGACAATTTCTAATAAAATTTTTAAAACCTGTGAAGATATATTCACAGGTTTTTTTGTAATATTATCAGTTTTATTATTTGAGTTTTTTAATTCTTAATTCTTCCACATCCCTAAATACTCTTATAAAATTGCCTCCCCAAATTTTTCTAATATCTTCTTCTGTGTACCCTCTTTTAACAAGTTCAATTGTAATATTTTTCATCTGACTAACATCAAAGCAATCTTCAACTCCTCCTCCTCCATCAAAATCGGTTCCTATTCCTACATGGTTTACTCCAATTACTTCAATAATATGTTCAATATGGTCGACAACATCTTTGACTTTCGCTAGCCTGGCAGGATAAATATCATCAATTCCATACCATTCTTTTATTGCCGCATTTCTTTCTTTATCCGATAAATCTTTAAAACTGTTATATTTTATTCTAAGTTCATTTTGAGCATTTATTCTATTTGTGTCTTGCTCAATTTTTTTCACATAATCACTTAATATGCACATTTGAATAACACCTCCATTTTCTGCAAGTTTTTTCAACATTTCGTCTGATAAATTCCTGGGATTGTTGCAAATAGCACGAGAGCATGAATGAGAAGCTATAACCGGAGTTTTTGATAGTTTAATTACATCATAAAATGCATTATCTGATATATGAGAAACGTCAATCATCATTCCAATATCATTCATTTTTTCAACAACAAGTTTTCCAAATTCACTTAATCCTCCATGCTCAAGACTATCTGTTGAAGAATCACAAATATCATTGTTTTTTGTATGACAAAGGGTTATGTATCTTGCTCCCAATTTGTAAAACATAGAAATGTTTGATGTGTCATTTCCAATTGGGAATCCATTTTCAATTCCTATATAAATAGCTCTTTTACCTTTTTTTTCAATTCTATAAGCATCATCAGGGCTTGTCGCAATTTCAGCTAATTCGGGGTATTTCTCAATATTTTTATAAATAGCATCAAATATTTCAAGGGCATCTTTCTTGGCTTTTTCATTTCCTTCTTTTGTTCGGTCTCTTTGTCCTAAAAACACAGCGAAAAATACAGCATCAAGTCCTCCTTTTTTCATTTTTGGCAAATTTACTTTGCCTTTGTAGTTCTCATCGTTTTTTCCAATATCAAAATTCGAATCCAAAAATCTTAAGGGAGTGTCTGTGTGCGAATCTATTGTAAGCACTTTGTTATGAATTTTTGATGCAGTTTTCTCAATTTCAGAATTTTGAGAACAACAAATTGTAGAAATTACAAACAATATTATTAATAGTAAAATTTTCATCATCAGAATTATTTTATCTTGCTAAATTAATTAATAAATATATGGGAAAATCTTTTTAACTTTTTTTCTGTAGTTTTCATAGTTCTCCCCATAACTATCAAGCAGTTGTTTTTCTTCAACAGGAATCATTTTTACAATTGTATAAAATAAGATTATAAAAAATAATATAAACAAATATGAATAAAGAATAAGTGCAAGACCAAAAGGAATAATAATTACAGCAAAATACATTGGATGTCTCATTAGTTTAAACGGACCTGAAATAATCAGTTTATCAGAACTTGATGGCTTAACGGCTCCCAACCTGAAGTTATTCCACATAAATATTCTTGTAATGTAAATGAAAATATTTCCAATTATAAACAAAACCAAACCAATAATTTCTAATGTTATTGTAAATGAATTGTTCGGTAATTCTATTGAAAATAAACTGATTGGCTTAACAATTCCTTTTAATAAAAATATTGAAACCAATGGTGTAATAACAATAAGAACAAAAAGATTTGTAATATTATAAACCCAACTGTTCAGCCCTCCTTTTGGCTTTTGAAATCTTATTGAGCCTTTTGAAAAAATCATTATAATTCCTTGTAATACTGATGCTATAAGGATTATGATGCCTAACGTTTTTATTTGAAAGTAGTACATCATCTTTTATAAAAATTCACTCAATGTTTCATGAATTCCCTTATGTATTTCATACCAAAAATCATGTGCGGCGTTTTTTTTGTCTTTTTCAAAATAAGCTAACCACTTTTTGAAAACATCCCCATCATTTTTTTCAACAATTTGTTGTCTTTTCATAAATTGATAAATAAAGTCAATCCATCTTTCATTTTCAATAAATACTGATGCATTTCTTGCAACTATTCTGCTGGCAACAAGAGATAGATTTTTCATGTATTCTTTCTTTTTGCCCCATAATGATTCTACAATTTCAGGGATCATTTCTTCTGCCCAATTTCTGTGAAAACGACAAAAACCCATATTATCCAGGAGCAATTCACTAACTAATTTGTTAGCATTAATATTACCCAGTTCACGTGGTTCTAAAAACTCGGTTCCATAATAATTATAATATTTTCCCATTATTGCCATAGGTGATAATAATCCGGGATTCCAATATTGATTTGGCACCATCCATCCATTTCTGGCATTAGCTGTAAATACAAAAGTATTCAAAATGTTTTTACCTTTTTCTCTATAAATACCTCTTCCCCATTTTCTTGGACCCATAGAAAAATCAATTTTCCCTTTTTTCTCAATAATTGCATCCAGTAGTTCAATCCCTAAATTTGCATTATGCATAGAATCTTTAACAACATCAAAATTATCCGTATCAAAAACGGGTTTTCCTTTAACTCCGAGTTCTTCAGGAGTTAACGTTCCTGTATCAAGACATTCCATAAACCAGGAAATGACCCCACCTACAGATATTGCATCAAATCCATACATATCAGCATGATGATTTAGCTTTTCAGCTGCTCTTTGATCAAATATTCCGGATAATGGTCCCATTGTTTGATAGGGTTCATAATCTTTTTTGAACTCATTATTCATTTTTTTACAAACAGCAGCACACGGTTCTCCGCAAGTATGTTGGTTTTTTGTTGCAATTGTTTCGGTATTAAATTGTTTTAAATAATGATCTACAACAAAATCTTTGTGTACTTTTAATCGTTTTTCTTCATTCCAATAAATACTTTTATAATTGAAACTAAGCATTCTGCCTTTTAAGGTTGTATAATTTACACCAAAAGTACCACCTGTTTTAAAATTAGGGTCAAACCTGTACTTAGTTGTTGCCTCAATATCTTTAGCTGCTAACTTTTTATTATATTTTTCTTCAAACCACTCATTTGCTACTTTTCTATCTCTAAAATCAACATCGATATAAGTACCCCCATAAATTATTGCTGCAATTCCATGTTCCTGAAGCATTTTTGAACCAAAACCACCTCTTCCTGCCCATGTGTCAACATTTGTATTTTTCCCATTTTTTAATGGTGCAGAACATATTGCACCAAAATCCGTTGACATTGCAGCCGGACCAACCGCCAAAACTCTCGGTTCTGTTTTATACTTATCAATAAAATTTTCTAAAGCATAATCCATAAGTCCATAAGTTCCTTTTCTTCCTTCTTGCCATATTTTTTTTAAATTAACAGGAATTAATTCAACCTGAATCTCTTCACCATGAATTCTATTTAAATACAAAATTGAAGGCGAGCTTGCTTTTTCAGTTATTGCAATTTGATTTATTCCAAGATTGTCGAAAACAAGGGACGCTCCACCCATAGATGAAATATAAAAACCGCTCCAGGCAGGAGAATCTCCTGTGAAAACCAAGCGATTTGAGCCTGGAAAAATTGAACCGGCTAAAAGTCCTGCTCCTATATTAAAACTATTATAATTCCGGGTTAAATGTATCCCCAAATCAATTGGTCCAAAATAATCTCCAACCTTATATTTTTTTAATTTATAATATGATGTCTTGGCATCTATAAACAAAACTCTAATTTGTGATTCCATGATATTTTAATTATTCGTTCAACATTTAATATCAACTATTTTTTTCGCAAACTCATTAAAATTAATACCTGAAAAATTGCCGGAACTCATTAAAAGCAGGTTCTTATTTTCCCAGTTTGTTTGTAATAATTTTTGTGTTAAAATTTCTGAATTAGTAAACACTTCTACATTTTTTCCGCCAAAAGCATGAACAACCTGTTCGGGGTTTATTTCTTTCAGGCGTTTGTGCCTTATAGTGTCGGGATTAAAATATATATACGCCATATCGGCTGCTTTCATAGTATTGGCATATTGTGGCAAAAAATCTTCTTTCAGGCTGCTGTATGTGTGCAGTTCCATACAAGCCACAAGTTCTCTGTCTGCAAACTGCTGTTTTACCGCAGTAGTTGTCGCTTTTAGTTTAGATGGCGAATGTGCAAAATCTAGAAAAACATTTGTATTATCATTTTTTGCAAGTAATTGTAATCGTTTACTTGCTCCCGCAAAAGAAGAAATTGATTTGTAGAAATTTGTATCGCTTATTCCAAGTTCACAACATACATGTTTTGCTGCACCAATATTTTGAATATTATGTTCTCCAAAAATATTTAAAGCATATACCCCTGTTTTTGTTCTAAGATATGTTATTCCGTTTTTCAACACATAATCATGAGTAGTGTATGCAAGTTTTCTAATATCCGCACGAGAATTATTTATAATATTCATTAATTCATCATCATTTTCATAATATATTAATGAACCATTTTTCTCTATTAAATCAATAAATATTTTGAATTGTTCAACATAGTTTTCAAATGTTGGAAATACATTAATATGATCCCATGCAATACCACTAATTACAGCAATATGTGGTTTGTATAAATGGAATTTTGGTCTTAGGTCTAATGTTGATGAAAGATATTCGTCTCCTTCAAAAATAGCAATAGAGGCATCGGTTAGTCTTACCATTGTGTCAAATCCCTCAAGCTGAGCACCAACCATATAATCAAAATCAAGATTGTTATCTAAAAGAACATGCATAACCATAGAAGTAATAGTTGTTTTACCGTGGCTTCCACCAATAACAACACGTTTTTTGTTTTTTGTTTGTTGGTAAAGATATTCAGGAAAGGAGTATATTTCCAGGCCAAGTTCTTTTGCCTTTATTAATTCCGGATTATCATTGTGAGCATGCATTCCTAATATTACAGCATCAATACTTTTGTCCACAATATCTGCATTCCAACCTATATATTCAGGCAATATGCCATGTTTATTTAGTTTACTTTTTGATGGTTCAAAAATTTCATCATCAGAACCGCTAACCAAATATCCTTTTTTGTGCAAAGCAATTGCAAGATTGTGCATTACAGCACCGCCAATGGCAATAAAATGAACTCTCATATTATAGAATCAATTTTTGTTTTGGTAAAAATAATGATGTTTAACCCAAATTATGCAAAAGAAATAAGTTTTTTTACATAATCGATTAAGAATCACTGCCAAAATGATTTCATTTCAATCACCATTTTGGTGTTCTTCTACCTTGCCTGCCATGCCTTCGGCAGGTAAACCGGCAGGCAGGAATCGGGGTTACCCTTATAAATTCATTAGTTCGTCAGCTTTAGGCTGACTCCTAATGAATAATGCGGGTTTAATAAAAAGAAATGAGATTGTTTAAAACTTTATCCGCAGCAAGATTCCCCATCTTGTAATTTCTTAAAACATTTTATTTCTTCATGTTTGGCACATGAAATACCCCTTTTAGCCATTTCTTTGTTTTGACCAATTAAGGAAGAAGGAAATTTTTTTGATTTATGAAATATAACTTTTACCGACATTATTAAAAATGCGAGAGCCAAAAATGATATTGTTATAAGAAGAAGTTTTAAAAACATAATGTAAAAGTAAGTAAATTATATTTATCAGAACACTATTTTCTGAAGTTCTGTTTTTGTGTTTTCAAATTCACTTATTATTTCTTCAATAATTTTGCCGACAGGTCTTATTTCATCAATTAATCCTGACACCTGACCTATTTCCATTTCTCCTTCATTTTCATCTCCTTCAAACATTCCCAGTTTTGCTCTTCCTTTTCCAAGATGTTCTTGTAATTCTTCAATTGAAGCACCTCTTTTTTCCATTTCTTCAACTTCTAAAAGGAATTTATTCAAAATTAATCTAACAGGAACTAATTGTTTTAGAGCAAGCTTTGTGCTTCCATCAAAACATTCAACAATTTTATTTTTAAAATTTATATGTGCAGATGATTCTTCTGTTGCAACAAAACGACTACCAATTTGAACTCCATCAGCACCAAGTGCCATTACAGCAAGCATTCCTCTACCTGTTGCAATTCCTCCGGCTGCAATTAATGGAATTGAAATAGCTTTTTTTACCTGTGGGATTAATGTTAAAGTTGTAGTTTCCTCTTTTCCATTATGCCCGCCTGCCTCAAATCCTTCAGCAACCACAGCATCAACTCCTGCATCCTGACATTTAAGAGCAAACTTTACATTTGCAACAACATGAGCCACTTTAATTCCATGCTCTTTGAAAAATGAAGTGTATTTTTTAGGATTTCCGGCTGATGTAAAAACAATTTTAATGTTTTCTTCAATCACAATTTTAATTATTTCATCCATTTGCGGATACAATAATGGCAGGTTTACACCAAATGGTTTATCAGTTGCTTTTTTACATTTTTGAACATGAATTCTAAAAACATCAGGGTGCATTGACCCTGCTCCTATTAAACCAAGTCCTCCTGCATTGCTCACTGCAGATGCCAGTTCCCATCCACTGCACCAGATCATACCGCCTTGTATTATAGGATATTTAATCCCAAATAGTTCTGTTATCTTGTTCATTTGTATAGGATTTGTTTTTTTATGTAAAGTTACATTTTTATGTTGCTTTAATTGTATTTTATCATAGAAATACTTGAATTTTCCCAAAGAAAATAAAGATTGAATTTTAAACTTTATTTTAGAACACAGAATAAAAGATACAATATGATATATATTAAAACAACAATCAAAATTTTTAGATATGATTTCAATCTTCTTTTTCTTCTTCCTTTTCTTACCTCAGAATTAAAAGCATCCAATGTTTCTTGTTTAATTGCTGGTTTTTGCTTCTTATCAATTTCTTTAATAATTTCCGGAATTTCTTCGTTTGTTTTTCCATCTATTATAGCATTACTTACTTCAAGACTCCAATGCCTGTTTTTTGAAAAACAACTTGGGCAAACAAGTTGGTCTAACCGAATGTCTTCTATTGGAAGACAGAAAATATTAAAACAATTTTTACAAAACTAATTCTTTCGAAAGAAATTTTTCTTTTTTGGTTTTATACTTGGTATTCTAAATCCTAAATATTTTTGAAGATATAAGTTTGACCTGTAAGTTATATTATTAAACGTCATTTTTATAGTTTTTAATCTATAACAAAGAACGTGATAGATTAAGCCGGTATATGTCGTTATTAAAAATTTTCTAAACGCCATATATTGACGCTTTAAATCATTATCTTTACCCAAAGAATATAAATTTTATCAGATTATGGCACAACGTGAAACTATGAAGCGACAGCAGATAATAATTAATTATTTGCGAAAACGTCCAAGAACTTTTGAAGAAATTGAATTTCATCTTGAGAATGAATCTGAAATACATTCCTACAATTTTAATATTTCTAAACGCACTTTTCAGCGTGATAAACAGGATATTTTAACATTATATGGTATTGAAATAAAATGTAATCGCACAACAAATAAATATGAAATTTTTGAGGAAGAAAACAATGTAAAAACCGAAAGAATAATGGAGGCTTTTGATGTTTTTAATACTTTAAACTTTACAGAAAAAATATCGGAATATATCCATTTTGAGGACAGAAAAGCATCCGGCACACATTATATTATGGATATTTTAACTGCAATTAAAAACAAAAGCATAATTACAATTGAGCATAAAAAATATTGGGAGGATAAATCAACTTTAAGAGATGTTGAACCTTATGCGATAAAAGAATACAAATACAGATGGTACTTAATTGCCAAAGATTTAAAAAATAACAAAATAAAATCATTTGGCTTAGACAGAATACAATCAATAATAGCTAAAGAAGAAAAGTTCATTTATCCTAATGATTTTGTTCTTAAAAACTATTTTGAATTTAGTTACGGAGTGATAGGTACAAATAATAAACAAGCACAAAAAATAGTTCTTTCATTTACACCATGGCAAGGCAAGTACATTAAGAGTTTACCTATACATCATTCACAAAGAACATTATTAGACAACAAAGATGAGTACAGAATAGGATTACAATTGGTTGTTACTCTTGATTTTATTATGGATTTGCTTTCTTTTGGAGAACAAATTAGGGTATTAAAACCTATTAGTTTAATAAAACAAATTGAGAATTCTCATAAAAATGCGGTTAATAGTTATAGTTGTGAAATTACAAATTCATCGGGCAACTCCTGTTAGAATAATTTAATAATCCCCGATAGCATATACAGGCTCTGCAAACCTCACAGGAGCAGGTCTTGGAATGAAAAGTCCCAAGCGTAGAAACTTCGAAATGGGAATTATAACAACAAATCCAGATTTCATTGATAATATTATGGCACAATTTGATGATGTTTGGATTGGAAAATTTTGCAAAGATTGTGGCAGAAGAGATTATTGTGGCTATTTTATTTTGTAAAATATTTTAGTACGACATGTTTTGTCTTCGCAGAATATTATCTTTAAGAAATAATTGAACCTAACATAAATAAATTTTGTTTAAATATCTTAGGTTGACAAAAGACTAAAAACATGAATAAGATTAAAGATTTTTCTCTCGAATACGATGGGGTTTATAAGATTACTTATAAAGACAACATTTATTTTTTTCACATTTCAATTAAGCAATTGATAGAAATGTTAAAAAAAGAAGGACTTGATATAAACAAAATTGATTTAGAGAATCCAATTAAATTTAAAAAAATCACTTTAACAATTAAATCAATAAGGCTATGCTTTACTACAAATGAAGAAGGCATAGAATTATTAACGTTTGATATTGAAGAATAATAGAATTCATTATACATATAACTATGGAAATATATGCTTTAAAAGGATATAAAGTAAAAGTGACTGACAAAACAAGAAACAATGGTTTTGAGAGTGATAAAGAAAATGTAAGAAAACATCTACAAAAAGGGAAAGTATATACAATAGACAAAACAAATGTTTCTAGCGGTTTTACAGATGTTTTCTTACAAGAATTTCCAAATATAGAATTTAATTCAGTTAATTTTGAAGGTGTTAATGCACAATCAGAAAAATTAAACAAACAACATAAAGATTATAACCGAATTAAAATTAGGTTTGGATTTACAAAAAAAAATTAACTTTGAAAAAAAACTAAATATGGATATAATAGAAAAACTACCAATTTCAAAAGAAAGAAAATGGACTTTTTTAGAGACAATAGGTGTTTCTAAAAAAGAAACAATAATGGCTAAATTATTAGCATATTATTTTAATCCAGAAGGAGTACATGGATTAAGGAATATTTTTATTAAAACATTATTACAAACAAAATCCCATCTGCTTTATGAACATAAAGAATGTGAACCTCTCTGTACAATCGAGGAGTTAAAAAATTATGATTTTGAATGGGCTAATATAAAATTAGAAGTCACAACCGATAATGATAATAAGATAGATATTGTTATTGAAACAGAAAAAATAGTAATAGCGATTGAGTTTAAAATTAATCATTATCTTGACAACCCATTAGATGATTATTACAAATATATAAATGATCATTATGCTGAAAAAGAAACAAAGTATTTTATTGTTTTAACACCTAAATGGAAAAAGCCAATAAAAGCAGCTAAAAATAATAATAAGGAAAATGAATTTAAACAAATTATACTTAGTCATTTTATTGATAATGTAGAAAAAACAAGAATAAATAAAGGGAGATGTTTTGGAGCAAACGATGCACAACAACATCAAATTTATCAAGATTTTATAAATACAATTGAAAACAGAAAAATAAAAATAAAAATGATGGAAGAATATTTTAAATTAGTTGAAGGAGATGATAATGATGATAACCTCAATAAATTAGATAGTGCATTTAGAGATATGCAATATATAAAAAAGAAAATTGAAAGTAAAGTTGAGGAATTAAGGAAAAAACTTCCTGATTTTGACATTATTGAAGATACTAAAAACAAACTTAATAGTGCTATTCATAGAAAATATAACCATAATTTTCATTTAAAAATTAGACTTTCACTTAAAGGTTGGACTATTGAGCATTGGGAAATAAATAGTGGAACACAAATAATAGATAAAGATAAACCAAAGACTTTAAAATATGAATCTAGTTTAGAAACGGTACTGATTGAGGTAAAAACCTTTATAAAAAATCATAATATTCAAAAATGAAAACTTTCACAGCAATAGATTTCGAAACAGCAAAAGGCAATAGAAATTCGGCTTGTGCAATAGGAATCGTAACTGTAGAAAACGGAGAAATAATTGAGGAATATTGCACATTAATTCAGCCTCCTGATAATGACTATTTTTATAAAAACATTGAGATACATGGAATAAGACCCCAAGGCACAGCAAACATTCCTTTGTTTGACAAAATTTACCCTGAAATTAAAAAACGACTTGTAGGTAAAACAATTGTAGCCCATAGCGAGGCATTTGACAGAAGTGTTTTAACAAAAACAATGAATGAATACGGATTAGATTACTCCGACTTAAACATTGCAGACAGATGGGAATGTACTTATAGAATTCATGGAGCATCATTAGGTATTTGTTGTAAAGAATTCGGTATAGAATTAAATCACCATGATGCTCTTTCTGATGCACTTGCTTGTGCTATGTTATATTTAAAAAAAACTTTATATTAAAATCTAAAAAGATAAAACAATGAATCTTAAAAACATGATAAACAGAAGCTATCTTTATGACACAATCTGCAGAACAACTGAAAGATTAGACAAAGAATTAAAAGAGTTAATAAACAAGGGAATATTTTTTATGCCCGAATTATCAGTTGCTTTTGAACTTGGAAAATCAATATTTAAAAATAGGTTTCACATATTTGGAACTAATGATATTGAATGGATTCGAGAATTAAAGCAAGGTGACGGGATTAGTGACATTGTTTTCATAAAAGATGAAAATCCAATTCTAACTATTGAATTAAAGTTGGTTGACACAATGTATAATTATGAAAGAGACATTGCCAAATTAGACCGTCTTGAAAAAGGTTCTATTAAAATGTTTCTTGCTTTAATTGATGTTTTTGAAAAAAATATAATTGAAAATGACGACCCAAGAATCATTTTTTTGAACAATGAATCAAAATTCAAAAATAAAATCAATCAATTAGGATTTTGGCAATATTTACCACCTTATACAATCACATCAGATTCCTCTTATTATTTTAAAACAAAGGGAGAAAGATACAAACAAGACATCTTTTGCTCTGTTTGTTTATGGGAAGTAAATTCACCAAAAATCGAATCTGTTATTGATATTTTTCATCCAACAAAAGAAACAAATATTCAAATTTTAAAAACCACTTTAAATGATAAGATATCGTATTGTCTTTATATTATTAAAAGATATTATAACCAAAACGCATTGGCACAAGAACCCGAATATTTTAAAGAAATTAATGATGCTTGGAATTCTATGGAAAAATATATAAAAGATGAATTAAAAATATCTTGGTTTGAATTTGAATTAGACACAGTATATATTGACTATGTAGATTTTATAACAGAAAAAATTAACACCATAAATAATGATTCATTATTGAAAAATTGGAACTTGGAAAATTCTGTAACATTGAATGAATAATATTATGCTTTAATACAAAAACCCAAACAGCCATAAAGGGATTCTATTGTCTACTCCAAATTCAATATCATCAATAGCCAAAAAAGCATCTTTAATGTTAACAATTTGTTTACTGGTTTTGTTTTTGCCTCCTATCTCAAAAGTGTATTTATCATCAATTGTAAAATCCGCTTTTGATGAATAAGTAGCATTATGATTTTCTGACAGCTGATTTAAAAAAAAAGTTTCCCTTATATTTCCAACATTAGGGTTTTCCTGACTAAAGGCATAAATAAAGTTTGTGTTTTCTAAAAATAATTTGTCGGGTTTTTGTAATAAGCCAACACCATAAGTATCCTTATATAAATTTTTAAAAACTCTTGCATCATGCAGATAATTAATGTATTCCAAAACTGTTTTACGTGTAACATTAATTTTATTTGCCAATGCTGAAATATTTGGTTTAAAAGGTACAGATTGGCTCACAATATAAAGCATCTGTTGAATTTTTCTAACTATTGAAATATCCGTATTTCGTAAAAGAGGTAACTCTACTTCAATAATCATATTAACTATTTCTTGCAAGCGTTTATAATAAATAGAATTATTTTTCTCATAAAAGGGGAAATAACCGGTTTTTAAATATTCACTAAAATATTTAAGAGCTTTGACTTTCTTGCTTATAGATAATGCTATTTCTGTATGATTTTTTAATAGATCTAATAAATCTATTTTATCAAATTCTGTTTTTAAATTATAATTTAAATGCTCACGAAACGATAATCCTTGCATTTCGTATATTAATGCTCTACGACTTAAATCACTACGTGAATTTAAAATTTCTAATAAGGATGAGCCTGTAAAAACTATTTTCAGATTTTTAAAATAATCATAAATATTTTTTATTTCAACAGACCAATTTTTATATTTATGAACTTCATCAATAAATAAATGTTCTCCTCCCAGTCCAACAAAACTTTCAACTAAATCAATTAATTTATTTTCTGCAAAATATAAGTCGTCAAGTGATATATATAATGCTTTTGATGATAATCCATATTCTTGCTTTATAAACTGCAACAACATAGTTGTCTTACCAACACCTCGTGATCCTTTAATACCAATTAATCTCTCATTCCAAGGTAATTTATTAATTAAATATCTTTGAAATGATAAATTAGTATCATCAATTAAACCAATATGTCGTTTTCTTAATTTCTTCATCACTTTTCAAATTGTGTTTCTTACAGAATGCAAATATAATACATTTTGTTTCTTACGCAAAACATTTTAATATTTATTTTGTTTCTTTCAGAAAACATTTTGCTTGAATTAGATTATTTCATAGCAATACAGTTCAATATTACATCTTTAAATAAAAATCTTTAGTAAGTTCAATATATTCTTTTGAATATTGATGTCGTCCTTTATCTTCAATTATTAATTCATTCTCAATTATTATTTGTTTTGTTCTTTGTAATTCCAATAAAACTCTATTTGCCTGTTTGTTTAGAGTAGGTTTTACAATTGTCTTTTTTGTGCAAAACAAGTTGTAATCTTGAGCCATATTAAGAAATTTGTTTGTTTGCTCGTATGGTAAAATAAGACAAAATATGCCATTTTTATTTAATAGAGCATCAACTCCAAGCAATAAGTCTTTGTATGACAACTCATTATTGTGTCTTGCAATTGTTCTGTTTAATTCCGGCGATTTCATAGAATCAATAAAATATGGAGGATTAGTTACTATTAAATCAAATTTCTTATTCGATTTACAAAATTCCTGAAATGAGATATTATATATTTTAATCCTTTTATCCCATTTGCTGTTTACAATATTTTGTTCTGCTTCAAAAAATGCTTCATTATTAATTTCAACGGCTTCAATGTCAGCATTTGATTTTTGTGCAAGCATCAGAGCGATTAATCCTGTTCCTGTTCCAATATCCAAAATACTTTTTGAATTTTGAATATCAGTCCATGCACCAAGTAAAACGCCATCAGTTCCTACTTTCATGGCTGTTTTTTCTTGAATTATTTTAAATTGTTTAAATTGAAAATAGTCATTAGACATAATTAATACAGTAAAAGCCCCTCCTAACCTCCCCATAGGGGAGGAATCAGACAAAACATTGTTTTACGATTATAACTCTATATCAAAAGTACGGAGCATTAAATATTAGCAAATTTTAAAATTTCAAATTTTCCTAAAATACATCATTTTTATAAGTTCATACAATTTTTTAAACAAAAGTCCCTATAAAGTAATAATTTTGAATTGATAAAATTAAAAAGATTATTTTTATCATTTAAATATTTTTGAAAATAAGCTAATGTATATTTCAATAGTTTGGATAATAGTGATATCAATATCTGTAATTTATTTTACTACAATATTGTTGTTATTATTGGGTTGGTTAAAGATACCTGTGTATAAAAAGCAGAATAGGAGCTTATCAACAAAGGTGTCGGTAATAGTTCCTGTCAGAAATGAAGAAAATAATATTAAGAATTTATTAGGTGATATTTTAAATCAGGATATTTCAAAAGAACTATTGGAAGTTATTATTGTTAATGATAATTCTGAAGATAGTACACAAAAAATTATTGAAGAATATTTGTCTGAAAATAATAATATTAAGTTTTTACAATTGGAATCAGTTACAGGTAAAAAAAATGCTTTATCAAAAGGAATATTAAATGCAAATGGAAACTTGATTATTACTACAGATGCAGATTGTAGATTTAACTCTGCTTGGGTATCTACGATTGTAGAATTTTACGAAATGCAAAAACCTAAAATGATTATTGGTCCGGTTTTCATGAAAAGCAAGTCTTTATTTGGTGATTTTCAATCATTAGAATTTATGAGCTTGATAACTTCAGGAGCCGGTGCTGTTGGTTTGAGATCACCAATTATGTGTAATGGTGCAAATTTAGCATTTGAAAAGGATATTTTTTTGGAAATGAATATGGATGATAATAAAAATATTGTTTCCGGTGATGATGTATTTTTGCTTCATAAAATAAAAAAATCATATAATGATAAAATTGCTTTTTTAAAATCGCAGGATGCTATAGTAACAACTGATGCTGTGGAATCTTTTAAAGATTTTGTTTCTCAAAGAATTCGATGGACTTCAAAAAGTAAAGTATACAAAGATTTTTTCACTATTTATATTGCAATTATTGTCCTGTTAACTAATATTTTTCTATTGCTTCTGTTAATCTGTAGCATGTTTGATCTCAGATTTTTATTAATGTTTTTATTGCTCTTTGCTAGCAAATCGCTTATAGATTTTGCTATTTTATTTAGTTCTACACATTTTTATGGCAATAATAAATTGCTATATATTTTTTTACCATTACAAACACTGTACTTTATATACATAAGTTTTATTGGAGTTATTGGTAATTTTATGCCTTACTATTGGAAAAACAGGAAAGTTAAGGCATGAGAAAACTTAAATATATACATATAATTATCTTTATTTTTATTCTAAAAATAGGTTTAAGTCAGGATAATATTTCATTTGAAATTGATAAATATTATTACTTATGTAAAACATGGGGTTTTCTAAAATATTATATTCCTGATAAAAACATAAACTGGGATAAAGAGTTATTGCAAGCGTTAGATTTGGTAGAGAAAATTAACGATAAACACACATTCAACAAATTCTCAAATAGTTGGATAGATAAATATACGATTAGAAAAAGTAAAATAAATAATGATTTTCCAAATGATTCCCTTTTAATTACAAATTTCTCTTGGTTTCAGGATACTAATTTATTAAATAAATCATTCTCTGGAAAATTAAAGAATGTTTTAATAAATTATAAACCTAAAAGAAATAAATTAATAAATAAAGGAAAATTTAAAGCTATAGATTTTTCAAAGGATAATTTATACTATTATATCAATACAAATAAGAAATTACGCATTCTAGCACTATTTAGACTTTGGAATATTATTGAATACTTCTATCCATATAAAGATAATATTGATACTTCATGGGACAATATTCTAAAACAATATATACCACAGATTATAGATTCTGATTCGGAGGCTGACTATCATTTAATAATTGCGTCAATGATTGCAAAGCTAAATGATAGTCATGCATTTTTAAATAGCCATATATTTGAGAAATTATATAATCTAAAATCTTATTTGCCTTTTTCTGTAAGGTATATAAATAATAATATAATAGTAAATGAAAAATATTGTCAGTGTACGAATATTAATGTTGGAGATACAATAATAAAAGCGAATTATCAAACATTTAAAAGTTTTTATAATAGTAATTCAAAATACTTCAGTGCTTCAAATACAAACTTTAAATATTATTTGCTTTCAAATTTATATGTAAGCAATAGAGATGGTGATAAACAAAGTTTTATAATAAAAAATAATGGGATTGAAAAAAAGATTACAATTGATAAAATATCACCTGATAGCTTAATGAAATGTGCTGAATTATATAAAAATATTGTTATAAATGATAGTATTAATTTTTTAGATGTCTACTTTATGACTAGAAAAAATTTGAAAAAAGCTCTTACTAAAAATAGTCCAAAATATGTTGTTATAGACTTAAGATCATATCCTCGAAATACTATTTATTTTAGCCATAATTATATATTTAAATACTCAAATAAAAAATTCGACAAAAGATATCTTTATAACGAGAGTGTTGCAAGCAATAAATATCCTGGTTATTTTAAATTAAATAAAAAAGGAAAAAACAATAATTCTAAAATTAAAAAATCAAAATTTAGTGGTATTATTCTGGGTATCATATCTGAAGAGGCAAGAAGTTTACCTGAATGTATTGCTTTAGCACTTAAGGATTATGATAATACTGTTTTAATTGGAACTAATACTGCAGGTTCTACAGGTGGTGTTGCACACATTTATCTGCCGGGAGGAATTACAATTCCCGTTACTTTTTTAAAATCACTTTTTAAAAACACAGATTATCAAGGCGAAGGAGTAAGTCCTGATATAATTTTCAAAGAGAACATTAACATGCCTGAAGATATATTAAAAATTGTAAAATTATATAATGATAATAAGCATGTCAATAAAAATAACTGATTTGAGAAAGAACAGGAAAATCAAGGCATAAAAAAAGCCCCAAATTGGAGCTTTCTATATATGATTAATATTATTATTTCTTTTTAAAAGTATCCATAGTATTATCAAAGTTGAGAAAATAATCTCCTTTTGCTAATTTCGAAACATCAATATTTTTCCCAACACCTTTTAATACAATATTTCCATAATAATCATAAACCTCATATTGAGTTTCGCTACTAAAATTAATTGTAGTAGTAGCTTTTTTTGGCTCAAATGTAACAGGAGGACTCATTGAACGGAAATTTGCATCTGTAGAATAATTTGCCCTTTTAGTATAATCAATTTGTCTGACTCTAAAACGATTATTTCCTGAATGTGGACTTACTTTAAGTTCATAAGAATTACTTCCGGGAGTTCCTTTGCCCTGAACAGTTCCAACTTTAATCCATTTGTTCCATCTGTATTGTTGTACATCAAAAGGTAATTTACCCGCTTCTCCCGATGTTGTCCATTTGATAAAACCATCTTTAGAAACCTCAATAGAAACAGTTTTAAATGTACTTTTAGGTTTTAAAACTTCAGGATTTAGAACTTTTGGCTTGCAATTTTCTTTATGCTTAATTGTTACTTCCAGTTTATCACCTAATTTTAGCTGATATAAAGACAAGTCAATTTCAAAAGCACTGGAATTAATCTCATCGGTAGTAACCTGACCATTAACTTTTACTTCATAAACGCAAAAACCAACCCCAGATGAAGAAAATGGATTCATTACATATAAATTCTTTCCTTGAAAAATACCATCAAGCTTTATAACATTTCCAAATGAAAATACTGATAATGAAAACAATAAGAGAAATAAAAAAAACAGTTTTTTCATTATTATTGATTAAATTTATTTAGATTTTACCTTAAAATATCAAAGAACGAATTTATTATTTTAAATTTAAATAACAAAACATTTATTTTGATATTACAATTGCAATGCCGTAACGCCCACAAATACAACTCTATAAATTGTTAATAATATTAAATTATTTTTTATTTATCAATAAAAAACATGAATTATAGTAGAATTATAATATATTATTATTATTTTAACCAATAATTTTTTTATTGAAAATCCGGGAGTAATTAAGTGAATATGAGGAAAGTGTATTTTTGTTTGATTGTTTTTGCTGTTTTATTTAATGCCTGTAAAGAAGATTTTGAAACAGAATTGTCTTATAATGATGATGAGAAAACTGTTTTAAGAATAAATGAGCCTGATTTTTGTAAAACAATTTTCCCGCTGGCAACAAATGATATTGTATCTTCTCAAATTATTTCACAAATATTTGAAGGCTTAGTGAAATATGAACCAAAAACACTTTCTGTTGTTCCGGCTATTGCTGAAAGATGGGAAATTGATACGTCGGGTATGGTGTATACATTTTTTCTAAGAAAAAATGTATATTTTCATAATGATGAATGCTTTGATGATGGCAAAGGCAGGAATGTTACTGCTAATGATTTTTATTTTTCGTTTCATTTACTTTGTACACAATCTGAAAATAATATGAACTTTTATGGAACATTAGACAAGATTGAAGGAGCAAAAGAATATTATGAAAACAGTAATGAAAATTCAGATAATCAAATATCGGGAATAAAGGTAATTGATGATTATACATTGCAGTTAACCTTAGAGTCGCCAAATCCGTTATTTATTTATTTTTTAGCAAATCCTGCTGCTGCGGCATTACCTAAAGAGGGAATTGAAAAATATGAAATAAAAAATCATGTAGGCAGCGGACCATTTTATATTAATGGCTTTTCCGAAAAACTAACAATCTTATCTCTTATTAAAAACCCTAATTATTATAAAATGGGGAAAAATGATATTCAATTACCATATATAGATACTGTTAATATTACTTTTGTAGGTTCTATACAAAAAGAGATAAATATGTTTGAAGCAGGTGAACTTGATATTGTTGCCGGCTTACCAAGTAAATATGTTCCGGAGTTTTTAGAAAAACATATTAAAGAATTTGAAAGCAATCCACCAATCTATATTTTAAACCAGTCTGAGGAAGATGTTGTTTCTGAGATTTATAATCTTATGCGTTCTAACGTTCAAAATTTTTATACAAATCGCATGAATTTTATTGATCTATCTTTGGTATATTTTGAAGAACCTAATCAAATTAAAAATACTGAAAGCAAGAACAATCAATAACCATAATAGCATAATAAGATTAATCTATTACATGTTGAATTTTATTAATTCATTACTAAAATATCAATTTTGTATATTATTTATTCCCTTCCATTTCCAGCAAATTCAAAAGAATATAATAAATTATTAACCAATAATAATAGCTAATTATGATTAATTATTGTTCTCAAACAAAAATTATTGCAACAATTGGTCCTGCCTCTGCTTCAATTGAAGTATTAGAAAAAATGATATGTTAGGGTATAGATGTATGCAGACTAAATTTTTCTCATGGAAATTACGAAGACCATTTAAAAGTTATTGAAAATGTTCGGATATTAAATAAAAAGTTAAAACCCAATATAGCTCTACTTGCAGATTTACAAGGACCAAAAATTCGTATTGGAGATGTTGAAAATAATGGAATAAACATTAATGAAGGAGATAAAATTTTATTTGTTAATGAAAAATGTATAGGGACAAATGAGAAAGTCTATCTTAGTTATAAAAACTTTGCAAGCGATGTTGCTATTGGCGATTTTATTTTAACCCAAACTATGCAAAAGAAATAAATTCTTTTGCATAATTCGGGTTTAATCAAAAGTAAAAATAATAAAAAAAGAAGAATAACTATTCTTTTAATTTTAAAAGTGCAATTTGGAATAATACAAATTCTTTAGTATTTTTATAGCCTTATTGAAAAGCTAATTAAAAACCCACTGCTATGAAAAAATATCTTTTATTATTTGCCCTGTTACCATTATTTACATTTGCCCAAACAGTATATAATAACGCTGTTGACGGCGCAATTTATTTTAAAATAAAAAACTCTGAACATATTAGTTTGCCCTTTTATGATGCAGATATTGATAAACCCGAAATTTTATCAGATTATCCCGAAATAAAAGCTTTAACAGACATCTATAATATAAAAAAGATATTTAAACCATTTAAAACACAAACGGAAGATATTCAAAATATATATAAATTAATTTTTAGCGATTATAGTAATGTAGATAAAATAATATTACAATTACAAGCAATAAGATATATACAATATGCAGAGCGCAAACCAATATACCAATTATTTGCCATGCCCGATGATGTAGATACCAATCAGTATTATCTTACAAATATTAATGCGTTTCCTGCATGGGATATAATTACAGGCGATGCAAATGTAAAAGTTGCAATAATAGATGATGCCAGCCGAATTACACACGAAGACCTTGCCGCAAATGTATGGCACAATCCGGGGGAAACACTTGACGGAACCGATACTGACGGTAACGGCTATGTAGACGATATAAACGGATGGGATGCCGCCGATGTGGATAACGACCCTAATCCTCCTGTAGATTTAGGTATATGGGGCGAAATAGCGTTTACACATGGAACACATTGTGCAGGTCTTGTTGCCGCAGTTACCAACAATTCTGTAGGAATAGCATGTGCAAGCCACAATATTTCATATATACCTGTAAAAACCGTTACGGATGCATCTTTTTTCCCTTTTGGTATTGAAGCTGCCGAAGAAGGTTTTGATTATGCCCTTGTGGCAGAAGCTGATGTTATAAGCATGTCGTTTGGAGGCGAAGATTCTACAAATTTTTCAACCTTAAACACACTCATACAAACAGCTTACAATATGGATATTATTTGTGTGGCAGCAGCCGGCAACAATGGCGATGGTTCAGGTTTGGGAACACCAAATGCAATAAACTATCCTGCAAATTTTCCTCATGTAATTTCAGTAGGTGCAACAGATTCTGTAGATTCAAAATCAGCTTTTTCGCAATATGGAACATGGATTGATGTTATGGCTCCGGGAGTGTCAATTTATAGCACTCTTGCTCATAGTGTTCCCTACGGGCGACAAGATGGAACATCAATGGCCTGTCCTATTGTAGCAGGTATTTGTGGATTAATGTTATCGTATTATCCAAATGCAACACCCGATGAAATAGAACTATGTTTAAAAAATGGCTGTGATAATATTGATGCTGCTCCGGGAAATTCTGCATTTATTGGACAAATGGGTGCAGGGCGTGTAAACGTATATAATTCGCTTATTTGTTTAACAGATATAAAAGAAAATCAAAAAAATAACTTTACCAATGAAATAATTGTTTATCCTAATCCTACAACGGGTAAAATAAAAGTAGAGGCAAATGGAGTTGAGAGAATAGAGGTTTTTGATATTACAGGGAAAAACCTTCAAGGTTTTGAAAACCTTGAAAGTTTAAATATTGACATATCAAATCAACCAAAAGGCATTTATTTTATAAAAGTAATTACCAACGTAGGCGTTGCTGTAAAGAAAGTTGTATTGCAATAAATTTTCCCATGTAAAAATTACAATTTTTTTTATAATTTATTAATAAAATAAATTCAAATTTTTTCTTTTCAATTATTTTTATCTATTTTTATCGGTTAAAATAAATTTAAAATTTAAAATTTTAAAATTAAATATGAAAAAATTAATTAATATTTTCTCGCTTGTTGCAATAGCATCTATGATATTGCTTAACAGTTGCAATAAAAATGAAATTTTAGAACCTGCCAAAGGAGAACAATCGTTTGAGGAAAAAACCTTGGAATCATTATCAGGAACAGTTGTTGACGAAAACAATTTGCCACTTGCAGGCGTTACGGTTACTGCCCACGGTCAAGTTTATACAACAACAGCAAATGGTTTTTTCATTTTTTATAATCTTGCTGTTCCAAACAACAGATATATTGTAAAATTTGCAATTCAGAATTACTTTTCAGTAACACGTTCTGAGGCTGTTGTTACAGGAAGCCCCGGACAAATGAGAGTTAGCTTAATGCCAATACAGTCAACAGCTACAACAGAAGTAACAAATTTTGATGCTTCAGCAGGAGGCCAAATCGCCATAGGTAATATTTTCAACTTTACTTTTCCTGCCGATAATTTTATGTATGAAAGCGGATCACCATATAATGGCAATGTAAATGTTGCAGTATCATATATGGACCCTACCGACCCAAATTATCACCTAAGAGTACATGGCGGAGATCAACGTGGAATAATTGAAGGTGATAATCAGGAATATTTGCTTAGAGCTTTTATTGGTGCAAATATAATGCTGTACGACGACAATGGTCAGAAATTACAATTAGATCCAAATATGCCTCCCGAAGTTGATTTTGAATTAGAATTACCCCCAGGTTTAGCAAACTTATGCCCTGATGATATTGATATATGGACTTTTGACGATGACTTTGGGTTAAAAAGCACAACAACAGGCTCTAGTCAAGCTCATAAAGAAGGGACTAAGGTTGTTGGTAGAGTTGGTCATTTCTCATACGTAAGTTGCGAAATTTCTTATAATACCTCTGCTACTATTATGGGACACGTTACAAACACAAACGGTGATGCAATTCCGGGTATAACTATAAAAATTGGAGAATCTTATGCAATTACAGACCAAAATGGATTCTACTCAAGAGAAGTAATTGCCGGAGTTCCTGTTGATGTTGAAATTCCTAATTATTTGGGTACTGCTTATGGTCCATATCCAGTTACTCCTTATGGAAATACAACAATTGATATAGTTGTTACTCCTGCTTCTGTGGAACTCGTTTATGGTTCATTAGTTGATTGTAACGGGAATCTAATTGCCGGAAACATTGTTGTATCATGGGCAGGCGAAAATGTTGCAATTTATACAACAACAGGATACTTTTCTATTGAAGTAACCACAGGAACATTTAATGTAGATATTTATGCTTTTGGAAATGGCGTTGAAAAATATTTATCAATGGTTAATGTTAATGTTCCTGTAGAAATAGTATTATGCCCACCTATTCCAACAGGACCAAATTATTTAACTATTAATGGCGATACAATTAATGCTCAATTGACAGGATTTACTATTAAAGAAGGAGTTTTCTATAATAGTTTTGCAGAAACTGTTATAGAGTGTTCAGGACAATCAGGAGATTATGATATATATTTTAGTGGTAATTCCGCTGGTACATTCCCAATTATAAGTGCCGTAATACAATATATGGGACCACCTACTTGGTCAGATTCATTTGACATAGGCTCTATTACAGTTGCTTCCTACGGAAATGTTGGAGAATTAATTGAAGGCACATTCTCTGGAATAACTCTTGATGGAACTCTTATTGAAAATGGTCATTTTTCAGTTGTCAGACAACATGATCAATAAAATAAAATTTGTTGATATAGAAAACATCGAATATTTACTTGTTCGATGTTTTTTATAAATACCAACTTAATGAAAGCTTATTCACTACATAAAACGGAACGTCTTTGTAGCACCAAACCCATAACAGAATTGTTTGAAAATGGCAATGCTTTCACAATAAATCCATTTCGTGTAATTTGGAAAGAAAAAAATTGGTCTGAGAATAGTAATGCAAAAATTGCAATAAGCATTCCTAAAAAAAGTTTTAAAAAAGCTGTTACAAGAAATTTGTTGAAAAGAAGAGTGCGTGAAGCGTACAGATTAAACAAACATATTTTATATAATTATCTTGACAATAACAATAAGCAGATTATATTTATTATAATCTATTTGGAAAAAGAAGTATTAGATTACCATGAAATAGAAAATAAAATAATTGTAATTTTACAGCGTTTAATAAAAGACCATAAAACATCTGCAAATGCTTAAAAATATATTTAAAAGGACATCTGTAATAATAATTTCATCTTTATTGGCAATTTCATCTTTATTGTTTTATGCTTTTAATGATGATGATGCAACATTTGAAATATCAAAGAATTTAGATATTTTTTATACACTTTTCAGAGAGTTAAACATATATTATGTTGACGAAACCGACCCGGGTGATCTAATAAAAACAGGAATAGACAAAATGCTAGAAAGCCTTGACCCTTATACTATTTATATTCCTGAATCTCAAATGGAGAATTATAAATTTATGACAACAGGGCAATATGGAGGTATTGGAGCATTAATAAGAAAAAGCGGAAAATATATTGTTGTATCAGAACCTTATGAAGATTTCCCTGCTCACTCTGCCGGATTAAAAGCAGGAGATGTAATAATTGAAATAGATGAAAAATCTACAGAAAATAAATCTACTTCAGATATTAGCAAAGCATTAAAAGGACAACCCAATTCAGAAATAAAACTTAAAATTAAAAGACCCGGAACAGAAAAAGTATTGGAAAAAACACTTACCAGACAAGAAATTAAAATAAAAAGTGTACCATATTCTGGAATGTTAACAGATGATATTGGATATATCAAGCTTTCTCAGTTTACACACAAGGCAGGTAATAAAGTTAAAGAAGCATTTCTGGAACTAAAAGAAAAACATAATGCAAGTAAAATTATATTAGACCTTAGAGATAATCCCGGAGGACTATTAATTGAAGCAGTTCATATTTGTAATATATTTATGGATAAAGGTCAGGAAGTAGTAAGCACAAAAGGGAAAATATCGCAATGGGATAAAACATATTATGCAATGCATAGTGCTGTTGACACAGAAATACCTGTTGTTGTACTTGTTAATAGAGGTTCTGCATCTGCATCGGAAATTGTTTCAGGAGCTTTTCAGGATTCTGACAGAGGTGTTATAATTGGTGAAAGAACTTTTGGTAAAGGGTTGGTTCAAACAACAAGAAAATTAAGTTATAATACCAAGCTAAAAATAACTACCGCAAAATATTATATTCCCAGTGGCAGATGTATTCAGGCATTAGATTATACTCATAGAAACGAAGATGGAAGCATAGCGAAAATACCCGATTCTTTAATAACAAAATTTAAAACAAAAAACGGGAGAAAAGTTTTTGACGGTGGAGGTATTTTGCCTGATATAGCAATTGAATCCGAGTTTTTAAGTAATATTTCAACAAGTCTTTTTGTTAAAAATATAATATTTGATTATGCTACCGAATATAGTCTCGAACATGATTCTATATTACAGCCTAACGAATTTCTATTATCTGATAAAGAGTATGCTGATTTTAGAGAATTTCTAAGCGATAAAGAGTTTGATTATGAAACAAAAAGCGAAGAACAATTAGAGAAATTAATTGAAATATCAAAAAAAGAAAAATATTTTAAAATATCTGAAAAAGAATTAGAAGAATTAAAAACGAAATTAGTTCATGATAAAGATAAAGACCTTAATACTTTTAAGGAAGAAATAATTAATTTACTTACCGGGGAAATTGCAAGCAGATATTATTTTCAACGGGGCAGAATAGAGTCTTTTTTAGAAACAGATAAAAATACAGCTAAAGCTGTTGAGATATTAAATAATATGGATCTTTATAATTCAATTCTATCCGGAACCGATACTATTTCAGGAGATACAGAGAACAAATAATTCGAAAATGCTCTGCACAAAATATTATGAAAAATATTTGTTTTTTTAATTGCACAAAATTTTGGGGAGGAGGCGAAAAGCTACATTTAGAATACGCTGTCAAATTTCGTGAAAAAGGATACAATGTAATCATTGTTGCAAAAAATAACAGTCCATTATTCCAAAAGGCAAAAGATGCTAAATTTCAAGTACACGGTATTAATATTGGTAATTTGTCATTTTTAAACCCTTTCAAGAAAAAAAGATTAAAATCATTTTATAAGTTACACAATATTGATACTGTTTTTTTTATTATTCCTTCCGATTTAAAAGCAGGAGGAATTGCTGCAAAAAAAGCCGGAGTTGAAAAAATTGTTTATTTAAGAGGAATAGCTGTTCCGATAAAGCGCAATTTTTTAAATATCTATTTATTAAAAAAAGTTGTTACTCACATAATTGCAAATTCAAAAGAGACCAAAAGAACTATTTTAAAAAATTTATCAAACAATATTGACCACGAAAAAATTAAAGTAATTTATCACGGTATTGATATTCAAGAATACTCTGAAAAATCAACAAGTAAAATATTTGAAAAAGAGAAAAATGAAATAATCATTGGCAACCTTGGACGATTAACAGAACAAAAAGGGCATAAATATTTAATTGGATTAGCTGCCATTTTAAAAAATACTACACAAAATTTCAAAATTGTTATTGCCGGTGAAGGAGAAAGTAAAGACGAACTTGTTAAATTGGCAGAAAAAAACGGCTTAAAAGAATATGTAACTTTTCTTGGTTTTATTTCTGATGTTAAAAGTTTTCTTAATGAGATAGATATTTTTGTTTTGCCATCTATTTGGGAAGGTTTTGGGTTTGCTATAGTTGAGGCAATGATTGCAGAAAAACCAGTTGTTGCTTTTAATATTACAAGTAATCCTGAAATAATTGTTGATACAGAAACAGGATTTCTTGTAGAGTTTCCTAATGTTGAACAATTTGCAGAAAAGGTAAAATTATTAATTGATAATACCGAATTACGTGAAACATTAGGGAAAAAAGGGAAATTGAGGGTAATGGAACAATTTGATATTGATAAAAAAATTGATGAATTGGAAAATTATCTCATTACATGAATAAATCCTGTTTCACTATGTCCGTTTTCTGCAGAAGATAAGTGATAATAATAAACACCGGGGTCAATTAATATTCCCGCAGATGTATGACCATCCCATGTAATTTTTTTTGCAGAAATTGTATGAACTATCACACCCCACCTACTAAAAATAAAAAGCTCATACGTATGAACACCGTTTGTTTTTATAGTTAAAAAGTCGTTAATACCATCACCGTTTGGAGTGAAAATATTAGGCACTAATTTTATGTCTTCTACGGTTACACTTGCATCTGCTGTATCGGTACATTCTTTGCCTGCATTAATAACAAATCTTACGGAATAATCACCTGAGTTTTGAAATTTATATATTAAAGATGATGTTGAATCAACAAAAGCTCCATCTCCAAAATCCCAGTAATAAGAATAATTATATGAATCAAATAATGTAGATTGACTAGTAAAATCGTAAAAAAATGAAGATAATGAAAATGTGTCTGTTAAAAAATAATCTTGTGCAGGGCCTAATATAAACGCAGCAACTGGTCTTTTCCTTACTGTAATATATTCCGTTTTAATTTCATCTATAGTTGTATTAGCATCTACAATAGTTAGTATTACATTATATACGCCTGCTGTATCATATACAACAACAGGATTTTGGTTATTTGATGTTGCAGGTGTGCCTTCTTCAAATTTCCATGACCAGGTTGTAATAGTTGTGTCAGAAGTAGAAAGGTCGTTAAAATAAACAACAACATTTTCACAAACAATTGTTGTATCTGCCTTGAAATCAACTTCCAATTGTGCTGTGGAATTGAGTGTAAACACAATCAAAAAAATCGGTAATATGTATCGTTTAATTTTCATTTTAATAATTTCAATAAACAAAAGTACAAAAATGTTTATATATTTTGCGTTAATTTTTTAATAAGCTTAAATTCGTTAAAAAATTCCTTAGCAATTACACGAAAAATAGTGTAACTTGGTATTGCAAGTATCATTCCCGGAATACCTGCAACACTTCCAGCAATCAATATTAATAAAAATATTTCTAATGGATGCGCCTTTATACTGTTAGAGTATATTGTAGGCTGCAATAAAGCTGCATCTAAAATTTGTACTGAAACAAAAACGATCATCATATATGCTAACATCGGAAGAATTTCCATATAAAAATCCATATCAATGTGTGTAAGAATGCCAAATAACAAACCGAATATCATTCCGATAATTGGTCCTACATAAGGTATAATATTAACCATTCCAACAAAAAGAGCAATAATTAAAGCATGTTCAAATTTTAGCCCAACAATACTTAAGCCAATGGTTACTAATGTAATTACTATACATACGTCTAAGCCCATACCAATAAAATATCTCATTAATAATCTTTTAATGGAAGACATAGCATGTTTTACCGAATTTTCATGTTTTTCGGGTATTAAAATCAATATTCCGTTTACAAATAGTTTTTCATCTTTTAAAAAGAAAAAGGTAATAAATGAAATTGCAAAAAATGCAACAAATATATTTCCCAGAACCCCTGCTATTGTTCCAAAAATATTTGAAACATCAGAAACACTCAAAAGTCGTGTGATTTGCTGAGCTACTGCCCCTTGTGTTGAAACAGAAGTGTCGGGATTGAAATTTATTTTTTTTGCCCATTCATCAACAACATTTAATGGTTCTTCAAGACTTACCATTATTGATTCGGGATTAATTTCAGATAATTGTTGTGCTTCATCAGTAATTATTGGTAGAAAAAGCTTAAAAAATCCAAATACCATTGCCCAAAGTAAAACTAAAGTAATGCCTGCACTAACAGCTCTCGGGACTTTTATTTTTTTTACTCTTAATTTTCCAATTAAAATAACTATTGGGTGTCCAACTAGTGAAAGTACCGCCGCAAAAAGGATGTATGCAATGATAGCCATGAAATACCACACTATAAATCCTATCATTGTAAGTATGGCAATTATTATAATATATTTTCCGATATTATTCATTTAACTAAGTTATATTTACGAATAAAAATATTAAAAGTTTTAATATTACAATTAATAATGTTAATCAAGAATTAATTTTATATAAAAATCATCATAAAATTAAACAACTATCTGGTATTGTTGCTGGTTACTCGTCTGATTTTCAGCAATAATTTTCAAGCTCTACCTACCAGCAGGCAGGCTTGATTCACATTAATATTTAGCTTTTATATAGTCTGAAATTTTTTCCATTAGCCATCGCGGTGTAGATGTCGCACCACAAACACCAACAGAATCAACATTTTTAAACCAACTTTTATTTAACTCTTTTTCATCTGAAACAAAATACGTTTTTTCATTTTCATTTTTACAGATATTATACAGCATTTTTCCATTTGAACTCTTATGTCCACTAACAAATATTATCACATTGTATTTTTTGGCAAATATTTTTAATTTTGGTTCACGTGTAGATACTTGTTTACAAATTGTATTATTAGCAATAAAAAGCAAATTTTCTTTTTTATTGATTTTTAAATTTTCTTTAATTATATCCCTAATTTCTTTAAACCCTTGTGTGCTTTTTGTTGTTTGAGAATATAAAATAACAGGTTTTGAAAAATCAATTTTTTTCAAATCTTCAACTGTTTCAATAACTATTGCCGTGTTTTCAGTTTGTCCAACAAGACCATTAACCTCTGCATGTCCTTCTTTTCCAAATATTACAATTTGTCCTTTTTGCTTTTTTATATCATTGTACCCATGCATTATTTTATTTTGCAATTTTATCACAACAGGACAAGTTGCATCAATAAGTTTAATATTATTATTTTCGGCAATTCTGTATGTTTCAGGAGGTTCTCCATGAGCCCTAATAAGAACTTTGCAATTTTGCAATTTTTTAAACTCTTTATGACTTATTGATTTTAATCCCATTTTTTCAAGCCTGCTGAGCTCAACGCTATTATGAACAATATCTCCTAATGAATATAATTTTTCATTTTTTTTAAGCTCTTTTTCTGCTTTTTCAACAGCATATACCACTCCAAAACAAAATCCTGAGCCTTTATCAATATCAACTAGCATATTTTTGTGTGTAACCCTGCCTACCGTCAGGCAGGTATTTTCAAACTATATAATTAATAATGACTAAAATACTTAAAAATTAAAATGACTAAAATTAAATTAAAATTTCCCTAATTCATTATATTCAGATTTAAATATTTTCTTTTTTTAACTATAGAACAATTTAACAATTTTTCATAATGTTTTATTTTTTTAATCATTTTAGTCATTCTAAATTTTAGTCATTTTGAATTTCTTTGTAATAATATCAATAATAAATTGCAATTGTTCTTGAATACTTAGATTGCTATTATCTAAAACAATGGCATTGTCAGCTTTTTTCAGTGGACTTTCTTTACGGTTTTCATCATAAAAATCGCGTTTTGTTATATTATCAACAACCTCTTTTAATGTTATTTTAATGTTTTTTTCAAGATATTCATTATAACGCCTTTTTGCTCTAATGTTAACATCGGCAGTCATAAATATTTTTAAATCTGCATCCGGAAAAACTACTGTTCCAATATCTCTGCCATCCATCACAATGCCTTTTTTATCACCAATTTCCCGTTGCAGCTTTACCATTTTTTTTCTAATTATTTTTACCTTACTGATAATGCTTACCAAATTAGAAACATCCATTTTTCTGATTTCTTCTTCAACATTTTCATTATTTAAAAAAATCTCATTTTTATTTAATTCATTATTATACCTAATGTCAATGTTTATATTTTTTAATTCATTTTCTAATTTTTCGGCATCAATATTTTCCAAATCGTAAATAATATTATTTCGCATGCAATACAAAGTAACCGCCCTGTACATTGACCCACTATCAATATATTTATATTTCAATACTTTTGCAAGGTCTTTTGCAAGTGTACTTTTCCCGCATGAAGAATATCCGTCAATTGCTATTGTGATTTTTTGCATATTTCAAAAGTAATAAGATTTTTATCTATACATCTAATTATTTATTAAGTTCTGCTATCAATTGTTTTGAGACTGTATTATAATATCGCTTTGTGCGAAATGCTATAGTCCATTTAACACCATTAATTGCATTAGTTAAAAAAACCTCATCAGCATCTAACAAATCAGTTATTCTAAGGCTTGCATCTTCAAAAACAATGTACTTTAGCTTAATGGCTATATCAATAATTTTGTTACGCATTACTCCCGCTACACAGCCATCGTCAATTGAAGGAGTGTAAATGCTTTTTCCTTTTACAAGAAATATGTTTGAACTTATTGCCTCAATAATATTATTGCTCTGATTTAATAAAATACAATCGTCAAACCCATTTTCTTTTTTATAAATACCTGCAAGAATATAAGGAAAAGCGTTTGTTGTTTTAAAATTAGATAATGCGTTTATAGGTTTTTTAAATTCGTCGTAAATTTCAATTATCAATCCTTTTTTATTCAAGATATATTCTTCACTCTCAAGCTTTTCAACTTCAATTATGTAGGAAATATTGTTCGTTATAGGAGTATAATACCCGCCGTCTGCTCTAAAAACTGTTAATCTTAATCTTGCCCCCTGAAAAAGCCTGTTATGATTTAATAATTTTGTAATTTGTTCAGTTAAGTCTTCTTTGTTGAAGTTTGAAGGAATATTCATTTTAAGAAATCCCATACTTTTTGTTAGTCTTTTAAGGTGGTCGTCGAATAAAAGTATATTTTTTGATGATACTCTTATTGTTTCAAACAGGGCATCACCATATCTGAAAGCTCTGTTTTGGCAGGTAAACACAGCTTGATTTTCCTTTACAAAATCTCCGTTAAAACATATATATGGTTCAATTGGCATCAGAAATTATCTTTTTACAAATTTCAAGAATATTTTCGTTAGATGAAATTTTAATCGTTTTCACTCCTGCTTTTTTACCAACTTCAACATCTCTATTTTTATCACCTATCATATACGATTTATTTGCATCAATATTAAATCGTGCAATTGCTTTTTCAATCATTATTGAGTTTGGTTTTCTGCATAAACAAATATTATTCACTTCGCTATGATGCGGGCAATAATATATTTCTGTTAGCTTTATATTGTGTTTTTGTAATTCAGAATTTAAAAATCCATGAACTTTATCTACATCTTGTTTTGTATATATATTTTTTGCAATACCTCCCTGATTTGTAATAATAATTAACAAATAACCTGCATCCTGCAATAATTTAAGAGCTTCAAACACTCCTTTATTAATAATAAAATCGGATACTTTATAAACATAGTCTCCAACTTCTTTATTAATTACGCCGTCCCTGTCAAGAAATACCGCTTTTTTCATATAAACTGATTTATGAATGAGTCAAGCAATTCAGGCTTAAGTAAAATTGGAAAAACAAAACCATAAATTCCTCCCCAAAAATGCACATCATGTGCAATATTATCCCTGCTTCTTTTGCTTTGTATATAAGAGTACACCATATATATAACTCCAAAAATAATTCCCGGAATTGGAACTACTCCAAATAAATAAATTTTATGCATTGGAGCAAAAAATATTGAAGTAAACACTAATGCTGATACCGCCCCCGATGCTCCAACAGCATTGTAATGCGGATTGTTTCTGTTTTTTACCAAAGAGAATAGCACAGAAAAAATAATACTTCCAAAATATAACAGGATAATATAAAGAGTTGCTTTATCTCCAAAGTGATATTTAAAATATGCCATTACATTATTAGAAAAAGAATATAAAACTATCATGTTTATAATAAGGTGCGTCCAGTCTGCATGTAAAAAGGCATGTGTTATAATTCTGTGAATTTCCTTACGGTGATAGATTTGGTAAGCATTAAACTGAAACTTATACATTATCTCTCTTTTGCTAAAAGCAAGAAAAGAAACCAAAGATGTAATTGCTATAATTATAAATATCATTTATTTACAGAATTGGGGAAAAAACAGGATAAAATTACTAAAAACAATTTATTATACCGATACGGAACAG
>CAYTAU010000037.1:0-39227 GCA_964435855.1 uncultured Bacteroidales bacterium | reverse complement strand
TCATCTATTATTTGAGCATTACTAATGCAGGATATAAAAAGAAAAATTAATAAAAATTTAAATCTTTGTTTGAGTAATTTCATATTTGTGTTTTTTATTAATCCAAAAATAGTTCATCGCTAACTAATCTTACTGAACATCCACATGTTTCTGACATATAAGATCCACTAAAGTTTTCACTATCATATTTTAAAATTACACAAGCAATAGCATCATTTAAATCATCATATTCTTTCCAAAAATATGTCTGTTCATTCATAAAAGAAAAACATGTTGTTATTCCATCATTAAAATATATACCCGCAGGCAAAACATTAAAACCACTACCATTTGTTGCCCCTGTGTTTGGGCTTTCCCAATATGTTGTTCCTGTAGCCTTTAGTGCTCCACCACCTGCACTTGAGCCATAAAATCGACTAAGAGCTTCCCACTCCATTTTTGTTGGTAAATGCCAACCCAGGGGGGCAACTGTTTGTGCTTTTTCCCAAGTGTATAGTTTTCCATAAATATTACTATTTGCGGTATCATTATCGTAATCATAACACCCACTACCACAATCATAGTTTAGATTTTCTGCCATCCATATTCTATTATCAATCTTTACTGTTTTATATATTTTGCCATCTCTGGTGTCGATAAATGTTCCTGTTTCATTTTCTGTAATTGTTACAGTTATTGTATGAGTATCTCCTTTTTCAATTTTTCGGTCATAAGCTGTTAATATAACTGTATAAGTGCCAATTTCAGAATATGAGTGTATTATGCCATAAGTTCCTTCTTCATCTGTTGAAGTATTATCACCAAAGTCTAAATGAAAGTTTTTTGCATGTTCTGAATAATTATAAAAACATATCCTTTCATCAGGGCTACCTGTAGGGTTGTCACAATAAATTATTGCTTCTGGCTTTTTTAAACAGGAGCTTAATAAGATAGTAATAAACACCATAGTAGTAAGTGTAATTGAATTGATTATATTTCCAAATAAATTTTTCATTTGTAAAATTTTATGCTTGTATACAAAAATACATTTTAAATAATAAAATAATCTTATATTTTAATAAATTTAATTGTTTTGGTTTTATTCCCTGATTTTATTTTAATAAAATAAATACCGGATTCAATATGCTCACAATTGTAAATATATGAATATTCGCCTTCCAATTTATTTTCCTGCATAATTGTTTCAATTTTTTCTCCAAGTGATGTGTGAATACTTATATTTGTCATGCCGTCTAAAGGAATATAATATTTTAAAATTGTTTCAAAAGAAGCAGGATTAGGTTGAATAAATATATCAATATCTTTTAAATTTCTATCTTTATTCATTTCTTCTTCTAAAGAATTTTCATCTAAATATTCACCTTCATTATCATAAACTTTATAACTCTCGCTAATAAGCCTATACCCACAATTATCTATTGCTGCTGTAAAATCACAACCATAATTTGCACTAAAACCGGTTCTAAGTGTTATTTCTTTATGGGCATATACTTCTGCAGACTCACCTGAATTTAAGTATGCAGAACTACAATTTCCACCGGAAATCCATACTTTTTGTGCATTATATTCATTATTGACTTTATTGCAATCATATTTATTTGCTGTTCCGCTATTGCAATCACCGAGTTCAATTAATCTTGACATTCTGGTATAATAAGTATTATTATAAACTCTTGAATGTTGAAACCAATTTATATTATTATAAGGAATAAGTGTATTAATACCACCATTTGATTTAAATCTATACAAACCAGTTTTAGTAGAATCTGCATTTGCATCACCACATTTACATACAGATTCATTCCATGCTTCAATTACAATTCTTACACGATCTCTAGACCAAGTATCAGGGAAATCGAAACTATAATTTGCATATTGGTCATTATAATAAGATGTTATATTGAATTTATAAGCAAATCTTTTTGATGCAAAATTTATAAAAGTTTCGTTATCATATGTTATTCGAGAATTTACTCGATATAAATAGTACGGTTCTGGATCCCAAACAACTTCACCTGTAAAATTATATGTTCCATCAACAGTAATTTTGTCAGGAAAATTTATCCATTTGAGAGCAATACTTTTTACTGGTAAAACAAAAAAACTCCTTTTGCCTTCTCCTACCCTGTTTGCACAGAGATAACTTTCAGCTATAACTATAACCTGATGGTTTCCTGCTGTTGAAAATGATGTTGTATAATTTTCCCCATAACCATCCTCATAACCATCCTTATACCATGTATATGCAAAAACTTCATTAGGTTTGGGATAGGGGACACCGACAGTAAAATCTATATCATTATTAACAACAATATCATTTTGGTCAAAACTAATTATTGGAACGACTGTTCCCCCACAAGGATCTATTACTTCAAAATCATGACTACAAGTACTTACCAATACATTATATTGCCCCCAGTTATCCATACCATAAAGACTAGCAAAAATCGTATAGGTATCTTCTGTATCGTATGTTTTATAAACAGGAACAGTAGATGGACTGAATTCCATTGAATTTTGAATGTCATTATTTCCAAAATTAATAATACATTTATATAAACCTGAACCATTACTTATTACAATATTACCGATTAAATATGCATCTCCGGTAGTACTATTAAGTTCAATTACTTCATCAGGAAAATCACATTCAATATTTGCATTTGAAGGATTATTATTTATATTTACTATAATGTAATTTGTTTTAGTTTCTGTATCACTTCCATTAGAATTAGATGCTGTTAAGATTACTGTATAAGCTCCATCCGTATCATAAAAAATATCTGTTGGATTTTGTTCTGTAGATATTGAAGGTGTTCCACCATCAAAAATCCAATACCATTCATCTGGATTATTTAAAGATACATCAACAAAGTCAATACTTTCTCCTACTTCAATAATTGTTGAGGATGCATTAAAGTTTGCGGTTGGCTCACCATTTGCAGAACTTACATGTATATAATCATATTTTGGTTCTAAATGTGAACCATTGGCATCTGATACAGTTAGCGAAACATCATATACACCGGAAGTATTGTATGTTATTATTGGCTCTTCATTAGTGCTTGTTGAGGGTGTTCCCATTTCAAATTCCCATGAATAATTTTCCGGGTAACCAACTGACAAGTTTTCAAATTGAATTGTATAGCCCTCATCTATAATATTGGGAGTTGCCTGAAAATCTGCCCTTAAACAGCCAATAGATTCTATTTCTTTTCCTGCTTTATAATTACCTGTTTCGCAACCAATATAAAATCTATGAAATGTATCTGTTCCCGGATTTACTTGTTCACTCCATGCTGTATTACTTTGTCTTATTGGAATAGCATAAGTCTGATTGGTTAAAGGTCCTACATTGTATTCTATCGCTTCTAATTGATTACCGGCAATATCTGTTCCTGTAAAATGTAATTCCACTAATTCTGTATCAAATGGGTCCCAACCAGAAGTTGCACTTGATGGAATTTGAAATTCAAATTCTGTGTTTTCTGTTCCTATTGGCTGTGCATTTAATGGTAAGTTTAAGTTATCGGAATTTACAATAAGGCTTAGTGTATTTACAGGCTCACTTGTTGTAACATTTATTGTAATTTCTTGCCCCGGCAAAGTATAACCAACTCCAGAATAATCACAAACAATATTTGAACCTACTCCATTCCATTCTGCTGTGTAAAAGGGTATTAATGTTGATGTATAAGGAATTGTATATTGTACTTCAACTTTTTTTATGTAGGGTTTGAAATTGTCTATTGTTATTTCGGTAGGGTTAGTAAAATTGTTTTGTTGATTTCCCGTTACAGTTGTAATTTTCGCTGCAAGATTATATTTATTGTCAGAATAACGGGCATCATCAGGATTTTGCGCAAGTGTTATTGAACCCCCATAAGTATCATCTTTATGTATTCTTGTATAAAAATCAGTAAAGACAAATTCATCCCAAGGATTATCATAATAAGCATCTGGCATAATACCATCAATACATAAATTAACATTACTATTATTGTAAACACCATATTGTTGTCTTATATCAACAGGGTTTATAGGATAATGGCTAACATTCCATCTTGCACC
This sequence comes from uncultured Bacteroidales bacterium, assembly GCA_964435855.1. Taxonomy (GTDB): domain Bacteria; phylum Bacteroidota; class Bacteroidia; order Bacteroidales; family CAYTAU01; genus CAYTAU01. Next base: position 35,156 of record CAYTAU010000037.1, on the reverse strand, counting down.
GTGTGATATTTTGCTGTAATTATATTTTCCCTGAATAAGATTGTAGTTAGAATTATCTTCTGAATTTTTTTTAATCAATAAATCTATATCATCAATATCCATTATTGCATTATCATAATATCTTCCATCTACACCACCGTGTTGTCCGGGACTGTTAAATTCACATTTAACTTTTACTATAGATTTATTATCTCCTGAATAAAATGTAGTATTGCCTGTTTGGGTTAAATTTTCTGTTTCATCAATACTTATATTAAAATTAGTTTGTATATGATTTAATATTTGTAATGGGTCTAAACAGTTATCAATATTCAAATTTGGATCAATATTTGGATTTATTACACGATATAGGTGTAAATGCGAATGAAATCCACCTGAACCACCTAATGGAGCAATCACCTGTTGTGCTGTAACTTGATTAGATGTCGTATAAGATTGTCCACCATATGTAAACGTATATCCATTTTCATTACTTATTGCCACATTATTATTTGTGTTAATTATTGCATATTTATAACCATTATTATACCACCTATACAAAATAAGTTCACCTACAGAAATTGTATTATTTAAGAATACATCATCATTGAATATATGCCCATAACCGAGATGATAGTTATTCCCTGAATTATCTTGAACCACTATAAACTTGTACCCACTACCATCTATTTGAGTAATTGTACCACCTACAGGTGTTAATAAGTGATAACCTTCATCTGTAGATGGATTACCTGTTCCCGTAATATTAAAATCAACTCCTTTATGCCAGATTGAGTTTGTACGTCTCATACCAAAATCTGAATAAACATGATTTGTTTGCCAATTTTGTGGAGTTGTACCATTCGGGCAATTTCCTCCTGAACATTCCTTGTATTGCAAGGTTAATTGCGAATAAATAGTTAATCGCAATACACAAGATAAGAGTAATAAAGTGAATGTTTTACTCATAGCTTTTTAATTATCTCTCCTTTAATTATTTTCCCGTTTATATTCTTATATTTAAATATTTCCATTTTGTCTTCATCAAAAATCACATTTCCTTCTTTACCAATGAATATAATTGTATCATTATAATTAATAACCCCTCCTTCTCCTATCTTAGATATTATATCTTTATGAATTAATGATTGGTTACTGATATTATAAATCTCATAATAAGGGTAATAAAGATTGCCATCTTCGTTATCCATTGAAAATGCAATATTTAAATATTTATTATTGGAAGATATTATAGCTTCACCAACTGAGTTGAAAATTTTATTAAAAACTACATTTCCAGTACTATTGTAGGCTACAATTACTGACATACAGTAACGGTAATACTCATTTGTATTTATAAAAGATCTGTATGAAACAATACACATATCATTATAATTATAAACATAACCTTTAGGTAATATTTTTACATTAGTAATTAATAAGCTATCTGCATCTATTAAATAATGGTTACGTTTTTCTTTTGGCATAATATCATCAAGTTGTAATTCTTTGTTAATTGATATATGCATAGTTTTATGTCGTTGCAAATCTTTTTTCGGGTTTTGCTTAAAAATATTAAAAAAAGGGTTTTCGTTAATTAAGTTAATGCTTTTAATTACATTCCCAGTAATAGTATCAATAAATTGCACATCTGAAATATAATTACCATAATTTTCTGTTTTTGTCTCTACATATTCAATCCTCTGAGCCTTTAAATTAAATGCAAACAGGATTAAAAATAAAATTATCACTAATTTTCTCATAATTCTCTATTTTTTAAGTGTTTCAATATCGTTATTTTGTAAATTTATTTGTTTCTGCAAATCTATTACATAAAGAGTAAGTTCTTCAATTTTTTGTAATAATATTTTATTCATTTTTCCAAGTTCCATGCCATTTTCATTTACATCTGCTTCGGTTGGTACATCGGGTAAATGATTGTGCGAATCAATATAGTTCCCTAGCTCTTCAATTGTTTTTAATTTGTAATCGTCTTTAAAAACAAAATCAGGATATGGGTTGGTATCTCTAACTTTTACTTCTTTTGCCCAAATATAACCATTGGAAAGAATTTTAGCGCTGTTGTTAATATTTATACTGTTACTCATATAAATATAACCATTACTTTGAACTTTCATTCTTACATTTCCTGCATAATCTTCTAGTTGCATAATTATTGCATCGTTTGAGGAAGAACTTCCGCCATATCCATTTTTAACAAGAAGCCCGTATGAATTACCTCCACAATTTGCAATTTTTGTTGTCCATAAATAATTCGAAGAGTTATTTACTTCCAAGCCTGCAGTTGGATTATTGGTTCCAATCCCAACATTGCCATTACTTTTTATCGTCATTACAGCATTACCACTCGAACCTCCTTTGTTCCAAAAATATGTAGTAGCAGCATTACCTTTGTAATTAAAATATAATGATGTAGCATCAGTCCAAACTTCATTGCCAGCACCTGCATGTAAATGATTGCCGATAATTGTTTCTCCTGTAACATGGAGTTTTACAGCAGGGTTGTCTGTTCCAATCCCAACTTTACCATCACCTTTAACAACAAAGTTTGTTTGGCTCATAGTTCCAACTTCAATTGCATTTGTTGTTGGGTTGTTTATAATGGCTTTTATTCCATATCCGTTTGGGTTATTTATGTTTTTTATAAGCAGCCCATTGGTTTCTTTTGCAAGTATATTTAATTGTGCTTGGGGCTGTTGGTAATCTGTAATTGATATTTTTCCGTCCTCATGTATTTTTAGAACATTATTATCGTTTATATTAAAATATATTTTTCCGTTTTCGTTAAGATCAATAAAACCGTTATTATTTTTTACACCAAATAGCAAACCATCAGTTTGACTTATTCCTGTTTCGGTATTTGTTATTTGTATAGCATTATATGCTACTGTATTTGATGTTATTGCCTGACCCTTATGCCCCTTGTCTGAGTTTCCGCTTTTTGGGTCAGGTAATTCGGCATATTGTCCAATTACTCCTCCGCTACTGTTATTTTCTGATGTTACTTGTGTTCCATGAACATGTAAGGCATGTTGTGGTGTTAAAATCCCTATTCCTACATTACCGTCAGGCTTGGCAATTATTCTTAATTTATTGTCTGTTACAATGGAAAAACTCCCTTCTTCCTGCAAATCTATAATTGCATTATTACTTGTTGTTTTAATAATTAAACCATCGTTATTTGAATTACCTGTTACATCACTTGTAATTTGCAAACTACTTGTTGTAGTAATTGACGTTGGATTACCTCCCGGTGGTGTGCTACCTGATTTATTTGAGTTTGTCTGGTTATTCCCACTGGCATGAATATGCAAATTACTAAAAGGAGTTTCTGTACCTATTCCTACTTTTCCGCTATTGTAATAGATCTCATCATTATTTTTGCTCCAATAATTTAGATTAGAAAATTCTATTGAGTTTCCTCCACTAATTGATAACTGTCCGCCTGTAATTGATAATTCTTGTAATTCGTTTGTCGGGTCTGCATCTGCATCATTAACATTATCCGGCAAATTGCTTAAATCAATTGAAAATAAATTTCCGGCTTCAGTAATCTCAAGATTTGTACCATTTAATATTGCATTGGTAATAATTTCATTACTAATATCTCCATCAATTTCAGATGTAATATATCCATTGTTTGAAACATAATTATCAACTTCTGTTTCTGAAAGTTGTGTGTCTGTATTATCGAGAAATAAACTTAGATCTACAGGTGAAAGATCATTTGTAAGACTTAAAATATTGCCATTTAGTTGCAAATCTTGTATCTCATTATTTGCATCGTTGTCATTATCTGCGACAGAAAATGTTCCTCCACCATCAGATAATGTTATATTTAAACCTGTTTGTGAAATAATTTGAAGTTCGTTATTCGGATCATCATCATTAAGAGCTTGCCATTCTGCAAGCCCTGTTACATCGGCACACTTTAAAACATAATTTGCATTAGGGTTATAATTTATTTTTATTTGTCCATTTATATCAAGTAATGTTGTTGGGGTTATTGTTCCAATTCCAATTAATCCGGTATTTAATATTGTAATGCGTTCTGTATTGTTAGTTAAAATTGAAAGATTTGCATCTTCTTGTTGATTAAGCAAAATGTTAAGTTCGTTATCAATTCCCATTAAAAATCCCATATTTTGATTTGTATAACCTGTATATGAATTAGTTATTTGTAAAAAAATGGGCAAAGGACCTGATGTATCTCCACCATTATTTAAATGCAATATGCTTTGTGGCTGAAAACTTGTTCCAAGACTTAATTTATTTACATGATATAACCAACCTATAAATGGTGCAGCACCCTTGGCAACAGGTTCCTGTGAATATGAAATCGTTGAAATCAATATCATAAAACCAAAAATTATGGTTTTACATATAATTAATTGCTTTCTGTAAGTTATAGAAAAACAATTGAGTAAATTGCGAAAATCAATGTATGACAACATATTAATATTATTTAAATTATTTGAATGTGCAATGATAATATAATATTTTGAAATATATTATGTTTTTAAGCATTATAAATATGTATGTATGTATGTGAAAAGCATCTGATTTTATAAAAAACAGTCTGTAATTTCGAAATATTCTTATAAAAAAAGACCAAATTTCCTTTTCTGCATTATAATAAATTTACATATCTAATTTTCACAATAAGTAATTAAATAGCAAAATGCCATTTTAATAATGAAAAACACTCACCCTCCTGTTTTTCTTCAACTTAACAAAAACAAGGCTAGTTTAAATTTTCTTTTGAACACAATTTTGTTGAAAAATTACTTAAGGCTTGTGTAGTACCATATTCGATTAGTAGTACATTTATTTATTATTTTTCAACAAACGGTTGATAAGTGGCATAACCAACACATTTTTAAACATTTGGTTGTTTATCAAACTATATGTTAATATAGTGTTAAGAAGTTGATTAGAAAATATTGCTTTCATTGTCATATATTAGCAATGCTTTAAAACTGGAAGTTGAAACCTCACAAGTAGTTTATTATTAAATTTATAAAAAGAAGTGAAAATGTTTATAGAAGAGATGTCGGTACAAAAAAAGGAAAAAGTAAAAACTTATTCATTTGAGGAAGCTTTGGAAAAATCAATAGAATACTTCAATGGTGATGAATTAGCAGCTACGGTATGGATAAATAAATATGCATTGAAAAATTCTGAAGGAGATCTATTTGAACTTACTCCTAATGACCTTCATAAAAGACTTGCAAAAGAAATTTCAAGAATAGAAAAACGATATCCAAATTCTATGTCGGAAGAAGAAATATTTGACCTTTTAAAAGGATTCAAATATATTGTACCACAGGGAGGACCAATGACAGGAATTGGCAACGAACATCAAATAGCATCTTTATCAAACTGTTTTGTTATAGGCAATGACATAACTGCCGACTCGTATGGCGGCATATTAAAAATAGATCAGGAACAAGTACAATTAATGAAACGAAGAGGCGGAGTTGGTCATGACCTTTCTCATATAAGACCAAAAGGAAGTGCTGTTTTAAATAGTGCTTTAACATCTACGGGTATTGTTCCGTTTATGGAAAGATATTCAAATTCAACCAGAGAAGTTGCACAAGATGGAAGACGAGGAGCATTGATGTTAAGTGTCTCGGTTAAACACCCCGATACTGACGATTTTATTAACGCCAAAATGGAAAGCGGCAAAGTTACAGGAGCAAATATTTCGGTAAAAATTGATGATGAGTTTATGCAGGCTGTTATCAATAAAGCCAAATATACGCAACAATATCCTGTCGATTCTAAGGAGCCAACTTATAAAACAAGTATTGATGCAGAAAAATTATGGAATAAAATTGTTCATAATGCATGGAAATCTGCTGAACCCGGTATTTTATTCTGGGATACTGTAATTAAAGAATCAGTACCCGATTGTTATTCTGATTTTGGGTTTAAAACCGTTTCAACAAATCCTTGCGGAGAAATACCTTTGTGTCCTTATGATAGTTGCAGACTTCTTGCTTTAAATCTATATAGCTACGTTAATAATCCTTTTACAAAAGAAGCTAAATTTGATTTCGATTTGTTTACTAAACATGCTTGCATTTCGCAAAGAATAATGGATGACATTATTGACCTTGAATTAGAGAAAATTGAGAGAATAATTGAGAAAATATCTTCAGACCCTGAAGATCTGGAAATAAAAAGAGTTGAAAGAAAACTTTGGGAAAATATCAAAAGAAAAGCTCAGGAAGGCAGACGCACAGGTATAGGAATTACAGCAGAAGGAGATATGCTTGCAGCTTTAAATTTACAATACGGCAGTGATATTGCAACCGACTTTGCAGTAGAAGTTCATAAAACACTGGCTATTGAAACATATAGAGGCTCTGTTAATCTTGCCAAAGAAAGAGGCGCATTTCCTCTTTATGAAACACAACGCGAAAAAAACAATCCATTTATAAACAGACTTAAAGAAGTTGATGAAGAGCTATATAATAACATGGTGCAACACGGCAGAAGAAACATTGCGTTGCTTACAATTGCCCCTACAGGGACAACAAGTCTTATGACACAAACAACTTCCGGAATTGAGCCAGTATTTTTGCCTGTTTATAAAAGAAGACGAAAAATAAATCCAAACGATAAAAATGTAAAAGTTGATTATACTGATGATCTCGGAGATTCATGGGAAGAATATAATGTTTTTCATCATAAATTTATTATATGGCTTGAAATTAATGGCTATAATATAGATGAAGTAAAAAGTTATGATGATAAAAAACTGAAAAATGTAATAGAAAAATCACCATACCATAAATCAACTTCTAATGATGTTGACTGGCTTAATAAAGTGAAAATGCAGGGAGCTATTCAAAAATGGGTAGACCACTCTATTAGTGTAACAGTAAATTTACCGAAAAAAGTTTCTGAAGATGTTGTTGGAAATGTATATAAAACTGCATGGGAAAATGGATGCAAAGGAGTAACTGTTTACCGCGAAGGTTCAAGGTCGGGTGTTCTTATTGCTAACGATGAAAGCGATAATTGCCATACAATTAATGATGCACCTAAAAGACCGGAAATACTTGAAGCTGATATTCTCAGATTTAACAACAATAATGAAAAATGGATAGCTTTTGTTGGCTTATTAGATGGCAGACCTTACGAAATATTTACAGGAAAATTTGATGATGATATTTTTTATATCCCGCCAAGTGTTAAAAAGGTAAATATCATAAAACGTCGTCTTGAAAATGGTAAAAAACGGTATGATTTTCATTATGAAGATAAGCAGGGATATAAAGTAACCTTTGAAGGTTTATCAAGATTGTTTAATCAGGAATACTGGAATTATGCCAAACTCGTTTCAGGATTATTACGACACGGCATGCCTATTCAAAGTGTTATAAGCCTTATTGGTTCTTTACGCTTAGACAGTGAAACAATTAATACATGGAAAAACGGTGTTGAAAGAGCTTTGAAAATATATATTCCAAACGGAACAAAAGCAAAAAAAGGGATTACTTGCGAAGGCTGTAATTCTGAAAATGTAATTTATACTGAAGGATGCCTTACCTGTTTGGAATGTGGACACTCTAAATGCGGCTAATATTTAAAATCTGTGAACGTTTTTTTATACTAAATCTATTCAAGCTAATTAAAATATTTTTGATACTTACGATGAAATATTGAGCAAGATTAAATATTTGCAAATTAATATATTAGAAAGATTTATTTTGCTTTTTTCATAAAAACAATATAGAGAAATACTTCCATAAACTTAAATGAAAATTGTAACTGTTATTATTTATTAATTCTGTTTTAAGATCAGTTGTTTTATCTGAATTATTTATTTTAAGCTTATATTTTTCATCATAAAGTTTTAAATATTCGGGATGAAACTGAAAACCATAAACGTTTTTATATTGCTCATGACAAACTCCTTCAACAACCTTAACATCGGGAGAAGTGAATAATATTTGAAGCCCATGCCCCGGCACATTAACAGCCTGATGATGCCAGCTATACACGTAAGGGTTTGCATTAGTTTTTAATGTTGTGTAGATCTTATTTTTCAGATCTGTTTTAATAACAGGGTGAAAAACACCTCCTGTTAAAGAATCTCTAGGATATAAATTTTTAAAATAATTTTTGTGCATATAGGTTTTGTCGTTCAAAATATCTTCAACATATTTTTTATTGTAAATATTTGAAGGAATATCCTGATACAAAGTTCCCCCTGTTGCTATATTCATAGTTTGCATACCAAGACATATTGCCCAAACAACATAATTCGGGTTTTTGTTTAACAGAGGCTTACTGCTTTTACTATTATTCCCCAGTAGATGATATAAAAAACTCAACTCAAAATAATGTCGATACGGGTCAGTAATTTCGGTTAATAATTCTGTTTTCTCTGAATAAATTGAAGGCTGTATATCAGGTCCTCCCAGAAAAATAATCCCATCCGAAATGGAAAATAAACTATCGAATACCGGAGTTAATTTATTTTTTTGAAACAATTTTTCTTTTGATATATCTTCAGTAATTTCAAAAAGGCTAAAATAAGGCAGATTAGTATCAGCTAAAAAATTAGTGCTATTAGAATAATCGTATTTCTCTTTTGTATAATAAATTCCTGTAAATTTTACTTTATCAATATTAATAATATCATTATCTACAAAGTATGTAAAAGTTTTAATATTATTAATTGTTGGGTGCACCACAAGAATATGTGTGGTATCGGTATTTCCTGCAAAAACAAGATTTGAAATAAGTAGTAAAACAAAAAAATATTTTCTCATATTATTAGTTGGTATGTAAATTGATATTAAAAATCGGTTAAATTTATCATTTTTAAAGAATAAAATAATAACTAAATTTGCAAAGTGAACTTCTTGTTTACTTCTAAAAAATATAAATGTATGGAAAATATTGAAAAAAAGCCTGAAAACATTAAGAATATTGAATCAAATAAAAAATCAAATACACTTTATGTTGTTACTATTATTATTTTAGCATTAATGCTGGGCTTTGTAACATATTTGTATTATAATCAAAAAAACCAAACCGATATAATTATTTCACAACTTAATACAACATCTACAGAAAAAGAACAAGTTAATAATGAATTAACTAATCTGCTTGTTCAATACGAATCCCTTAAAACAGATAACGAAGAGATTAACCTAAAACTTGAACAAGAACAGGAAAAAATACAAGAATTATTAGTTAACCTTAAGAAAGTAAAGGCTAACAACTATTACCAGATAGCACAATACAAAAAAGAACTGTCTACATTACGTGAAATAATGAAAAGCTATATTGTTCAAATTGATTCGCTGAACACCAAAAATCAGATACTAACTGCTGAAAACACAGAAATAAAAATTGATTATACAAAAGCTGTTCAACACAATACAGAACTGCAATCGGAAAACGAAAATCTTAATGAAAAGGTAGATATTGCTTCTGTAATTAAGGCTATTAACATTACTGCAATACCTATTAATAAAAAAAGCAAATCTGTAACCAAAGCTAAAAAAGTAAATAAAGTAAAAGTTTGTTTTACTCTTTCGGAAAACAAAATTGTTGAAAGTGGTAACAGAACTGTGTATGTTCGTATTGCAAGACCTGACGAATTGATACTGGCTACTTCTGAAAATAATATTTTTGATTTTGAAGGAAGCAAAATAATTTTTACAGAAAGACGCGATGTTGAATACAGCAATAAACCCGTTAATTTGTGTGTTTACTGGAAAAAAGATCAGGAATTAATTCCGGGAACTTATTTTGTTGATATTTTTACCGACAGCAAATTAATAGGAGAAGCTAGTTTTACTTTGAAGTAAAAACGTAACGTTTACCGTCTAAATATTTATTAAATAAGATTTAATTTTGCAAAATAAAAACGAAGTTGGATATCAAATGTAGAATGTAGAATTCTCAATATTAAATGTAGAATGAATAAAAATAAAATGAGTAAACAAAGTAGAAAATGAAAATCTACATTTTACATTCATCATTCTACATTCAATATTTCATAATCGTTTTAAATATAAAGCATGTATATTTACAAACCTTGTTTAATTTTAATCCCGAGCATTCGGAATAAATAATTGAAATAAAATAATCTTTTTAGCTTTTCAACAATATTAAATGAAAACCAACACTTTGCCCAAGCTTATTACAGACAGATATTCTGAACACTATATAGTAAATGAGCTTATTTCTAAAGTAAATAATAATGAAAAAAATAAATTTCATTTAAAGGGTTTAATTGGTTCATCATCGGTTTTTGTTTTAAATAAACTATATACAGAAACCAAACAAACCACAATTTGTATATTACCAGATAAAGAAGAGGCTGCTTATTATTATAACGACCTTTTAAACTATCATAATAAAGATAAAGTTCTATTTTTTCCTTCATCATACAAGCGTTCTGTACAATACGATCAGATTGATACTGCAAATATTGTTTTAAGAATAGAAGTGCTTAATAAGATTATTGTTAAAAAAAACGATCTCATAATTATAAGCTATCCCGAAGCAATTATTGAAAAAGTAATTGAAAAACAGAATTTAAAAAAGAATACTCTCGATCTTAAAACAGGCGAAAAGATCTCATTAGGATTTCTTAATGAAGTGCTTTACGAGTATGAATTTGAAAGAGTAGATTTTGTTTATGAACCAGGACAATATGCAATCAGGGGTTCAATTGTAGATATTTTTTCATTTTCAAACGACCTACCGTATCGTATAGACTTTTTTGACGATGAAGTTGATTCAATTCGTACATTCAGTATTGAAAACCAGATATCAATAGAAAAACTCAGGAAAATTTCAATTATACCAAATATACAGGAAAAACTTCAAGACGAAAAGCGAACTTCCTTTTTTAATTTTATATCAAAAAATTCATTTGTATGGATAAAAGATACAAAATATTGCTTTGAACAAATTAAAAAGCTATACACGCACACCAAAGAAAGATTAAGTGATAATGAACAACAGCTTTCTGCTGCCAACTTACTGATAAACCACACAGAATTGAGAGAGAGTCTTAATAATTTTACTGTATTTGAGTTGTCAAATCAGGCATATTTTTCAAATAATCAATATAGCTTTGATTTTAACATTACAAAGCAACCTGCTTTTAATAAAAATTTCGACCTTTTAATTCAAGACCTTATAACTAAAAGTAATGACGGTTTTGAAATATTTATTTATTCAGAAAATGAAAAACAAATTGAAAGGTTAAAAGCAATTTTTGAGGATAAAGAACAAAACATACAATTCACTCCTGTTATTCAATCTTTACACGAAGGTTTTATTGACCACGATCTTAGGATTTGTTGTTACACCGACCATCAGATATTTGACCGTTACCACAGATTTAAGTTAAAAGAGAATTTCAACAAAAAAGCTATTGTTACTCTTAATGAAATAAACAGCTTGCATCCGGGAGATTATATTGTGCACATTGACCACGGAATAGGAATTTTTGGTGGACTGGAAAAAATTGATATCAACGGAAAAACACAAGAAGCAATTAAGCTTGTTTTTAAAGACCTCGATACTATCTATGTAAATATTCATTCATTACACAGGATTTCTAAATACAAAGGCAAAGACGGTACACCTCCAAAAATTTACAAACTTGGCAGTGGAGCATGGCAAAAGCTTAAACAAAACACTAAGAAAAAAGTTAAGGATATTGCTGCTGAGTTAATAACATTGTATGCAAAACGCAGGGAGCAAAAAGGGTTTAGTTTCTCGGAAGATACATACTTAAATAACGAACTTGAAGCATCGTTTATTTATGAAGATACACCGGATCAGGCAAAATCGAACAAAGCTGTGAAAAAAGATATGGAAGCAGATATTCCTATGGACAGGCTTATATGCGGTGATGTTGGTTTTGGTAAAACCGAAATTGCAATAAGAGCAGCATTTAAAGCTGTATGTGATAGCAAACAAGTTGCAATACTTGTCCCGACAACAATTCTTGCATTACAGCATTTTAAAACATTTTCGGAACGATTAAAAAACTTTCCATGTACCGTAGATTATATTTCGAGACTTAAATCAACAAAAAAACAAAAGGAAATAATTGAGGGTTTACAAAAAGGAAAACTCGACATTTTAATTGGAACTCATAAATTAATTAGCAAAAGCATTCAGTTTAAAGACCTTGGATTATTAATAATTGATGAAGAACAAAAATTTGGTGTAACTGTAAAAGAAAAACTAAAGCAGATTAAACTAAATGTTGATACACTTACTCTTACTGCCACACCAATACCACGTACTTTGCAATTTTCGTTAATGGGAGCCAGAGACCTTTCCGTAATGTACACTCCGCCTCCAAACAGGCATCCTATTATTACCGAAATTCACAGTTTTAACGAGGATATTATTAAGGAAGCAATAAATTATGAAATAAGCCGTGGAGGACAGGTATTCTTTATACATAACAGGGTTCTTAATATTCTTGAAGTTGAGGCAATGATAAACCGTATTTGTCCTAAAGTAAAAACGATTGTTGTACACGGACAAATGGAAGGCAGAAAACTGGAAAAATCAATGCTTGATTTTATTGATGGCGACTTCGGTGTTTTAATTGCAACTTCAATTATTGAAAACGGACTTGATATTCCTAATGTAAATACAATAATTATTAATAATGCACAGAATTTTGGCTTAAGTGATCTGCATCAGTTACGAGGCAGAGTTGGACGTTCTAACAAAAAAGCATTTTGTTATCTGCTTGCCCCGCCTGTTACTGCGTTAACTCCCGAAGCAAAACGCAGATTAAAAGCTATTGAAGAATATTCTGAACTTGGAAGCGGTTTTAATATCGCCTTGCAAGACCTTGATATAAGAGGAGCAGGAAATCTTTTGGGTGGCGAGCAAAGTGGTTTTATTGCAGATATTGGTTTTGAAACATATCATAAAATACTTAACGAAGCAATACAAGAATTAAAAGAACAGGAATTTAAAGATGTTTTTTCGGGCAATGAAACCCAACAGGAAACTTATCCCGAAGAACATAAATTTGTTGCCGATTGTGTTGTAGATACAGATTTGCAAATAATATTCCCTGAAGATTATATTTCAAACATTTCGGAACGCATTAAACTATATCGCCAATTAAATGCTGTTGAAACAGAAGAAAATTTGCTCGAATTTGAAACAACACTAATAGATCGTTTTGGGAATATCCCAACAGAAACGAAAGATCTTTTTAATGTTGTACGATTACGTTGGAAAGCAGTAGAACTTGGTTTCGAAAAAATTATACTTAAAAAAGGTATAATGATCTGTTATTTTATTTCAAATCAAACATCAAATTATTACAAATCTCAAACCTTTACCGACATACTAAAATACATACAGGAAAACCCGAAAGCATGTATAATGAAAGAACAAAAAGAAAAACTAACTCTTTCTTTTCAGAATATAACAGATATTGATACCGCCATTTTAGTATTGAAAAAAATTATGTAGGTTTGTAGCAAAATTGTTTTGGTCTGCTTTTTGAATATAAGCAAAACATTAGTTAAACATAAAATATAAGGATATGAAGAAATACTTATACATATTACTATCAATAGCCATATTATCCGGCTGCTCAAGTCCTATGTCGTTCTTAAAAAAAGGACAATACGATATTGCGGTTAGAAAAGCTGTGAAAAAAATACGTAAAAAGCCCACTCATGTTAAAAGTATTGATGTGTTGGTAGAAGCGTATCCAAAAGCAAATGATATTGATATGGAACGCATAAATTTTTTAAGAAAAGAAGGCAAACCCGATGTTTGGGATGAAATATTTAACAGATATTCGGCAATGAAAAACCGTCAATCACTTGTAAAATCAGTTTACCCGCTTAAACATCCTCACCGCACTATTAATTTTACATTTGTTGATTACGACAATGAAGTAATACAGGCAAAAAAACGAGCTGCTGAATATTTTTATGTACACGGCAAAAAACTCCTTAACAATGGAGATAAAGCATCGGCAAGAGAAGCTTATGCAGAGTTCATGCAAGTAAAACGATATTATCGCGATTACGAGGATGTAGATGAACTTATACTAAAAGCACGAGAAATGGGCATAAGCTATGCACTTGTAAAAGTTAAAAACTCATCGCATATTAAGCTTCCACGCGAGTTTAAAACCGACCTTATAAAACACGACTATTCAAGAATTAACAAAGAGTGGGTAGAATACGATGCTCAAGAACGCACAGGATTAGATTACGACTATAATGTTTTAATAAATATTAAAATTATTGATGTTTCGCCCGAAGGACTGAAAGAAGAGCATATTACCGAATCGAAAGAAATTGCCGATGGTTTTGAATATGCTCTTGATGGTAACGGCAATGTGATGAAGGACTCTTTGGGTAACGATATTAAAATACCTAAAAGAAAAACCATTACATGTCATGTTATAAAAATATTTCAGCACAAAGCAGTTCATATGGAAGGTACAATAGATTATATAAACAACTTTACAGGCAAAGTGCTAAAAAGTGTTCCAATAGCTGCCGATAATTTTTTCGACCATGCCTATGCAATTGCCAATGGCGATTTTGATGCACTTACTTCATCAAGTAAAAAACTAATAGGAATAAAGCCCATACCGTTTCCTCCAGATTTTGATATGATATTTATGGCAGGCGATATACTTAAAAAAGTATCTTATAATGCTCTTTATGGTAATAGAAGAACTTTAAATTAGATTAGCAGGAATGATCAACACAAAATTGCTGGTAGAACGTGCAGTACTAATTGGAGTAATTACCAAAGATCAGAACGAAAAGCAGGCAGAGGAATATCTGAAAGAACTTGCATTTTTAACACATACAGCAGGAGCCAAACCTGTAAAACAATTTATTCAGAAACTCGAACATCCAAATCCAAAAACATTTATCGGCTCAGGTAAAATTCAGGAAATAAAAAGATTTATTAATGAGAATGATATAAGTCTTATAATATTTGACGATGAGCTTACTGCCACACAATTACGAAATATTGAAAAAATACTAGACATAAAGATATTAGACCGAACACATTTAATACTCGATATTTTTGCAAAACGAGCCAAAACGGCTCATGCCAAAGTACAGGTAGAACTTGCTCAATATAAATATTTATTACCCCGCTTAACGCGGATGTGGACACACCTTGAAAGACAAAAAGGAGGAATTGGGCTAAGAGGACCTGGCGAAACAGAAATTGAAACTGACCGTAGAGTTATTCGCGATAAAATTACCAAGCTAAAAGAACAGCTTAAAAAAATTGACAAACAAAAAGCAACACAACGCAAAAATAGAGGTAAACTAGTACGGGTTGCACTTGTGGGATATACCAATGTTGGCAAATCAACAATAATGAATTTGTTAAGCAAATCCGATCTGTTTGCAGAAAACAAACTGTTTGCAACATTAGATACTACTGTAAGAAAAGTTGTTATAGAAAATCTGCCGTTTCTTATTTCCGATACTGTTGGTTTTATAAGAAAGCTGCCCCACGACCTTGTTGAATCGTTTAAATCTACACTCGACGAAGTTAGAGAAAGTGATTTTCTTATTCATGTTGTTGATATTTCGCATTCCGATTTTGAACAACAACTAAATACTGTAAACGAAACATTGCTTGAAATTGGAGCAGTTGATAAACCCACTTATATTTTATTTAATAAGATTGATGCTTTTACTTATGTAAAAAAAGATTTTGATGACCTTTCTCCAGTTACAAAAGAAAACATTTCGCTTGAAGACCTAAAGCAAAGCTGGATGGCAAAAGATAATGCACACTGCATATTTATTTCGGCAAAAGAAAAACAAAATATTGAAAGCCTTAAAAAGCTGCTTTACAAAAAAGCAAAAGAAATACATATTAAGAGGTATCCTTATGACCATTTGCTTTACTAAGATCAGGGTATTTTACTCCAAAACAACTTTCCCAACAAACACTCCTTTATCCGTTGTTACTTTTATAATGTATATGCCTTTGGCTTCTTGGCTTAGATCTATTTCTGTTTCTTTTCCTGTGAAGACCTGTCTTCCCTCAATATTCAATATCTCTATTCGCTCTATTCCTTCTGCCTGTATTGTTATTTTGCCTGTTGTGGGATTTGGGTAAACTATAATGCTTTTACTTATTTGTAGCTCATTATTTTCTGTCAATATGGATAGTTTCATCAAAAACAAATCCCAAAGACCAATAGTATCTGAATAATATGGCCCCCCATTAAAGCAATCAGAAAATGTTCCATTACAAATAAAATTGTTATTATTATCAAGACTTACATTATTAAACCAAGCTTGACAATTTGGAGTAATTAATTCAAAATAATTACTATTATTAACTATCCCATTTTCTGCAATCTGAAAAATTATCGATCTTGAATAAGAATCTCCAATTATACTTAGCTGTCCTATATCAAGATATTGTTTATAATTTCCTGTTACCCATATGTTATCCTGACTATCAAAGTCGACATAACTAATAAAAGAATAATCGCTTTTTGCAACATATACCCATTCTACATTACCATTTGTATCAAAACTTGCAATAAATCCATTATATGGTCCTTCAGAAACAATAGTGTAGTTTGGTGCAAACATAAGTGAATCTTGTAAACTGCCATAAATATAAAAGTGATTATTATTGCTTTTAAGAAAGGCAGAATTGAAACTACCATATCCTCTTTTATGCCATATTAGATTTCCTGAATTATCAAACTTAAAGATAAAAACCTGATTATTATCATCTGGAATTAAAGTATCAATGCCATAAATTATATTATAGCCATATGAAGCAAAACCTATTAGATATATATAGTTATTGTCATAACTAATACTTGGAACCGCTAAGCCCCTTATTTGTCTCATCCATTGAAAACTATTCTGATTATTATATTTTGCCAGAATTGAACTTGACTTTCCTGTTATTAATGGCTGAGATTCAAAAGTACTTACTGAATATCCTGTTGTTCCAGCATAGTATATGTTATTATCATCAGAGTCTAAGCTATGTCCTCGACCATTTCCTGAACCAGCAATTGTATGCCATAAATAATTCCCATCTATATCAAATTTAACAATATAGGCCCCATTACAACCTGCTATATTTTCAAAATTAATTCCATCAAAAGTAACAAGACCTGAAGCTAAACCTGTAACATATATATTGTCTTTATCATCAATTTCTATACAGCCAGTAATTTCATCATTAACTCCACCAAAAGTTCTAGACCAAATATAATTTCCATTTTCATCATATTTAACTAGAAATGCACTATTTGCTCCATTATAATCAATCATATACGTATCTGTAAATGCTGTATCTCCTGTATATCCAGTGCAATAAATATTATTGTAGCTATCAAATGCTATGCTTGTTCCTGAAATCTGGTCACTTTCTTTACTAGCTATGGTTTGATACCATTCCCAATTGTAGGTCTGAGCAGATAATTGAGCTGAGATAAATACTATTATGTATATTAAATATTTCAATGGTTTGTTTTTTAATATGACGGTGAATTAATGAAAAAGGTTGCCTATAATTAAAATATTCTGCTGTTTATATATAATATAAAAATAACAAAATCCCTTAAAGCAAAAAGGCAGGATTACTCCAAAACAACCTTCTCAACAACTACACCTTTATCCGTTGTTACTTTTATTATATATATGCCTTTTGCTTCTTTTCTTAAATCAAGCTCATACTTTTGACTTTTGACTTCGGTCTCTAACACTTTTTTCCCATAAATATCAAAAACACTTACATTATTCATTCTTAATTCTTCATTCTTAATTGTTATAAGGCCTGTTGTGGGGTTGGGGTAGATTTTAATACCATTTTCGTTTTCTACATCATCAACACCAATACTTGGTGTAACTGTTATAATTATTGTATCTGTACTTGAGCAAGCATTTGTGCCTTCGGAATATAGCCAATAATTATGTGTTCCAATACCAATACTATCTCCAATAACAACAATCAATGGAACTGTATCTCCTGTATTCCATAAGTAGCTTGTTAAATTAAAGCCACTTCCAATTATTACAGTTTGGTTTTCAGTTATTGTAATATCACCTCCCAGATTTACAAAAGGTGATTTACCAATTTCTAAATCAAAAGTAATTACAGAATCACACCCAAACATAGTATTAATAGTGTCTTGATATATACCTGAGATAGTCCAAATATAATTTCCACTTGGTGAAATTAAACTATCACATAAAGTTTCACTAACAAATGAACCTGAATTATCAATAGTTAAATCAATTGTAAATATACTATCACAACCAAATGAATTTATTATAGTATCTTGATATGTTCCTGAACTTGTCCATGTATAATTACCACTTGGTGAAATGAAACTATCACATACGGTATCACTAATTAATGAGTTTGTACTGTTGTTAATGATTAAAGATATTGTGATAACACTATCGCAGCCTATAGCATTAGATATAGTATCTTGATATGTTCCTGAACTTGTCCATATATAATTTCCACTTGGTGATATGATACTATCACAGGCTATAGTATTTATTATAGAGTTTGTACTATTATTTATAGTCAGATTAATAGTTATTATGCTATCACAACCTACATAATTTAGTATTGTATCTTGATATGTTCCTGAACTTGTCCATATATAATTCCCACTTGGTGATATGATACTATCACAGGCTATAGTATTTATTATAGAGTTTGTACTATTATTTATAGTCAGATTAATAGTTATTATGCTATCACAACCTACATAATTTAGTATTGTATCTTGATATGTTCCTGAACTTGTCCATATATAATTCCCACTTGGTGATGTATATTCATTACAGGATATTGAGTTGATAGTTGCACTAGTATTGTTGACTATTAAATTTATAGTGATAACACTATCACATCCTATGGTATTTGGTATTGTATCTATATATGTTCCTGAACTCGACCATATAAAGTTTCCACTAGGAGATATAAAGCTATCGCATACTATCTGATTTATTGTTGAGTTTGTACTATTATTTAAATTCAAGTTTAAAGTAATTATACTATCACATCCCACTGAGTTAGGTATAGTATCAAAGTATGTTCCTGAACTTGTCCACATATAATTACCACTAGGGGACAAATAACTATCGCATTCAACACTACTAATAGTGTTTGTACTATTGTTGATCGTTAAGTTTATTAGAATAATACTATCACAGCCAACAGAGTTTGGTATTGTATCAGAATAAATTCCAGAATTTATCCATGTATAGTTTCCACTTGGAGAAGTATAATTATAACATTCATTTATATTAATTATTGAATAAGTATTATTAATAGTAAGATAAACTGTTATAATACTATCACAGCCAACAGAGTTTGGTATTGTATCAAAATAAGTTCCAGAGTTTGTCCAAGTATAATTACCACTTGGAGATAGAAAACTTCCACATTCTGTAACAGAAAGTGTATCGAAAGTTCCACAAAAATTAAAAATTCTTACATGGCCCGAATTATTACCATTTCCATTATTACCAATTGCACCAATGGCAACTATTTTTCCATCAGAGCTTAAACTAACGGAAGATCCTGATTGGTCATCTACAGTTTCACCATAAATATTATTACCTATTTGTAACCAATCATTACCATTAAAATAATATCTTTTAACAAATCCTGAATTAACATCAATTCCATCACCACCTATTGCGCTAATAACGATAGCGTTACCGTCAGAACTCAAATAAACTGCTTCACCTGAATAATCACTATTAGCTTCACCATCTATATCTGTCCCTTTTTGAATCCAATTAGTACCATTATATTCGTATATTCTCACATGACCTGCATTACTACCATTTCCATCATTTTGACGAGCCCCAATAGCTACAACAGAACCATCGGAACTAATACTAACTGAATTTCCTGAATTATCGTCAGCAGCCTCTCCCTCAATATTATTTCCAACTTGTTCCCATAAAACACCTGTGTATTCATATATTTTTACATGTCCCGAACTCGTCCCATTTCCATCATTTAGTCTAGCTCCAATAGCAACAATAGAACCATCTGAACTTAAACTAACCGAAACACCAAAATGATCCATTATAACCTCTCCATCAATATCACCCCCCTTTTGCACCCAATTGCTTCCTGAATACTCATATATCCTAACATGTCCAGAACCATTACCATTGTCACTATTCCCAATTGCACCAATAGCTACTATTAAACCATCAGAATTTAAACTAACCGGATTTCCTGAATTATTAAAAGGTGCTTCTCCACAAATATTATTACCTATTTGTATCCAGTTTCCACTCACATATTCAAATATTCTCACATGGCCAGCTCCATTAAAACAATCATCATTAGCAGTAGCACCAATAGCAACAATATTTCCACTTGAATTTAAACTTACAGACGTTCCAAACCAATCCCATGGTGCTTCACCATCTATATCATTTCCCATTTGAACCCAATTTCCTCCACTATACTCATATAATCTTACATGACCTGAGTTTTCTCCATTATCAGCATTTCTTATGGCTCCAACAGCTAGTATTAAGCCATCTGAGCTTAAACTTACTGAATAACCTGAATAATCTTCTGCTGCTTCGCCATCTATATCACTACCTAATTGTATCCATTGGGCTTGTGAGAAATTTGCTAATGCAAGCAATAAAATTAATATGTATAGTTTTTTCATATTTTGAGGTTTATTCCAATATTATTTTCTCAACAACAACACCTTTGTTGGTTGTTACTTTTATAATATATATACCTTTTGCCTCTTTGCTTAAATCTATTTCGGTCTTCTGGCTTCCAACTTCGGTCTCTAACACTTCTTTCCCATAAATATCAAAAACACTTACATTATTCATTCTACATTCTTCATTTTTAATTATTACAAGGCCTGTTGTGGGATTGGGGTAGATAGAAAAATGTGAATCTGTAATATTTTCATTTATTCCTGTTGCAAAATTATATATCCTCACATGCCCTCTACCTGAATCTGTAGTATCAGCACCATCATTATTCATTGCGCCTACAGCAACAATATTACCGTCTGAACTTAAACTTACTGAATAACCAAATTCATCAAAACTTGCTTCGCCATCAATATCTCCTCCAATTTGTTGCCACATTCCTGTAGTATATGCGTAAATTCTTACATGACCATTAACGCTACTAGGCCATCCATTATATGGTGCTCCAATAGCTACAATGTTTCCATCAGAACTTAAACTCACTGAGAATCCTGATTCACTGTATTTTGTTTCACCTTCAATATCACTTCCTTTCTGTTGCCATATACCTCCTGTATATTCAAATATCCTAACATGCCCCGTAGTATCTATACCAATATTATTAGGTGCACCTATGGCAATTGTGAGACCATCAGAGCTTAAAGAAATGGAACGTCCTGAATAATTTAATGAATCTACCCCAACAATAGCAGAACCCATTTGCACCCAACTCCCAGTTAAATATTCAAATATTCTTACATGACCTGAATAGTTTCCATTGTCATCGTTATAAGGAGATCCTATTGCAACAATAGAACCTTCAGAATTTATAATAACAGATCTTCCGGCATTATCACCAGCATTATCACCATAAATACTATTCCCTTTTTGTATCCAATCAATACCATTAAATTCATAAACTCTAACCTGACCAGAACTAGTGCCATTAATATTACTATTATCTGGAGCACCTACAGCCACAGTATTCCCATCAGAACTTAGACTTACCGATTGTCCTGCATCTCCACTAAAATCTGGAGGGTCTTGAATTTTATTACCTTTTAGAATCCAATTTCCACCATTATTCTCATAAACTTTCACATATCCTCCATCAGTATAACCCGAAGAGTTACTATGTGCACCTACGGCAATCGTATTGCCTGTTGAATCAATGTCGACTGAAATTCCAGAACAATGAAACTGATTCTCTCCATCAATATCATTACCTAGTTGTAACCATGTTCCAGAATTGTTAAAATATACTCGTACTTGACCAGAATATAAACTATCACCATTATATCCATGATTTAATGTTGCGCCGATAGTAACTATACTTCCATCATGGTTTATACTTACTGAACAACCAGACTTATCACCTGGTGCCTCTCCATCAATATCATTACCAATTTCTACCCATTGGGCATTAGTAAAGTTTGTTAGTGTAAATAATAATATTAGAATAATTAAAGAAGAAATTGTTTTCATAGCTTATAGCTTTATCTTTTTGTAAAAATAGTAATTTTTTTGGATTTAGCTTATAAAATGTTGAAAGATTGAGTTATTTGTGTCAATTTCTTCCCCCAAACCATGATTAAGAGGCTTATTTGTCTTAATACGAAGCTTGGTATGATGCCATGTAAGCTTCTTTTCCTCAATACGAACCTTCGTATGATGCCATGTAAGCTTCTTTTCCTCAATACGAACGTTCGTATGATGCCATGTAAGCTTCTTTGCCTTAATACGAACCTTCGTATGATGCCATGTAAGCTTCTTTGCCTTAATACGAACGTTCGTATGATGGCAAAGAATGGGTTTTTTTAGCCTTTAAGGGGTATATATTACACTTATTACAATAAAAATATCAAATTTATACTAAGCTTTTGCATCTAATTATCAATCATTTAAAATCTCTTGTTTAATATTTTTGCATATTTTCTTTCTTATTGCACAATAATAAAGCCCCTCCTAACCTCCCCAAAAGCAAAACAAAAATATATGTGTGCGTTGTGGTATCTATTTTGTTCTGTTGATTAAAAGTCTGAGTTAGTCCCTCAGGCTTTTTTTATTTCCGCTTTGTGTAATTAAGTGGACTCTGATTATCAGTTGCCCCGACCTTTAGGTCGGGGGTTAAAGTGTAAAATTAAATGGGCTTTAGCCCAAAAAGAATTATTAAGAACTTATCGCAACTGCAAAGTGGTTGAGAATGTAACAGGAATGTTTTCATACCCGTGAAAACGGGTATCCAGCCTTTAATAACCGGATTCCTGATCAAGTCAGGAATGTATGCTATATTTATAAGTCAGAGCTTGACTTCAAGTCAAACCCTGACTGCAAAATATCAATAGTGATAACTTGTTAATTAATCGCAAGGGTTTACCAATCAATTCGCATTAAAAAATATTAGATTTGGGCAGATAATTTAATCATTAAACAAAGCAAATTAAATGGGCGGATTCTTTGGTAGTATTTCAAAAGCAGATGTTGTAAAAGATGTATTTTATGGAACAGACTACAATTCTCATCTTGGCACAAAAAGAGGTGGAATGGCTTTTCACAACAAAAATGGTTTTATTAAATCAATCCGCAACATTGAGAATTCATATTTTAGGAACAAGTTTGAATCTGATCTACACAAATACAGTGGAAACAGTGGTATAGGTGTTATTAGTGATACAGAGGCACAACCAATAATTATTAACTCGCATCTTGGTGTCTTCGGTATTGTAACCGTGGGAAGAATTAAAAATATTTTAGAATTATCGGAACGCGCATTAAAACAAGGCAGACACTTTTCAGAAACAAGTACCAGCAGTACTAATCCATCGGAGCTTATTGCTATGCTAATTAATGAAGAAGATAGTTATGAGTCAGGTATAGAAAATGTATTTAACAGAATTCAAGGCTCTTGTTCGTTCTTGCTACTAACCGAAAAAGGGATTTATGCAGCAAGAGACAAACTTGGTAGAACTTCCATAATAATTGGGAAAAAGGAAGGTGCCTATTGTGTAAGTTCCGAAACTTCGTGTTTTCCTAATCTCGATTTTGAAACAGACAGAGATATTGGACCCGGAGAAATTATTTTTTTCACAGCAGAAGGCTACGAACAACGAAAACCGCCTAATGAAAAAATGCAGATATGTGCTTTCCTTTGGGTTTATTATGGTTATCCAAGTTCCAACTATGAAGGAATAAATGTAGAAGATTGCCGTTACCGTTGTGGAGCAACATTGGCAAAAAACGATGATGTAGAATTAGATTATGTTTCGGGCATACCCGATTCAGGTATTGCTCATGCTATTGGTTATTCAAATTACAAAAAGATACCTTATAAACGTGCTTATGTAAAATATACTCCAACATGGCCTCGCAGTTTTATGCCACAAAATCAGGAGATGAGAAATTTGGTGGCAAAAATGAAACTTATACCTAACAAGAAATTAATTGAAGGAAAAAAGATTGTTTTCTGCGACGACAGTATTGTACGTGGAACACAATTTCAAGACAATGTTAAAATATTGTTTGAATATGGGGCTAAAGAAGTTCATGTGCGTCCGGCTTGTCCCACTTTAATATATCCATGTGAATTTCTCAACTTTTCAAATTCTCGTTCTACATTAGACCTTGCAGGAAGAAAAGCAATTATGGAAATTGAGGGAGTAGAAGATAATAATCTGGAAGATTACGCAAATCCTGATAATGAAAAATGTCACATGATGGTAGAAAAGATTCGTGAAAGATTGGGTATGTCTTCACTAAAGTTTCAACGATTAGATGACCTTGTTGAAGCTATTGGCTTACCTAAAGAAAAACTTTGTACTCATTGCTGGGATGGGTCAAGTTATTATTAATAGCAATGCTTAAACTATTTGCATAGGTCTATAGTATACTTTTGATTTTTGCCTTTTGTCTTTTTACTTAATTAAGTATTACTTTCTCTACAGCCACATCATTACTTGTAGTTACTTTTATAAAATAGATTCCTTTTGACTCTTTGCTTAAATCCAATAAATACTTTTGATTTTTGCCTTTTGTCTTTTTACTTATTACCAGTTCCCCTCTAATACTCATTATTTCTATGCTTTCTATCCCCTCTGCTTGTATTGTTATTTTTCCTGTTGTGGGGTTGGGGAAAACAAAAGCTTCTATAATTGATGAATTTTCTTTTATTTGAACAATACATGGAGGAAAATTGTCATTACATGTAAAAGGCATTTCAGTTGGCCATTTTCCTATCATACAATTACCAATACTTAAGCCGTACTGCCCATTAAGAGGAATAGTATCTGAAAAGGAAAATATTCCTGTCATATAATAATAATCAACATCTAATTTACCATATGCTATCAATTGCGAGGATAATATTTGATGTCCACAAAGAGAAGAATTTTCTTCAATATAAATTAATCCAGGAGAAATAGAAGTGTAATCAATATCCAAAATGACATTATGATAAATTAGAACAGAATCATATTGAGTAGGAACAGAATTTGTATTCCATATATAGTGGTCAGACCAATAACCGTCGCAAACGCTGATTTTGACATTTTGTGGAGGAAATACGTTTATAGTTTTGTTAACAGTATAATCACAATTTTGTGTGGAATCATTTACAGTGACACTAACGTCATAAGTGCCGGCTGTACTGTATGTATGGATAGGTAAACGAATGTTAGAAGTATCGCCATCACCAAAATCCCAATGCCAATTTGTTTGATGATATAAATACGGCATTCCTAGAAATTTAATTGTGTTTGCTTGCAGAGTTGGCACATAAGTATAATCTGCGGTACAACTACTTACCCAAACACTATCACAAATAGTATCAGTACAACTAATTCCGTCAGTAATTATAAGACACACATAATAAAGTCCTGTTGAACTGTAATAATGAATGGGGTTTTGAAGTGTAGAAGTGGTAGAATCACCAAAATCCCATAACCAAGTTACAGCATTAGTCGAATTGTCTAAAAAATATACAGTGTCCAATATTGGATCTATTGTGTTGGGACAGGGATAAAAATCCGCTTGACATTGTCCAAATATAATTAATGTATAGAATGTAATTATTAAAATAAAGATTAGTTTTTTCATAGCGAGTATTTTTAAATTATACTCCAAATGATAAAAAAAGGTTGCATTATTACAACACCATCTTCTGCACAACAACACTTTTCTTGGTTGTTTTTATAAAGTAGATTCTTTTTGCTTGTTTGCCAAGGTCAGGTTCTTTTAAACCTGACAGGTTTTTGATCTTGTTGAAGCTATAGGCTTACCTAAAGAAAAACTTTGTACTCATTGCTGGGATGGGTCAAGTTATTATTAAAAGCAATTCTTAAATATATTTATTTTGCACAATTAACACAATATAAACTTTCAGGTCTTATCAAAATTCTTCCTAATGGAATTGGTTTCTTGCATTTTAAACAATATCCGAAATCTTTAGTCCCTAATTGAGAAAAAACACGATGTAAGTTTCTTAATTTTTCTTCTGCTTGTCGTAAAGCAGCTTCTGTTACACTTTTATTGTTAATAGCATCCATGCGGGATATTCGCCCAATTGCTACATCGGGTGCAATAGGCTTAGTCATTTCCTTATATTTTTCAATTAACTTTTCAGTCTTTGATATTTCGTCAAGAATTTTTTGTTTTATGTCTTTAATTTCCATTATAGTTATTTATTGTAAAAAGTTACATTTAATTCTCCAAAGAGAATAAAAATAAAATAGATAGACTTCGCCGAATATTCATTTCTTGCTTTCGCAGGAATGTTATATCCTGCATCCTGGGTCTTGCATCTTGGCATCCTGCTATATTCTAATTCCCAAAACAAGTATATCGTCAATCTGGTCTGTTTTTCCCTTCCATTTTTCAATGGTATTATTTAATTGTTCTTTTTGTTCTGACATTTTATATGAATTTACAGACAGTAACAATTCTCTAAATCTTTTATAGTTGAATTTCTTTTCCATTTCTCCGCCAAACTGGTCGGCAAAACCATCGGTAAATAAATAAAATGAATCTCCCTTATTTAACTGTATTTTGTGTGTCTTAAAATTGTCTAAGCGATAATAAATTGAAACAGGCATTTTATCTCCTTTTACTATATTTATCTCCTTGTTTTGAATATAATAAAACGGATTATTAGCTCCTGCAAAAAGTAAAATATTTGTTTTGCTATCAAATACACAAACAGACATATCTAAACCATCTTTTACCATTACCCTTGTTTCATTTTCGATAATATCACTTTTTTCTTTTTGTCTTAGTGAGCTTATAATATTATTTCTTAATGAGTTTAGAATTTCTCCCGGCTGTAATACTTTTTGTTTATTAATAATATCATTTAAAAAAGATATTCCAAGCATGCTCATAAACGCACCCGGAACACCATGACCTGTACAATCGGCGGCAATAATTATTATTTTTTCGTCAATTTTGTTTATCCAGTAAAAGTCGCCACTAACAATATCGCGTGGTTTATATAAAACAAAATATTCGTCTAAAACATTATCAATAAAAGAAGGTGAAGGAAGCAGGGCTGTTTGAATATTTTCTGCATAAGATATGCTATTGGTTAATTCGTTATGAATATATTCCAATTGTTCTTTTTGACCAACAACTACATCTCTTTGAGTTTCTATTTCGTCGCGTTGCGAAATAATTTCTTCGTTTTGTTGATTCAGTTCTTCGTTTTTTTCAATAATTTCTTCTTTTTGTTCCGCTAAAAGAGTGTTACTCTTCTTTATTACTCTAAAATTCCTAAATAATATTATTGCAAACAGAAAAATTAGAATAAAGCCAAGAATAAATGCATTCCTGATAGTTTTTTGTTTTTCATTCTCAATCTCTTGTTTTTCAATTAATATTTGTTGCTTTTCAATTTCTTGTTTACTTTTCTCCGCCTGATATTTTTCTTTTAATTCTCCAATTATTTCATTATTTTCCTTGTTGCTAATACTGTCTTTTAATAGTATAAATTTTCTGTAAAACTTGTATGCGGTAACATTGTCTCCAATAGAATCATAAGCAATAGATAAAAACTTGTATGCTTCCCTCTGATCTTCTACGGCTTGTATTTTTAATGCTATATCTTTACTTAAGTTTGCATATTCAATTGCTTTATAGTATTCCTTTTTTTTGATATACAAATCTGAAAGTCCTGCATAACTAATTGTTAATCCCTGTTTATTGCCTTGTTGTTTTTTGATTTTAATAGATTTATTATAATACTCTATTGCCTTGTCATATTTATTCTGAACATCGAATAATTTTCCCATATTGTTGTATAGTACCGACAGCCAATAGGTATATTCAAGTTCAATAATTATTTTTATAGATTTGTCAAAATGTTTAAACGCTTCATCATAATTTTTTAAATATAAATATACCAGTCCAATATTATTACATAAACCTGCAATACCTGGTTTGTCATTAATTTCTTCTTTCAACTCTAATGCTTTTAAGTAATAATCAAGAGCTGTTTGATAATCGTCTTGATGTTCGTGTACTATTCCAATATTTGAATACGAGTTAGCTATTCCCGTTTTTCCATTAATAGCCCAAAAATCGTTTTTCAACTTGCTTAAAGATTCAAAAACCTCTAATGCTTTATTAAAATCAAATAAGGCATTAGAAAAATCGCCTTGTCTGCTTTTTACAATACCTATATTAAGATATGCTTGTGCCATACCATGGTTTCCTTCTAAAACAGACTTTTTATTATCAAATAATGTTAATTCATGATATGTATTTCGGGCATTTGTGTAGTAATTTATTGCAATAGAAAAATCACCTTTATAATCATAAATTGTTCCTATATTTAAATATGCCTGTGCTTTGTATTGTTTGAAGAATTTCTCATTCTTTTTATTTTTTTCAGCTATGTTAAGTGCCTCATTAAAGTAATGCAATGCTGAATCAGGATCTTGATCACGCAACATTGAACCTATTTTAATAAGTAATTTTATTTTAACGGTATCAAGTTTTGAGTTTTTTAAAACATTGAGCGATGAATCTAATGCTGTATTTTGAGCTTGTGAGGTGCTTGTTAGTACAAAGGCAATTAAAAGTATGTTTGCAAATTTTTTGATAAGCTCGTATTTAAAAATGTTAATAAATTTAAAGAATTTTTATAAATAAAAGCTAAACTTATTCAACAAGCTTAAAGGAAAACATTATGTCTTCCATTGTTGATTTATATTTTTCAGAGCTTTCAAAAAGTGTCCATGTTGTTATTTCATAAAAATTATCGGGACTTTCTATAACAACAGAGACAAACAGATATTCATAATTCTGTTTATTTTCATGATATGAACCTGTAATTTCAAAAATCATTGCAGGTAATCCGTTTATTTTAATTTCTTTTGGTGCATTTAAACTTCCCGATTCAAGAGTTTTATCTAAAATATCATCGGCTACAAATTTATAATAGGTGCTTAATGTAGCTTTTCCTTTGCCGTAGCTTTTAATATCATCTTTATAAATTACTACATTTAAAATGTCTTTTGTGTTTTTTGTGGTGTCAATTACAAATTCCGCAAATGAATCTTCTGTTCTTCCTTGAGATTTTATCATATATTCAGGAACAGTAATGGTGAAATTTTCACAATTATATTCAATGGAAGTTTTATCTTCAGAACATGAATATAATAAACATATTATAAGCAAAACTGTTATTAATAATGTTTTCATAATTTTATAATTATTATTCAAAGGTAAAATTAAATTTTCATTAACTTTTTATATGTTATAAAATCTTTCTCATTCTTTAATACCAAATAATACATTCCTGATGAAAGAGAATTAATATCAAAATGAATATTATTGCAACCGGAAATAAGATACAATTCTTTTTTCATCAACATTTTTCCTGTTAATGAATATATCATCAATGATGTATTTGTATTTTGTTCAACTTCAATTGAAATATTAAGTATAGATGCAACAGGATTATTAAAATTTATATTAAAATTAAATAATTTATTACTGTTAATACCAAGTGCAGGAGTTTGGTCTATATCTAATTCTATAATTACCGGTAAATGATCAGACATTCCATAAAGAGCATCTGCAATATCGGTTGACACAACAGTATTTGCAGGACTATTAATAGTTTGATTTAAGCGTAATCCATCCTGCCCAAAAGCAATGTATGAGTTTTGATGATACTGAATCTTATCTGTGCCATTTTTTACATAATTTGATATTAAAATCAAATCAAATCGATCATCCATTCCTCCGCCGGCTGCACAACCACTTGTTGTGTGAGTTGATTGTGTGTGGTAATTTGAATAAGAATAGTTATTATTCCAGTCACCAAGTTGATTTATTGGGTCATTAAAATGATAAGTTGCATCTATGTAATTTACAAATGTTTGCATGGCTGATTCTGAAGCAGAATAAGTATTAAAATCTCCCATTAACAAATAATTTGTTTCTTTATTCTGATTATCTATGAATTGCATTATTGCTTGTGCCATTTCATTTCTTGTGTCTTCATCAGACTGAGTTGAGCCGGCTTTTAAGTGAGCAACAATACAAGTTAGATAAGCAGTATCAAGTAAACTTGTTATATCCGGTGAATTATAATATAAATGATAAACATTAATATCTCTTAAGCTATTAAATTCAATAACGTCTTGTGCATATAATGTAAATTTTCTATTGTCGTAATATAGCATAT
Organism: uncultured Bacteroidales bacterium; assembly: GCA_964435855.1. Classification (GTDB taxonomy): domain Bacteria; phylum Bacteroidota; class Bacteroidia; order Bacteroidales; family CAYTAU01; genus CAYTAU01. Next base: position 4,715 of record CAYTAU010000037.1, on the reverse strand, counting down.
TTACAATGTTTGATCCTGCCCAATTAGTAAATCCTGCTTTACTGTACCAGTTTCTTCCACTTACATTCAAACAATTGTTCATTAAGTCTTCAATAGTTAAATCATTTGCTGTAATTTCATTTACTGTAAAAATATCAGGTTTAATATCATCAATTATTTTTTTTAAATATTCATTCTTGTTTGTGATATTATTATTGACGTATGTACAATAACTTGTATTTTCACCATAATACAGTAAATTATATTGCATTATTTTAACAATATCCTGTGCAAAAGATGTTTTTAGAATTAATAATAAAATGACAAGTAAAATATGTTTATTCATGAGTTGCTTATTGTTTATCAATATGCAAAATAACAAAAAATTGCGAATTTATTCAATAAATAATTAGAATATTTTAATGGTCGACATCGGTTTTGGTGTCTATTCCAAAAACTCCAAGTTTCGTTTTAAGCCTTCAAATTTAGTACGCTTTAATGCAGAATCTTTAAATAAAATATTAAACTTCTCTTTATCTATATTATACCACTCTTCTTTTGTCATTTCAATAATATTGGGATTTGGCATTAGGTCTGAAATGTTATGAGGTTTTAGTTTACTGTTCCATGGGCAAACATCCTGACAAATATCACAGCCAAATACCCAATTGTTGAATTTTGGCTTTAATTCAAGAGGTAATTTTTCCTTATGCTCTATTGTTAAATATGAAATACATTTACGGGCATCAATTACTTTTGAAGAAACAATTGCATTTGTAGGACAAGCATCAATGCACTTTGTACAAGTACCACAAAAATCTTTTATTGGTGCATCATACTCTAATTCAACATCAACAATAAGTTCTCCAATAAAAACAAAAGAACCTAGTTCTTTATTTATAAGATTTGAATTTTTACCTATCCAGCCTAATCCTGCCTGCATGGCATAATATCGTTCCAATACAGGAGCAGAATCAACAAATATACGTCCGTTTATTTCAATAATTTCGTTATTGATAATATTAAAAAGCTTACGAAGTTTATCTTTTATTATAAAATGATAATCTTTTCCATAGGCATATTTTGATATTTTTGGAGCATTAATATCTTTCTGAGTTTTTGAAGAATAATAATTTAATAAAACAGAGATAACAGATTTTGCATTATCAACCATTTTACTTGCATCGACACGCTTATCGAAATGATTTTCCATGTATAGCATGTCTCCATGCATATCTTTTTCAAGCCAATTTTTTATATGCACGGAATCTTCTTTAATGTGTTTTACAGGACTTACGCCACATGCAGAAAAACCTGCTTTTTCGGCAGAAGATTTAATTTTTTCTGTTATTATTTGCTTTTTGGATCTCAAGTTTTGAAAAGAAATTCTATTATTCTTTGAAATTTATTTTATCTCTCACAATAAACAATGGACGTTGTTTTGTTTCATCATACGTTCTGCCAACATACTCGCCAAGTATCCAGATAAGAATAAATAATAGTCCAACAAAAATGAAAGTTATTACAGACAACCATTTGTATAAGGGATAAATTTTATCAAAACACAGAGAATCAACTGTAATGTAGCCTATAAAAAAAATACCGGTAAATATTGTTATTAATCCCAAAATTAAGCCAAAGCGTAATGGTAATAATGAAAAATTAAGGATTCCCGCCATGCCCAGCCTACTCATTTTTAAGAAACTGAAATTTGTTTTTCCATGAATTCTTTTCGGTCTGTCATAATCAACAATTGAGTAGTTGAACCCAAGCCATGCAACCATTCCTCGCAAATATCTTGTTTTTTCATTTAGTTTTAATAGTTCGCTTACAACAATTCTGTCTAACAATCTAAAATCGCCAATATCGCCATATATTTTTAGGTCTGTAAATTTTTTCAATATCTTATAATACAATCTTGCCGTAAAGCGTTTAAAAAATTTGTCTTTTCTTGTATTCCTTCTCATATAAACAATTTCTGCTCCTTTTTCCCATTTATCTATCATTTCAGTAATTACATCTGGAGGGTCCTGCAAATCACAATCCATTGTAATTACTGCTTTACCTGATGAAAATTCTATTCCAGCAGTTAATGCTGCCTGATGACCAAAATTTTTTGAAAATGATATTATTTTAACTTTATTATCATTTTTAGCTAAAGCTCTTAAAACAATATTAGAGTTATCGGTGCTACCATCATTAACATATATTATCTCAAAACTATCAATTTCTTTAAAACAAGGTAATGATACAATTTTATCATAAATCAATTGTATGTTTTTTTCCTCATTAAATACAGGTATTACTATTGATACTTTAATTTGAGACATTGGTTTTATTTTAAGATTTTATCCCGTTCTTTTTTCATGATCATACTTTTATATTTTTCAGCTAAGTTATAATAAAAATTTGCTTTTTCAATATTACCTGTCATTTTATACAAACTTGAAATGTTATATGAAAGAACATGGTTTGATGGATTTATTTCAAGTGATCTTTCTCCATATTGCAAACCTTTTATTGTATCTCCTTTTAAAATATAAATATTACCTAAATTATAATATGGTACTTCTGAATTTGGATTTAATTCCATTAACAAATTATTTAAACTAATAGCCTCATCATAATTTCTTTTTGCCGCATGTAAAATTGAAAGTTCTGAAATTGCATTTACATATTTTGGATCATATTTTATTGCTTCTTCAAAATGAAATTGTGCTTTTGTAAAATTTCTTTTTAGCTTATAACATTGTGCTAAATTAAAATGTGCTTTTGAATAAGTGGAATCAGCTTTTAGGCAACTTTCAAAATATCCAATACCTATATCAGGTTTATGCAAAATAGTTAGATATAATGAGCCCAGATTATTGTTTACTTGTGCATTGCTTGAATAAACTTTAAGACTTTGCCTATAATATTTTTCAATATTTTTAATTGCTTCTTGTCTTTCATTTTGCGGAAGATCATACAAATGTTCAAATAACCAATTTCCTATTAATTCATTTGCTTTTGCAGAATTTTCAAGATGTTCAATATCGCTTGAATACAATGAATAATGGCTGAACCAATCATTATTTCTATAAATTGTTTTTGCTGTATATGGTATAAGTATCAATAAAAGAATTATTACAACATTTCTCAATAATTTATTTTGATTTGAAAATCCTGACGTTTTAATTTTGGAGATATTCATTATCAAAATAGCAGTTGCAATTGAAAACCCAAGAGAAGCAGAATATACAAGCCTTTCGCCAACAATTCCGTTTATGGGCAACAAAATATTTGTAAACATTGAAATGCAAAACAAATAATACAGAATTGCGAATGATATTAATTTCTTCTTTTTAAACCCAAAAATTGCATAAATAAAAATTCCAACATGAAATACTAATAATGATATTGATAATAAAGTAAAACCTTCAACCGGTATCATATTAAAACCATAATAGTAGCCTAATGGGTGTGGGAAAATTAAAAGTTTTAGATAAAACCCTAAAACCATCATTCCGGTAGATAGTTTTACTAAAATTCCGTAACCTATGTTTAAAGGATTTTCAAAGAAAAGATTTGAATATTCTACAGGAAAATACACACTTATCATTCTACGAAGCACAATTCCAAGAATAAGAAATAATACAAAAATAAATGCAGTTCTTTTTATCGAAAAATCATAAAAGAAATATATTGTTAAGGGAATAATTAAAATAAAAACGATGGCGCTTTCCTTAGAAAGGTATGCAAAAATAAAAGATATTACTCCAATAAATAAATTTAAAATATTTCTTTTTTCATAAAATTTAATTGTAAAAAATAAAGCAGAAATACAGCCTAAAAAACTTAAAATTTCCTCTCTGTTTTTCAAACTTGCAACAACTTCCGTATGAAGTGGATGTGCCATAAACAAAAGTGTAATAATAAATGGCAGTATTTGATTATGCTTATTTAAAAGCTTTTTAAGTATTATAAACAGAAAAACACATGTAACTAGATATAAAAGAATATTAACAAGATGGCTTAAATGAGGATTGCTGCCAAAAATTGATTGTTCAATTGCAAAAGTAGATTGCGCAACAGGTCTGTATCCAAATTTTTTGTCTTTTGATGAATAATATGATGAAGTAAATATTTTAGGTATGGCACTTATGCCTTTTTGAACTTTTTTATGATTATAAACAACAAATTCATCGTCTAATGAATATTCATTGTTAATGGTATTGCCATATAAAATAAATGAAAAAATAACAATGACTATTAATTTTAATCTATTACTTTTCTTATTAAAACCTGATGTTTTTACTTTTTTCATTTTATAATAGCCCCTCCTATCCTCCCCAAAAGGGAGGAACTATAAGACAAAACATTATTTTATAATGCAAACAATATTAATAATAAAGAATTGTTTTTCCAAAATAAGATTATAAATTTATAAAATACTTTACTACGCTAGGGAATTAAATTTTAAGTCAAAAGTGTAATCCTGAGCTTGCCGAAGGGACAAAGAATTAAAGTCAAAAATTAAGCTTTTGCATTTTAGTAGTTTGGAAACCATAGAGGAACGCGATACAAGCTAAAATCCGCAAGGGTATGGCATATAGCTGTTGTTACCTACTGGGTTGTTATATTTTACTCAGTCATTCACAGTTTATTACTAGCTAAAACTTTGTTTATAAATTATTAATTTAAAAAGGTTCTATTGATTCTATTATTTTTTTTAACTGTTTATTTGTAAGCAAATC
>CAYTAU010000036.1:27719-39361 GCA_964435855.1 uncultured Bacteroidales bacterium | reverse complement strand
CATTTATTAATAATGTTTTGCAGCTTTTTTTGTTAATAACTTGCGGATTTAAGGCACAGACTTGCGATATTGGAGATAGTGTTTTTGAAAATGCACATCAGAATGCAGTATTATCGTGTAGAAAAGTGGATGTTAATGAACTGAATATTATTTTCTTATTTTCTTAAATTTTAATTTAATTTTTTTCATATAAACAAGTATTGTTATTAATAGCATAAATTCTATTTTAATATTTAAAATATATCTTTTAAAATAATCCAGCTCAACATTTTCTTTGTTAAAATAAACAATATTATCCCAGTTAAATGATTTACTAAGAAAATCAAGGGGAAGAGATCCAAAATCAAAATCACTGGTTATCTGTTTGTTTTTAATTAGATTATCATAAATTTCAGTACCGGGAATAGGGTTACAATAATAAAATCCAGAAATTTTAAGTTTCTTTTTATTTTTTCGTAAAAATTTCTTTGTTTCTTGTAAATCGTCTTTGGTTTCTCCAGGAATTCCAAACATAAAAGATGCAGTACAAGGAATATTATATTTTTCGCATAAATCAATCACTCTCTGATGGTCGCTTATTGATATGCTATTTCCTTTAATTTTTTTCAAAAGACTATCTGATCCTGTTTCAGCACCGAATCTAATTACTTTAAAGTTCATTTTTATTAGCAACTTAATATCATCTTCCTTTATTATGTTTGACCTACAAAAACCCGTAAATTCAACTTTTTCATGAATTTTATATTTCAAAATTTCATCTACGATCTCTTTAAACCTTTTCTTATTTGCCAACCATAAATCATCTAAAATTTTTATAGTTAGTTTACCATTGGATTGTTGATGTGTCCTAAGAATATGAAGTATTTCATTAATTACAGAATCTGCACTTCTAAATCTAAAAGTACAATTCCAAAACAATTGAGATGCACAAAATGTACATTTATACGGACATCCTCTTGATGTAAAAATCCCTATTGTTTTTGCTCCCTTTACTGTTCTTATAGGAAAAGGAAGGTTATTTATATCATGAATTAATTCTCTTTCCTGATTTTTCTGAACTTTATTATTTTTGTGAAAACATATGCCTTTTATTAAACTTAGTTTACTATTTATATCCTCATCTTGCAAATGATTAACAATTTCAGCCAGTGTTTCCTCGCCTTCTCCAATAACACCAATATCAAATTCTAATGGTAAACTATAAGGTGAAGTTGAAATATGATATCCTCCAATAATTGTAATACAATCAAAAGAATTTTTGCATGTTTTAGCAAAGTTAATTGCATCTTGAAGAACATGACTCACTGCACTAATCCCAACAATATCAGGCTTAAACTTGATTGCATCATCAATATTATTTACAATTAAGACATCACTTTCATTACAATAGTTTTTTTCTATTAAGTAAGAAGCTAAATAGCCAATTCCCAAAGGTTCAAATGAGAACTCTTCATATTCATAATTCGCACAATAAAAACATATTTTTTTCATAAGGGAGACAATCTATTATTAATAAATAAACTCTAACTTCTAAGCTTTAAAGGTAATAAAATAATAAAAATTACTAATAATCACTTAGGTGTTTCATCAGAATCATTATAATCTAATTTAAGAAGTACCAGTTTCATTATCATTTACCTTGTTAAAATCTGATTTAATTTTCTTGTATTTTCCATTTTCTTAAAATTTAAATTATTGTTTTTTTAAGTCTCTATTTTATTTAGTGACATTCTTTAGGAAGATAAGACAAAAAAACATCAACCTGTTTTAGCACAATGCATTTGAACGCCTTATTTGTAACACTCCGCTAAAATGCGTAGTGTTTTTTATTTCCATTATAGCTACAAGTATTTATTTAGCAAAAATAACAAAAAAAAAGGAGAAAACTCTCCTTTTAATTTTAGGTATTTTAAACTTTAGCTCATTTTAGGCATTTCTTCCTCTACTCCGTTTTCCTAATAGTCACATTTTCCGACTAAAAACAAGCAATTTTCCCATTATTTGAGCATTTACACTATAAATTTAACTATTTCAAGTTTGTATAAGGCTATTTCAAGTTAGGATGACACCATCTCAAGTTTGTATGACACCATCTCAAGTTTGTATGACACCGTCTCAAGTTAGGCTATATCACAACAGTGTACAAGTATATCACGAAAGTGTGTAAGTATATCACGAAAGTGTGCAAGTATAACGAAAGTGTGAAATTATTAACTTAGTCTTCGCTGTGTTCTTTAAGTCTTTCGGCATTTTCTGCCATTTGCAGCTTATCAATCATTTCTTGCAAATCGCCATTTAAAACAATAGGCAAATTATACATAGTAAGATTTATGCGGTGGTCTGTTATTCTGCCCTGCGGATAATTGTAGGTGCGTATTTTAGCAGAACGGTCGCCTGTTGAAACCATTGTTTTGCGTTTAGAAGAAATTTCGTCTAAATACTTTTGATATTCCAGATTGTAAAGCCTTGTGCGCAATTCAACCATAGCTTTATCAAGATTTTTTAACTGCGATTTTTGATCCTGACATGTAACAACAATTCCCGATGGTATATGTGTAAGCCTTATTGCAGAGTATGTAGTATTTACCGATTGTCCACCGGGTCCGGATGCACAATAAGTATCTTTTCTAATTTCGTCGGGTTTTATATCAATATCAAAGTCTTCGGCTTCGGGCAAAACAGCTACCGATGTAGCAGAAGTATGCACTCGCCCTTGTGTTTCGGTTTGTGGCACACGTTGCACCCTGTGCACCCCCGATTCGTATTTCATTAAACCATACACGCCGTTTCCAATAATTTTTGCAATAATCTCTTTAAATCCGCCAACAGTACCTTCTGTAGAATTAGTAACTTCTACTTTCCATTTTTTTGCTTCGGCAAATTTAGAATACATTCTAAATAGTTCTCCTGCAAATATACCTGCTTCGTCGCCACCTGTTCCTGCACGTATTTCAAGTATTGCGTTTTTATCGTCTTCGGGGTCGGCAGGCAATAATATAAATTTTATATTTTCTTCCATCGGCTCAACTTGCTGTATTAATTCATCCAGCTCCAGTTTTGCCATTTCTCGCATTTCGGGGTCTTTTTCTGTCGACAACAGTTCTTTTGTAGAAGCAATATTTTCAATCAAATTTTTGTATTCATTATAAGCTTCAACAACCGGCTCTAATTGTTTATATTCTTTGTTAAGTTTAATATACTTTTTCATATCAGAAATTACATCCGGTTCAGCTAATAACTGTCCAACTTCATCAAATCTTTTCTTTACTCCAGATAGTTTATCTAATATTAAATTATTGCTCATTTTATTTTTTCTTTTTTAAATATTAATCCGCCTAAAGCGAACTCTTGGTATAAAGTTATAATCATAAAATTGCCCCAAGTCTTAGTTCCTCTCCTTTGGGGAGGTTAGGAGGGGCTTTTATTGATATATAAATTCACCAAATTCACTTTTAATTGTCAATTGTTTTTTTGTGGCTTTCTCACATTTACCAATTATTTTGGCATCAACCCCAAATGCTTTTGATATTTTAATTATTTCATTTGCCAATGATACATCAGCAACATAAAGCTCAAATCTATGTCCCATATTAAACACTTCATACATTTCCTGCCAATTAGTATCAGATTGCTCTTTAATAATTTTAAAAAGAGGTGGCACATCAAACATATTGTCTTTAATAATATGCAGCTTGTCAACAAAATTTAAAATCTTGGTTTGAGCTCCGCCGGAACAATGTATCATTCCATGAATATCAGCTCTAAACTTAGATAAAACTTCTTTAATAATTGGAGCATAAGTACGAGTAGGTGATAAAACCAGTTTGCCCACATCAATATCTAAATCGTCAAGTTTATCTGTTAATTTATAATTGCCTGAATATACCAGATCATCTGATATAGACCTGTCATAACTTTCGGGATATTTTTTAGCAAGATATTTGGCAAATACATCATGTCGTGCAGATGTTAAGCCATTACTTCCCATACCGCCATTATATTCTTTTTCGTAATTAGCTTTTCCAAACGATGAAAGACCAACAATTATATCTCCGTCTGTAATTTTTTCGTTAGTAATTACATCTTCTCTTTTCATTCGGCATGTAACCGTAGAGTCAACAATAATAGTGCGTACCAAATCGCCAACATCAGCTGTTTCGCCTCCTGCAGAAAATATATTTATTCCAAATTGTCGCAATTCTTTAAGAAATTCTTCCGTTCCGTTAATTATTGCAGCAATTACTTCTCCCGAAATAAAGTTTTTATTTCTGCCAATAGTTGATGATAAAACAATATTATCAACAGCACCAACACAAAGTAAATCGTCAGTATTCATTACAATTGCATCTTGCGCAATACCTTTCCATACTGAAATATCGCCGGTTTCTTTCCAGTACATATATGCAAGAGATGATTTTGTGCCTGCTCCATCGGCATGCATAATGTTACAATACTTATTATCGCCTCCAATAATATCGGGTAATATTTTGCAAAATGCTTTTGGATATAATCCCTTATCAATATTTTTAATTGCATTATGCACATCTTCTTTCGATGCAGAAACGCCTCTTAAATTATATCGGGAATTATTTTTGTTCATCTTTTTTATTTAATATTAAGTTTACTTGTATTTTTTTGTCATTATTTTTTCTTTTTCATTTGCTTTTTTTTGAATATCGAATATTCAATTTATCATTTGCTTTTTTCTTTACTTGGAAGATAAGTTTTAAATAAAAAAACGTTTCGGATATAATTTCCCGAAACGTTTTATAATAAAATGTATTTTTAGCTACTCGTTATCTTCGTCGTATTCGTCATATTCCTCTTCTTCATTATTTATTGCAGGAGAACCGGGAACATAATCTGTTTTTAATACTTTAAATTCTGAACGTCTGTTAAGCTCATGAGCAACTTCTTGTTCTTCAACAGTTGCAAGAGATTTAATAAACGGCTCAGTTAATTCCTGACCTTCAGGCAAGAAAAAATATCTTGAGTTTGTAACACTATCAACAGTAGCAGGTGTACCTTCACCATAACCTTTAGCAATTAAACGGTCAGATGGTATATTTTTCTCAATTAGATAATCAATTACAGATTGAGCTCTTCTTTGTGATAGGTCCAAGTTAAATGCATCAGGACTTCTGAAATCTGTATGAGAACCAAGTTCTATTGTAATAGTTGGATTATCGTTCAATATTTTAATAAGTCTGTCAAGTTCAACCATTGATTCCGGTCTTAATTCTGCTTTGCCAAGATCATAAAAAATATTGTCAAGTTTAATAGGTTGCCAAATTGGGTCAAGGTAAATATCTTCTTTAAATTCTTTATCTTCTTCAATACCAACAGTAGAAACAGCACCAAATCCGTTAAGATATTTTTCAGCTTCAGCTTGAATTTGATAATCGGTATTAGGGCCTAACTTAAAACGGTATGAACCATCGGCTTCCGACAACATTTCTGCTGTAGTTATTTCTTTTGTTTCAGCTTCGCTACCTTTTAAAATAACTTTAGCACCAACAATAACTCTATTGGTTTTTTTGTCAATAATTTTTCCAGTAGCAGCATATTCTAATAAAGGTAAAACAAATTCATAAATATCATCACCACCTTTTCCTCCTTTTCTGTTAGAAGTAAAATAACCTCTTTCAAGATTTCCTTCGAAAATAATCCCAAAATCATCAGTAACAGAATTTACAGGGTATTTCATGTTTTCAACAGCATATTTACCGTTTTCATCAACAGTTGCTTTAAAAATGTCTAGTCCTCCCATACCCACATGATAATCTGATGAAAAGTAAAATATTTTATTTTCTCTCTCATAAGGAAAAACTTCATTTCCTAACGAATTTATTTCACTTCCCATATTTACAGGTTCACTCCATGGTTTAGTTCTACTGGTACGAGTTAATTTCCAGATATCTTTTCCTCCTTTACCTCCTGGTAATTCAGCAGAAAAATAAAGATTAAGGTCATCGAATGAAATTGCAGGATATCCAAAAATTGAAGTATCGGATGCTCCCGGTATTTGTAACATTAATGGCTCACCCCATCCAACTCCTTTTTTGGTAGCCCAAAATATCTGACATCCCATCATTCTTTTCTTTACTACTTTACATCTTGTAAAATATAAAGTGTTACCTTTAGGATTTAATGAAGAAGCTCCTTCATCATTTGTAGTATTAATTGTTTCTCCGGGAACAGGTACAGGGATACTGTATTTACCTTTACGGTCTTTATTGGTCATCCATAAATCATAAAATCCTGCACCGGTAACACTATGTGTTCCGGTTCCTACAGAACCTTGTCTATTTGAAGAAAAATAGATTACTTTATAGTCCATTTTTGCATATACTGGAGAAAAATCGCTGTATTTTGAATTAAATAAAGCCATATTTTCAACTTCATATCTTGTTGGATTACTTTTCCATTCAGCTGACATTTTACAAGATTTTATTCCAATGTCAGCACGAGGGTCATCCGGTACAAGTTTTTTATATTTTTTATATTCTATAATTGCTTCTTCAAATTTGCCATTCATTTTTTTTGCATCGGCATAGTATAAAACAGCAATTGGATCCGAATATTTAACTTTTTCAGCTTTTCTAAACCATAATTCAGCAGATTTTGAATTGTGTAAATATTTGTAACAAATTGCTGTATTAAAAACAATTAATGGTTTTCGAGAATCCGGGGTTTTTGCATAAGCAACCCTGTATAATTCTATTGCTTTAGCATATTCACCAAATTCAAATGCTTCAACTGCCTTAAGTTCGTCTTTATTAGGCTTCTGCGAGTATGCTTGAAACGAAATAAATTCAATTAAAAATATAAGTGTTATAAGCTTAAAGGTTTTCATAATCATTAAATTCATTAAATTACACTTTGCGGTAAAAATAAGTATTATTTCCTTTTTTAAAAAAAGTTTTTAAGATATTATCTGCTTTAGGTAAATTATTTTAAATCTAAAAAAACATAACGCATTGACGTAAAGGTATTTTACGGATGTTTTTATTTTTAAAATTTAAATTAAATTTTTAATTGATTTAAACACAGGTTTTCTTTTTTCCTCATTTCTTTTTTTTCATTTTCGGTATTATCGGAAAACCCCATCAGGTGCAAGATTCCATGAATAATTACTCTATTAAGTTCGTTTAAAAAAGAAGAGTTAAATTTCTCTGCATTTTCGTTGACTCTATCAATACTAATAAAAATATCCCCTGTAATAATCTCATTTTCACAATAATCAAAAGTAATAATGTCTGTAAAATAATCGTGAGAAAGATATTGCTTGTTAATTTTTATAATATAATTATCTGAAACGAAAATTATATTAATATTTCCCAATTTGAAATTTTCGTGATCAATAATCTTTATAATCCAATTAATTGTATTTTTTTTATCAATATCGGGGAAAGCTATTTCTTCAGCATGAAAAATAATAGCCATTAATTAAGAGAGCTTAAATTTAAACTCAACTTCAGAACCATTGTTTTTAAATTCCAGTTCATCAACAAGATGTCTCATTAAAAATATTCCTCTTCCGTGTGGTTTTTCGATATTTTCAGGAGCTGTTGGATCTGGAATATTATCGTAGTCGAATCCAGGTCCTTCATCTTTTATTATAATTTGCAAAGAACTGTTTTCAATTTTAAAGTTTACATTAACTGTTTTTGATTCATCTAATTTGTTTCCATGAAGGATGGCATTGTTAACAGCCTCAACTGTAGCGACTAATATGTTCCCGTAGACTTCTGAACTTAACTTATATTCACTAGCAACATCATCAATCATCTTTTCGACATACGAAAGGTTTTCAATTTTTGAAAAAATGTCTAATTCAGTTTTCATTTATATTGGTTTAAGTTTATTAAATATTGTTTATACTTCTCATTATAGAATTTATATAATTTAATATCCGAAGTATTTAAAATTTCATTAAATGTGTTATTCAATCTCTTATACTCAAAAAAATCTTTAGGGTTACTAATTTTTTCAACTTTTGCTTCTTCCGATTTACGCTTTTTGTCAATTTCTCTCTGATATTCAGAGTTTTCGGCCTCTAAAAGACGTGTTAAAATTAAATCTTGTCTTTTAATCGTTTCCCGTGTAATATTTTTATTTATTATGTCGTTTTCTGTCTTTTCCACCATTCTTTTTACTTCATTTAATTTACGCATTGTTTCAGGATTTAATCCCCCGTTATTCATTAATTTCCCAAGTTGGTTTTTAAAAATTTCCTGTTGAGCAAGCATTTTTGCCAATTGTTTGTTTATTGAATTTCCACCGGGTTTATTCCCTGCTTCTTTCATTTTTTGTATCATTGATTTAAGTTGAGACTTTAACGATTGCTGCTGACTTTTCATCCCAGACAATTTGGGTTTTCCTTCGCCTGGTTTCGTACATTTGCTACTCCCTTCACATTGTTGACAAGATTGCTGTTGCATTTGTTTTAAAACTTCTGAAAGTAGCAATGCAAGGTTATTTGCAGAAGTCATAACATATTGTTGCGTACTTCTTGCTGCATTAACATTATTGCCTCTGCTTTCTTCCATTAAGTTTATACTTTTATCAATATTTTTTCCTATTGCTTTTATCTCTTTGTTAATAACATTACTCAACATTGGAGTTCGTTTTGCTAATGCATTAAGAGAATCTTTTATAACTTCAAAATTATCGTTTATTTTTTTCTGTTCACTAACGATCTCCATATATTTTGGATTTTTTCTGTTCATTCCTTTTAAGCTTTCCATTAATTTCTCCTGATCAAAAGAAAATGTCATTGTATTTTCAATTATTTGTCTCATATCGTCCATATTTTCTGCACTTTGCTGCATTTGATTTTGTTTCATCATGCTTTGCATTGACGATGCCATATCTTTAAGTTTTTGAGAGTTTTGTTTTTGATTTTTTGATGCTTTTTTATTTTGACCGCTATTCATGTTTTGCTCTCCTTGTTGAAATTCATCTTTTATGTCTTCAGCACTTTCATTAAACTCTTCAAGATCCATAGGACTTTTTAATTCGTTGTTTTTTTCTAATGCTTTTTTATAATCTTCCATTGCTTTGTTAAATTCTTCCGATTGTTCGTTCTGTTTGTTTAAGAGATCTTCGCTATCATTGTTTTTGTCTTTAACATCTGTAGAAAGTTGTTTTTGTTCTTCTGCCAATTCATTAAGTTTATCTATTGTTTTATCTATTAATTGTTCAACCTCATAACGTTTTAGCATCTCAAGATTTCTGTCTAATTGCTCGGAAAGGTCATCATAATTTGTTTTTAGTTCTTCTGATAATTTGTTGAGTTTATTTTTATCAAAATCTTCCATTAATTTATTAAGCTCATCCATTAATTTTTGCAGCTCTTCGTCCATTAAGTTTTCAAGCAATTTCTCTATTTGCTCTTGTTTTTCCTTTAATTCTTGTTCTTGTTCCGAGAATGTGTTAAGAAAATTATTTTTTTCTTTATTGAGATTTGAAATTTCGTCCATCAGTTTTTCAATGGAATTTTGTTTTTCAGAAATATTTTCTATCATTTTTGTTTTTTCCCACGAACTTAAATTTCTATCAATAAGGTTTTCTTGAAGGTCATCTAAATCTTTTTGCAATTCATCTATCATTCTTAAGCTTTCCTTAAGTTTTTCTTCAATATTTTTGTTAGCCTCTGTTTCGTATTTGTCTAATTCTTCTTTTGACGGGATATAATATTCATAAATACTGGTTTTGGTAGATTTGCTGCCATTTACTGCATCGTTATCCCAAACTTCAAAATAATATTCAATTTTTCCGCCTTCAGATATTTTTAATGATGCAAAATCAAAAGCATAAAAAAATTCTTGAGAAGTAGAACTCAAATTAATAGGTAACAATATTGTTTTAATACTGTCTTTTTTTTGTTCGGAATTGTAATTAAATGCAAGTTTTTTGCAGCCGTAATCATCATTAATCAAGCCTTGAAAATAATAAACAGCTTGTTCAAGACTATCCTTAAACGAATTTACTTTAATATCAGGATAAAGATCGGGTATAACGTTTATAGAATATTTTACGATGTTATTGTTCTGAAAATATTTGTTTTTTACAGAGATACTATAATTACTGCTTTTGTAAAAAGTTTTATCAGCAGTCAATCGATTTGTGTCATTATATGCAAGTATATCTATCGTATCATTAAACGTTAACTTTAAAAAGTCAATATCAATAGTATTAAATTTCCATTTTATCTTTGAGCCCATTGGTATTGTAACATCACCTATATTTTCAAGTATAATGTCTTTTTCTCCTGTATATTCAGGAACATCAATAGATATAAAAAAATCAATTATCATTGGTGATGGTAATACTTTAAGATTATAATGTGATGAATTAATGTTATCGGAAGTAAAATAAAAATTTATTGAATTATTTATGTTTTTGAATTTGTAGCTATATTCGGTTTTGGTTATTTTATTCATCAAAAAATTATTGCCACCATAAGAAACATTTATATTTTTTGGGACATATTTTCCTTCAATTTTTACTTTAACTTCAAAATCCCCACCTTTTTGTACAGATAATGTGTCGTTCATAAGAATATAACTAAAAGGTGCAGAAGGTTCATAAAAAGTATTATGATTTACAATGCGTTCAACACCGTCGGTAAGTATAGCAGGGGATGTTATCAATGTTAAAATAATTATAACAAATAAAACTCCCAGATATTTTAAATATTTAATATTTGATTTTATATTAATTGCTGCAGGAAAAGGTATGGGTTTAATATTATTTATGCGTTGATCTATGCTTGCAATAATAAGTTCTTTTGAAAAAGGTGAATCATGTTCAACATTAGCTAATTCTAAAGTATTAAGCAGTTTGTCTTTAATATTGGCAAAGTGCTTACTAATAATTTTTGCTGCTTGTTTGTGTGAAATTATTTTTCCGATTTTAAAAAATTGGAATACAGGGATTACAATAAATTTTATTAATACTGTAATTATGAGAAAAACGGAAAAATAAAATATAATAGTTCTAATAGTTGTCGAAAAATGTCCAAAATATTCAATGCCCGATAAAGTAATCCATGCAGAAATATAAATAAGGGATGATAACAGCAAACCTCTAATTATCTGATTTCGATAATATTTTCGAATAAAATCATCAAGTTTGTTTACTAATATATTGTATTGAACACTCATAAGTTTAAGTAATAAAACTTATTATATTATCTAAAACAAAGTTACAGTTTATTGTTAATTTAATTAGCAACTATATTAGAAAATAAATTAACTCAAAAAATTCATAAATTTTTGCTATCTATAATAACAACTAATATTACCCATCATTTTTGATGCCAATTGAATAGTTCCCCGCATATTTCATCTATGAACTTAAGTTGGTATAAAATGCTTTCGCATTTTGTTAACTGTAATTCTAATTCAAGATAATATATTCTTTCTCCTGCAATTTATATTTTATGAGTCCTTTATCAAAGGAATAATAGAACCCCAATCCAAAATTACAAAACCCCGGAATTGGGCTTTGAAAATTTTCATCAGCAATTATATGAAAATATATTGATTCTTAATGTCAATCAAGAGTTGATTTTATATAAAAATCATCATGAAATCAAATAACTATCTGGTATTGTTTCTGGTTACTTCCTACCT
>CAYTAU010000036.1:22378-27619 GCA_964435855.1 uncultured Bacteroidales bacterium | reverse complement strand
AACAAGTAACAAGTACTTCACTCGTCTGATTTTCAGCAATAATTTTCAACCCTTGATTCGTATTCTTAATTAATTTACAATAATTTTGTAGACTGAAGAATTATCTTTATTAACTAATTTTATAAAGTAAATACCTTTGTTTAATTTAGCAAGATTAAGCTTGGTTATATTATTAACTTTCATTTTTGAATATTGAAGTTTTCCAACAACATCAAAAATTTCAAGTTTATTAACTTTATTATTATGCAAATCAATAGTTATTAGTCCTGAAGTAGGATTAGGATATATTTCCACATCAGATAATTTTGGAATATCTGCAATTGACACACCAATTACTGTAATATTAATTGTTATTGTATCATCTCCACAACCATTTGTTGCAATTAAAGTTACAGTGTACGTTCCATCATTAGCATAAGTGTGTGAAGGATCGACATCAGTACTGGTATTTCCGTCTCCGAAATCCCAACTGTATGATAATGCATCAGTTGAGTTGTTTACAAAGTCAACACCTAAGAAATTTGTTGCATAATAAAAACCTGCTGTTGGATAATCATCAACAGTAATAACAGTTAAAGTATTAGATGTTGCAGGATTACTTGTTGCACATGCTTCAGAAGACGTCAAAATGCAAGTAATAATATCTCCAACGTTTAATAATGATGTAGTATAGGTATCACTATTTGTTCCTGCGGTAAACCCATTTACCTGCCACTCGTATGTTGGTGTTGTTCCTCCATTTGTTGGAGTAGCTGTATATATATTGTCATCACCGGCACATATAGCTGTATTTCCTGCAATAGTAACACTAGCCGGCAAACTTGAAGAAACTGTCATTGTTATTGAATTTGAAATTGCCGGTCCGTCATTACAAGTTTCTGATGAAGTTAAAATACAAGTAACAATATCTCCATCAGCTAATGTTGTTAATGAATATATAGAATTATTTGTTCCTACCGTAGAACCATTTACCTGCCATTCATAAATTGGTGTTGTTCCTCCATTTGTTGGAGTAGCTACAAACGCTACGTTTTCACCGTCACAAATTGTGTTAACTCCTGAAATGCTAATAGAAACAGCAACACTCGGAGCAACTATCATTGTAACAGCATTTGAACTTGCAGGATTTCCTGTTGCACACGATAATGATGAAGTTAATACACAAGTAATAATATCCCCATCTACAAGTGATGTTGATGTATATGTTGGATTATCATTTCCCACACTACTTCCATTTATAAACCACTCGTAAATTGGGCTTGCTCCTTCATTTGCAGGAGTTGCGTCAATAACAACTGTTTCACCTGCACAAATTACATTGTTTCCTGCAATTGAAACTGAAGTTGGCAAACTTGAAGCAACTGTCATTGTTATTGAATTTGAAGTTGCTGGTCCATCATTACATACCTCAGAAGAAGTAAGGATACAAGTAACAATATCTCCATCATTTAATGTAGTAGATGAATATGTACTAGCTGTACCAACAGTAGAACCATTTACCTGCCACTCGTAAGTTGGTGTTATACCTTCATTTGTTGGAGTAGAAGTAAATATTGCGTCATCACCTGTACAAATAGAACTTGTTGAAACATCAATTAAAATACTTACAGGTAAACTAGGAGAAACTGTCATTATTATCGAATTTGAAGTTGCCTGTCCGTCATTACATGCTTCTGAAGAAGTAAGTATACAAGTAACAATATCTCCATCAGCTAATGTTGATGATGAATATACAGAATTATTTGTTCCCACAATAGAACCATTTACCTGCCACTCATAAATTGGTGTTGTGCCTCCATTTGTTGGAGTAGCTGCAAATGCTACGTTTTCACCATCACAAATTGTGTTAACTCCCGAAATACTAACAGAAACAGCAACATTTGGATCAACTGTCATTGTAACAACATTTGAAGTTGCAGGGTTTCCTGTTGCACACGAAAATGATGAAGTTAATACACAAGTAATAACATCTCCATCAACAAGTGATGTTGATGTATATGTTGGATTATCATTTCCTACACTACTTCCATTTATAAACCATTCATAAACAGGACTTGTTCCCTCATTTGTCGGAGTTGCATCAATTATAACTGTTTCTCCTGCACAAATTGTATTGTTTCCTGCAATTGAAACCGAAGCGGGCAAGCTTGAAACAACTGTAATATTAATTGAATTAGATGTTGCAGGTCCATCATTACATGATTCAGAAGAAGTAAGAATACAAGTAACAATATCTCCATCTGCTAATGTAGTAGATGAATATGTACTACCGGTACCTGCATTAGAACCATTTACCTGCCACTCGTATGTAGGTGTAGTACCTCCATTTGTTGGTGTAGCAGTAAAATCTACATTATCGCCTGTACAAATAGAGGTTTCTGAAGCATCAATTAAAATACTAACAGGTAATTCTGTCTCAATTGTAGCTGTAGAAGTAGTTCTTGTGCTAATACAATCATCTCCTACTCTTACTTCCCAGTCATAAAAGAAATAATAATAAGCTGCACCAGCACTACTATTAGTTATTGAAAGCACACCTGGTTTTGTATATGGATAAGAAACACCAGCATCATTTCTCCATAAATCGGTTGTTCCACTAATATCTAATTCATAATCTATATCTGTTGGCACATCAAAATTCAAAATAATTCTACTTATACCATCCGGAATATTAATTGTGGTTGACTCTATGACAGTACCTATACTATTTCTTAGCACAATTGTTCTATCTCCAGAACCATTTGCATTTACTTCAACCGAAACAATTGTTAGGTCAGTTAATACATCAAATAGCAAATATCTGTTACCTGTATAATTATTACCATTTGAATTATTATCAGTATTACCAACATTATATCTTGGAACCAATATTACATCTTCAACATAATAAGTTGTTGTTGTTGTTAAAGATGGTGTATTAAATGTTCCACCTGTATTAACAAGGCTTCCAGCTGTTGCAGCATCGTACCAGTCAAGTATACCACTACCTGTTGCAGTTAAAGTAAGGCTACCCGTACCACATCTTGAATCATCAGTAGTTACTGGTGCAACAGGTAAAGCAACTGTAATATAATTTGTTTCTATATAAGTATCATTTCCATAAGGATTTGTAGCTGTAAGGATAACCGTATATGTGCCATCAGATGTATAGATGTATATTGGATTTTGATCTGTTGAAGAACCACTTCCATCTCCAAAGTCCCAATTCCAAGACATTGGTCCGTTTGAAGAAAGATCGGTAAACTCAACAATTCCCGTACAAGTTGAAGTTGTATTTGCCACAAAATCAGCAACAGGCGGAGTTGTTGGCATAGAGCAATTCCAGTCCATTTCAAAACCACTTCCATTTGTATTTACATCTGAATAAAAATGAATTGTTATAGAACCACCTGTACTTGTAATAATTCAGGGAAGTGAGCCATTACAAAACTTACCTAAGGAAGGTGTACCTGTACCAACTCCATCATGAACTTCAACATAATCATAACCACAATTAGTTTCCAATTCAATATCTAAGCTAATAAATTCAACCGTAACACTTGAAGCGCCTGAGGGTGAAATAATAAAAATTCCATCTTCATTATCACCGTAGTTTGCTGTTGATCCTCCACTATCAAACAATGTTCCATCACAGGCTGTTTCGGTTACTGTACCTGTTGTAGGCATTATGTATTCACATGGATTGCTAGGATCAATGCTAATATAATCGATTTGAATATCAACATCACTACCACATACACCATTTGTTGCAGTTAAAGTAACAGTATAATCTCCAAGTACAGTATATACATTTACTGGGTTTTCATCAGTACTTGTATTTCCATCTCCAAAGTCCCATAAATAAGTAAGAGCATTTGTGCTTGTGTTTGTAAATGTAACTGTTGCAGGTACTGAACAGAATATTGTTTCATCGGCAGTAAATGAAGCTGTTATTGTTAAACTATTAACATCATAATTTTTACTTAATGTATCATTTGCTGTATAATCATCAGTTGTTCCGTTAGGGTTTTCTGTAAAAGCAGTAAATGTATGATTACCTATTGTGAGTGTCATTGAAGGAAATGTAACAACATCGGATGCATATTGTACCAAATTACCAGACCAATTAAATGTTGTAACTGCTCCACCATCAATTTGATAATTAACATCAACAGATGTGAGATTAATATTACCCATATTTCTAATCGTTACTTGTGGTTGAATATCCTGCACACAATCATACAAATCAACAGGAACATCAATGCTAAATACTGACGCATCATTATCAGAAGCAACATTAATGATGTCAACTGTACCAATATATGGCTGACGGTCTTGTTTTGTTACAACAACATCTGCTTGACCGGGTGAAGCAAAAGCAGGAAAAGTTAATGTTACCGAAGTGTTTGTGCCCGTATATTGAGCATCAAGCAAAACACCTGCCTGAGAAATTGCAACATAGGCATATTGCTCTGTATTTACAAGTAAAGAACTTGTTCCAACAACAATAGGATCGACATAAGAAACTGTTAATGGATCAGGTTTTGTTATATATGCCATTAAGGATGGGTCGCCCATAAGGTGATAAATTTCCCAGTAATATTTTTTTAGTGATGAACTAGAACTTTCTACTGACAAGTTTCCACAATGGATCATTTCGGCAGCAGTTATATACCAATAAGCTTCAGGTTCTCCATGAGTATGCCACATTCCGTCATATGTACCTCTGTCTGTATTACTATAATTATGATTTTGTGCATTTGCTGCTGTAATACTTAATGAGCTTAATCCTACTCCCCACCAAAAATCTTCATCCCAATATGTTGAATTTGAACCACCAATATATCCAATTGCACCTTTTTTAGGAGCATATAAGATCTCTTCACCAAAACAATCATTTACTTCAAATTTATTAGAAAGACAGCAATTTCCTATCATAAGTGGATATTCATCAGTATTAGCAAGACCGGGAATATTTGGTATAGTAAAACTTGGGTCTGCCCAACCATTTTGATCACAATGTGCAGTATAATTTGCAAATCCAAGTCCACTGCTAATTTTACTAATAATATCAGCTGAAGCTCCTGGTGCATCTGAATCCATTACTGAATACTGCCATGAAGTATTGCCATAATAATATGCATAAATATCAGTATATCCTGCACCTGCATTAAAATATTCGTTTATACCATAACATATTTGCCCATTACCGTGAGATGGTGCAAAACCTGCATCACATCCTGCAACAAGTAAACATTCATC
>CAYTAU010000036.1:0-22278 GCA_964435855.1 uncultured Bacteroidales bacterium | reverse complement strand
TACCGTGAGATGGTGCAAAACCTGCATCACATCCTGCAACAAGTAAACATTCATCAAGAAAAAGATCACTGGGCCAGGTATATTGTTCGTGCATTAATGTTTTTTCAATTATTGACTGTAATTCTGTAGTATTTCCGGCAGAAAAACGTCCATAATACATATCCGGGATATAATCGCTTGCTCCATCATAAGTACAATAATACAAATCTGAAACATGACTACCTGTTGTTCCGCTGTATGCAGGTACTTCTGCGTAATCTCCAACAAACAACACAAACGTAGGAGTTGGCACTTCGGTTAAATAAAGATTTTCAAGATAATTATGAATATCTGTTGTTGTTGTTCCAATTACATCAGTATAGCCTTCAATAACTTTAAATCCTGTTTTTGTTTTCCACTCAATAAATGGCTGCAATGTAGTTTCAAACGCAGGATCAGCAACAATTATGTACGTTATAGGATAGGTAGTAATAGCATCTTTTGTAGCATCCGGTACATAATTAAGCATTAATCTAAAACTAGATTCAAAATATGGAGAATAATATTTCTTTTTTAATTGATTTGTTAAAGGAATATCTGCATTAACAAAAACTATCTCAAATTCAATATTGTTATAAACTTTTAAAATATTTTGAACAGGATTATACCTAAATGGAGATATTGAAACTGTTCCAAACCTTAATCCTCTCATAATACCCGAAACATTAACCTCTACCATTTCATCCTGATTAAAATCATCAATTTGATATGTAGCCTGATCGTATTCAAATACTATCTGACTAGGGTCAGTACTTTTTGAATATGATGATTGTACAGGAAACAATTTATCAGTAATCCCCTCATTATTCAAATAAATAATTTCCTCATCATAACTTAAAATATTAATTTGTATAGTTGCTCCATGAGGGATTTCAATAAACCTGTTATTAATTGGAAGTTGTGGTTTACCAATAGCATCAAGATTCTTCTCATAAGACTTTACAAACAAATTATTAAAAATAAGTTCATCCTTTCTTATTTCTGTAACTAATATTTGAGAAACTGAGCTTTTAAGTTTTAAAGATGTTAAATTATTTTGTAGTACTGTTAACTCATCCGTATCGGATGAATTTAAATTAATTATTTTCTGTTTTTCAGCAAAAGCAGTAAAATAACAAATTAATAAAACTAAAAATAATGAAGTAAACTTTTTCATAATGAGTAAATTTAGATTAATGGTATAATTTTTGTTTAAACAAAATCTTCTTAAAATAATATCCAAATATAGTGATATTTCAATAAGTTTACAAGTTTTTAAAGAGAAAAAAACTCTACAAAGGTTATTTTTATATTTTCAATCATAAAAAATATTATTTTATTCTGTGTCGATATAAAATTACATTAACAACATTTCTAAAAACTAATCATTATTACAAAATAATTTGTAAATTCGTTTTTTTATTTTTTTATAAAATTTTAATACCATGAAAATATTTGAAGGATTAAGTCCGCAGGTTGTTTGGGATTATTTTGAGCAAATTACACAAATACCAAGACCATCGAAAAAAGAAGAAAAGATAATACAATTTCTTTTAGATTTTGGAAAAAAGCACGGACTTGAAACAAAAAGGGATGCAATAGGCAATATTGTAATAAAAAAACCTGCCACAAAAGGTATGGAAAATAAAAAATCGGTTGTATTGCAGAGCCACATGGATATGGTATGTGAAAAAAACAGCGATGTAAATATTGATTTTGAAAACGATCCAATTCAGCCATATATTGATGGCGAATGGGTAAAAGCAAAAGGCACAACACTTGGTGCCGACGATGGTATTGGCATTGCTGCACAAATGGCGTTGCTTGCATCAAATAATATTGAACACGGAGCAATAGAATGTCTTTTTACTATTGACGAAGAAACAGGATTAACAGGTGCTTTTGAACTTGAAAAAGGATTGTTTACAAGCAATATCCTTCTTAATCTCGACTCTGAAGATGAAGGAGAAATATTTATTGGTTGTGCCGGAGGTATTGATACTATTGCAACTTTTGATTATCAAAAAGAAAATATACCTTCCAATAGTGTTGCTTTTAAAATAAATATTTTTGGTTTACCTGGCGGACATTCAGGAGACGAAATTCATAAAGAACATGGAAATTCTAATAAAATACTAAACAGAATTTTATGGCATTGTGCTGATGAATTTGATTTGAAATTAAATAATTTTGACGGAGGAAATCTTAGAAATGCAATTCCACGCGAAGCTTATGCAATAATTACAATTCCCAAAAATGAAAAAAAAGACTTTGTAAATTATATTAATGATTTTAAGAAAATAGCAAAATTTGAACTTGAAGAAACTGCTCCAAATCTTGATATAACAATTCAAGAGATTAATTTACCTGATTATGTTATTGATGAGAACACACAATATAATTTATTAAATTCTATTTATGCTTGTCCGCATGGAGTTATTAGCTGGAGCATGAAGCTTAAAGGCCTGGTAGAAACTTCAACAAATCTGGCATCAGTTAAATTTATTGAAAATGATAAAATTCTTGTAACAACAAGTCAGAGAAGCTCATTAGAATCAGGCAAGTACGACATTGCCTATATGGTAGAAAGTGTGTTTAGTCTTGCCGGTGCAAATGTAGAACATGGCGATGGTTATCCGGGCTGGGCTCCAAATCCTAAATCGGATATTTTAAAAGTTGCTGAAGCATCTTATGAAAAGCTGTTTGGAAAAAAACCTGTTGTACGTGCTATTCACGCAGGACTTGAATGCGGTTTGTTTCTTGAAAAATATCCAAACCTTGATATGATCTCTTTTGGTCCAACATTAAGAGGAGTACATTCACCGAATGAAAAAATTAATATTAAAACGGTTGAAATGTGGTGGGAACATCTGTTGGATGTTTTGAAAAATATTCCTGATAATTAGAGATGTCATACATATCATATTTTCTATCTTTACCCAAAAGAAACTATATTAAAAATTAATAATCCTTATAATTAACCTCATAGAGAATAAATTTTTCGGTTAAAAAGTTAAGAGAATTTCCATCAAATGATTTTATAAATTTAAGTTCAATATTATTATTTATTTTGATATTATATGTAACCGGAACCCCGGTTTCATCTGTTAATATGGTAGGCACAGCAGAACTAATGACCAAAACCGGGTTCTTTTTTAAAATTTCAACAGGAACATTTTTAATTTCTTTAGTGAGTTCAGAAACTTTAACGGATGATATTTCTTTATTTAGCTGATGGTCAACACAAGGATGATTCCATATAGTATATTTATAATATTCGTTTCTACGTAAAGAGAAAATCGGCGTTGAACGGGTTCTGTACAATATGACAGAACTATACTCATGTTCGGGAATAATTAATACGGTTTTATCTTTATAATTTTCATCCAGACAATATGCTACTTTATTTGCATAAGAAAATGGCGCATACATATAATCTGCTATTTTTACCCGCATTAAATAAGCAGAGTAAACAAAAAGAGGAATTAAAGCAATATACCATATTTTATTATAACGCATTTTTTGGTTTATAGAAACTAAAACAATAAACGTAAGCAGAGTATAGAATAATAAATAATAATGTTTAAGTCCAAGATATTTTGTGATCCCTATAAATAAAAATATCCCAAAACAAAAAAGAAAAGAAAAGAAACAAATTAAAAAGTGTTTGCGATTCTTTATCAATCCTTTGATTACAGGATATAATAATAGTAGTGAAAATATTGCAGATAAGATAATTGAATTAAATTTAAAAATTTTATTAAACGAAAGAGAAAGAAATGAGATAATTGAATTTATTGAATCTATAGGTTTCCATATTCTTAAACCTTCGGTAAGATCTATTGGAGGCATTAATTGAATAATAGCAACTATTAAACCAGCAATTGGAATTAAATTTATTATCTTAAAAATATTGTTTTTAACTCTGATTTCATTTAAAATGAAATATATCCATAAAGATATTGCAATTGGAACAGATGTAACATGTATCTGCATAATCAGAACTATTGATAGATTAATCCACAGTTTATTTTTTTTAGAGAAATTGTAAATAAAAAACGATAATAGAAGAGGAATAAAGATATATTGCCTGACCGACAGACAAAACCAAAGCATTGATATTTGTGTAAGAAATAATAGTTTGAAGATAAGGGGCAATTCTATTTTGAAAAACAAAAACCAGACAAATAAGATAATAATTGTAAAGTGAATAATTGATGCCGACAATGGAGTAATTGGGATTATCCACGAAAAAAACCATAAAAGAACATGCCAAAGACCTGTTGTTCCTTCATAACCAAATGTACCAAACAAGTCAAAGATATTTCTATTATTATTTACAATGAGTAATACCTGTGATTCGTCTCTTTCAAAAATGTGGTTAAATTTCAAGCATCCGATAATAATTGAAAAAACAATTAAAGCTGTGTACTTAAACCACTTTGATTCAAATATTTTATGCGTAAATTCTAAAATGTTATTCAAAAATACGATATTCACATGTAGTAATTTAATTACAAATTTATCTTTTTAAAATGATAAAAAAAACTCCGAAATTAGTTTCGGAGTTTTTATAAACTTTAAACTTCTATAAAAATATTATTCAATATCTATTTCACCGTATTCACTTTTTATAATAACTGTTGAATTTGTGCTTGAATCAGTCCCAATAATTCCTTTTACCGTTTCGCTTGAATTACTTACATGTCTGTCAACATTTGCTTCTTTTGGATAATCAATGCCTGCATATATAGCAGATGCATCAAACTGATAAGATGCTCCTTGCTCAATTCCTAATTTTATATCTGCATATCTGGCATCAATTTGAATTGTTTCAAAACTTGCAGAAATTTTTTCAACTTTAAACCCTCCGTACTCTTGCTCAACAAATAGTTTATTTTTCAGGTTAATAATTTTGTAACTGGTATACTTACCTTCAGTAGTGAAATTAGCAACATCATTAATTTTATAAGAATCATATTTCGATTCTGAAACAATTGTATTGCATTTTTCAACTTCCACTTTAGAGTATTTTGTTACAAGAACAATAGCTTTTGCTTCTTTAATATTGATACTTGAATATTTTAATACAGATGTTAACCAATTACATTCATTAATACTTGCAGAGCCATAAGAAAGAGTTAGTTTGCTTAATGGTTTTGTATTATCAAATAACAATTTATTGGCATTAAGATCTCCATATTTTAAAGTAATATTTGTTTTACCGTGTATTTCGTTAATAAATATGTTCCCATACTTATTATATAAATTCATTTTAAGGTTTCTCGGAACACTAACAAAATAATTGATAGTGAAGTCAATTTTTTTACCCGAAAATATTCCTGTTGAATTATTGATCTTGTCATCAATCTCGGTAATAGCTTTAATTACATTTTCTTTTTCCGAAAAATTTACATTAATAAATTCTAATTTGCTTTCAGCAAATCCCTTGTTTTTAGCTTTTACTGTAATTTTAACTTCAATTACTATTTGGTTTTTGTCCCAATCGTTAATTTTTATATTTCCATATTTATTGGCTATTTCCAATAAGGTTTGGTCATTTGACTGATACTCTTTTTTAATGTTTTTTACTGCTTCGTATTCTTCTGCACAAACATAAGAACTTGTGAAAAATGTTATTAATACGAGAAATAATACTGATTTAAATTTTAATGTTTTCATAATATTGATTTTTAAATTGTTTAACATATTTGTAATTGATCTATTATTTGATTTAAAATTTCTAACTTTATTTGATAATGATTAATTATTGCATTTATTATTCTTTCATCATAAGGATTTTCATTCAGATCTGTCTGAAGTTCCGTGAATAAAATGTCTGCTTGCGATAAGTCACTCAACAATAATTCTTTTCCTTTGTTGTTACATTGAAGGTCAAGCTCATTTATTGTTTCATATTTTGAATTTATTTGTGAAATAAAATACAATTCCGCTTCCTGATATTCCGGCGAGAGATTACTGAAAACAACAGCTTGATACGACTCTTCATACATTGTTGTATTAGAAAAATACTTGTATGTTACAAAAGAACCAATAAACAATAATGCAAAAACAGCTGCATATTTTAATAAACTTAAAGTGAAAGATTTTTTATTTTTAGATTGTTTATTTTCTTCAAGAATGTTTTTAAACCTTTCAGCGTGTCCGGCTTTTGGCTCAAACGTATCAAAATCTTCTCTGTTGTCTTCGAATATGTTTTCTAAATTATCCATTTGCTAAGCTTGTTTAAGTGTTTCTAATAATTTTCTTTTTCCTCTTGTTAATTGCGACCTTGAAGTAGAACTTGTAATATTCAGTATTTCTCCAATTTCTTCATGGTCGTATCCTTCTAATAAATATAATGATAAAATTACCCTGTAACTATCGGGTAAAGTGCTAATGCCTGAAACGATGTTTTCAATTTGTTTTTTCTGTTCTTCATAATCAATTTTAAAGTCATCATCTTTTATATCATTGTCAAATTCATCAATTGAAATTGTCTCAAAATTCTTTTCCTTTTTAATATGATCCAGAGATTTGTTTATCACAATTTTTTTAAGCCATGCTCCAAAACTTACATTTTCTTTGTAAGTGTCTATTTTGTTAAAAGCTGATAAAAAGCTCTCTTGCATTATGTCTTCTGCCGCATCAGTGTTTTTTACTATTCTTAAACTTGTGTTGTACATTGCTTTATAATATAATTCGTAAATTTCAAATTGTGCCTTTGAATCTCCCTTTTTACACTTTTTAATTAATTTATTATGAATATTTATATTGTTTTTTTCCATTAAAAAGCTTTTGTATTAGTAAAGACGAAATATTTTTCAAAGTGCTGCATGTTTTTTTAAAGTATTTTACTTTTTCTCCTTTTCTTTATCAATTATCTCAAATTCTCGTGTTATTTTTTCTCCGTCAGCATCAATAAGTGTAAGAATATGTTTCCCTTTTGGAGAAGAAATTGCAATATGGTGAAATTTTATTGTTTTACCTATAAATTTATCATCAACATGCCAAAAAATTGTTGTATTTGGTTTTCTATGTGCTGCTTCAAAAATTGCATTTCCCAAGGTTCCGTCTAATTCAACAGGTACATATATTTTTGTAAGGTCAGCAGGATAAATAATTGCCATTGATCTTGTTTTAGAATCAATAGAGCCTTGTTTACAATCTTCACGAAAAGGAGGAAGGGTTTTATATCCGGCATTTTTCGATTTATAGTACCATTCCATAGTTGGAGGCAAAATAAACCATGGTTTATGTATCATTTCCGATGGTTCTTCACAATCGCTGTGAACCCTATAGTTTTCTGTTTTATCCAAATGAATTAATTTATGATACGGACATTTTTCAAACCTAATACCTGTGACAGGGATCCAGACAGTATCAACATTAATACAAATATCAGAAGCTATAAATCCACTTTGATGGCAAATTCCAATTTCTATCATATTGTCATAGGGTGGTTCAAACCATTTTCCAGAATCGGGAAGCAGGTCAAAAATATCAAATAATACTGGGGCAGCAGTATTAATACCTGTTAACTTTGGTCTTCCCTCGCCATCGGCATTTCCTACCCACACTCCAACAACATGATCAGGAGTTAAGCCAATTGCCCAGCCATCGCGAAAGCCAAAACTTGTACCGGTTTTCCATGCTATTTTTCTTGACGATGAAAAATACTGCCATTGTCCTTCTGCATCGGGTCTGTCAACATCAAGCATTGCATTAAATGTAAACCATAAGGAAGAAGCGCTAAACAAATGATTATCACTCATATCATTATATTTTTTCTTGCTGATTTTTGATATGTTAAAATTATAATTTGGCGAGAAATAATCCTCATCATTGTATTTCCCACTATTGTTTGCATAATGATTCAAAACTCTCGACATAGAAGCATAAGCGCCAACAAGCTCCCATAATTCACCTTCGCAACCACCAAGTATTAATGATAATCCATAATAGTCCGCGGTTTTATTTATAGTTGTCAATCCTACTTTTTTAAGAACATGAATAAATTTTTCAATGCCATATTTTTGCAACATTCTTATAGCAGGAATATTTAATGAACGTGCAATTGCTCTTTTTGCAGGAACAACGCCATCGTAACCCAAGTTGTAATTTCTTGGTGAATATCCGCTAATATATGTTGGAATATCAGGAACAAGTGAGTTTGGTAAAATTTCTCCCGATGTGAGCATTGCAGCATATAGGTATGGCTTTAAAACACTTCCTGTACTGCGTTCCGAAGTAATTATATCAACTTGATTGCCATTTTTATTATTTTTAAAATCAATAATATTACCATTATATGAAAGAACATTTCCTGTTTCAACTTCAACAACTAATGCCGCAATATTGTTGATATCATTGCCCGAAAACCTCTTATGATATTCTTTAATAATTAAATTTATTCTCTTTTGCAATTGCAGATCAATAGTTGTTTTTACAATAGATTTATTGGAAATATTATGGAGTTTATTATTAATTCGCACCAAAAGATGTGGAGTATGCTGAGGAAATATTTTAGGTTTTTTAGGAATTTCTTCAGCAATTGAAAGCTCGTAAGTTTCTTTATCAAACTCATTGTTTTTATACAATTTTTTTAATAGATAATTTCTTTTCTTTTTTAGTTTTTTTCTGTTTCTTCCGGGATGAATTAATGCAGGACTATTTGGTAATACAGATAAAAGACAGGTTTCCGACCATGATAATTGATCCGGTTTTCTACCAAAATATCGCCACGAGGCAGCATCCAGACCAACAATATTCCCTCCAAACGGAGCATTAGAGGCATAAAGACAAAGTATTTCCTTTTTACTATACGTATATTCCATTCTGTAAGCAAGATACATTTCCTTAATTTTTTCGATAATAGTTCGCGGTTTACCTTTTCTTGATAGCCTTATCACTTGCATTGAAATAGTGCTTGCCCCGCTGGTTTTCTCACCACTTTTAACATTTAATATTATTGCTCTTACTATTGCAAGTGGATCTATCCCTGGATGATAAAAAAATCTTTTATCTTCGAAACAAGTGATAGCTTTTTTAAACTTTTCCGGCACATCATTGCTTTCCGGAAATCGCCATTGTGTATCATTGGCAATATGAGCTCCAAGTAGATTATTATCTTTATCAAGAATTACAGTGCTTAATGGGTCGTTAAAAAGAGGAGATGGTAAACTTATCCAGAATAAATATAAGATTAAACCTAAAAACGATATTGTAATGATATATTTATTATATGCCTTCAATCAAATATTTATTTCTAAAATATTGGAAAATTGCAACGATTCAGTCATAAAATATTTATTTTCAGTAGCCCCGTCTTTTAAGGCGGGGATAATGAATATTCCATCTCATACCCTTGCAAAATTTGAAAAAATTTATAAATTTTAAAATAAATTTTTTCAAATTTTGCAAGGAACTATTTTGGTTACTTTTAATACCCCGCCTTAAAAGACGGGGCTATTGATTTCATGGTTTTTATTCAAATCTATAAGTTTTCTAATTTATTACTGAATAGTTAGTAAAAGTAAAATTAAATTGGTGTATAAACTGCGGTACATGTGTCAATATCACCACTACCGTCATCAATGTAATAATTCCAATCAATTTTGTTATAATTATTTGTTATTGATCCTGTTCCATTTACTGTATTGCCATCAATTTGCTGACTTGTAATTGTAAGATTAGTGTTGCTTAATTTTGCTTTTAAATAAAAATTATTACCGAGATGATTAAAATTATATATTTTAATCAAATCGCTTGTATTTTCATCTTTTACAATATCTACACCTGAGTAATTCGTTTCTCCGTATAAAGAACTTACTTCATTGCAATTCCATGTGTTTTCAATTTTATCGCGTAAGTCATCAGAAGGAGGATCTTCCTCCTCTTCTGGTTCACAGGCAAATAATAATAAAGATATAATTACAACCGGATATAAAATAAATTTTTTCATCGTATATATTTTTAAATTATAGTCTTCAATTCAATTTTTGTGCCATATAATATTACAGATTTTGCCTCACTAAAACAACGAATCAATTAAATCATCATCGGCAATATTAGGAATAGTAACTTTTAAATTTGAAGAACGTTCCATTTCACGTTTAATGGCAAATATTGCTCCATCGTTTCTTGCCCAGCTTCTGCGGGCTAAACCATTGTTTACATCCCAATGTAACATCATTTTAAGTCTTCTCTCTGCATCATCAGAGCCATCAAGCAACATTCCAAAACCACCGTTTATTACTTCTCCCCAACCAACTCCACCTCCATTGTGTATTGAAACCCAAGTAGCACCTCTAAAAGAATCGCCAATTACATTTTGTATTGCCATATCTGCAGTAAAACTACTACCGTCATAAATATTCGACGTTTCTCTGTAAGGAGAATCTGTTCCTGAAACATCATGGTGATCTCTTCCAAGAACAACAGGAGCAGAAATTCTGCCATCTTTTATTGCTTTATTAAATTCGGTGGCTATTTTAATTCTTCCTTCTGCATCGGCATATAAAATGCGTGCTTGTGAACCCACAACAAGTTTATTTTCTTTTGCACCTTTTATCCATTGAACATTATCTTTCATTTGTTGTGTAATTTCAGGAGGAGAACTTAATGCAATTTTTTCTAAAACATCAATTGCAATTTTATCTGTAGTATCAAGATCTTCGGGTTTTGATGATGTACAAACCCATCGGAAAGGTCCAAAACCGTAATCAAAACACATTGGACCCATAATATCCTGAACATAAGAAGGATATTTGAATTCACCTTTGTCATTTAAAATATCAGCATCTGCCCTGCTTGCTTCAAGTAAAAAAGCATTGCCGTAATCGAAAAAATACATACCGTTTTCAACAAGTTTATTAACTGCATTAACCTGTCGCCTTAGACTTTCCTGAACTTTTTGTTTAAACATTTCAGGATTTTCTGTCATCATTTTATTAGATTCTTCAAAACTTAATCCTACAGGATAATAACCACCCGACCATGGATTATGAAGAGATGTTTGATCAGAACCTATATCTATTTTTATGTTTTTTTCCACAAATCTTTCCAACATGTCAACGATATTACCTTTATAAGCAAGAGAAACAGCTTCTTTGTCAGATTGTGCGGCAATAGCTCTTTCGATCAATTTGTCAATATCTTCATATACTTCATCAACCCATCCTTGTGAATGTCTTTTATCAACAGCTCTTGCATTTATTTCTGCAATAATTCCAACAACACCTGAAATTACAGAAGCTTTTGCCTGTGCTCCAGACATTCCACCTAATCCTGAAGTAACAAATATTTTTCCTTTAGCTCCATCTTCACTTATCATTCTTCCGGCATTCATTAAAGTTATTGTTGTACCATGAACAATGCCCTGAGGACCAATATACATAAAAGATCCTGCTGTCATTTGTCCGTATTGTGAAACTCCAAGAGCATTAAATTTTTCCCAGTCATCAGGTTTTGAATAATTAGGTATTACCATACCATTTGTAACAACAACACGCGGGGCATCTTTGTGTGAAGGGAAAAGCCCCATTGGATGACCCGAATAAAGAGCAAGAGTTTGCTCATCTGTCATTTCTGCCAAATACTTCATTGTAAGCAGGTATTGAGCCCAATTTTGAAAAACCGAGCCATTTCCACCATAAGTAATAAGTTCGTGAGGATGCTGTGCTACGGCATAATCAAGATTATTGCTAAGCATTAACATTAATGCAGCAGCTTGCTTTGATCTATGAGGAAAATCATTTATATTTCTTGCAGATATCTCATAATCTGGTCTGAACCTGTACATATATATTCTGCCATATTCTTTAAGTTCATTTGCAAATTCGGGAGCTAAAACAGAATGATGTTTTTTGTCGAAATATCTTAAAGCATTTTTTAATGCTAATTTTTTATCTATATCAGACAAAATATCTTTTCGCTTTGGAGCATGATCTATTGATTTGTCAAAAGATTTTGAATTAGGCAATACCGCAGGTATTCCTTGTAATATTACTTTTTTAAACTCTTCGTTTGTCATAACAGGTATTTATAAATTCTTTAAAAAAAATCAAATGTAAAAATATCTATTTTTTTTATTATTGTAAATAATAATATACCTTTAAAGTCTAAAAAAAAACATAACATAATTTAATACGCTAATTATATGAAACATATTCTTTTTTTTGCAATTGTTATTTTCATTATGACATCTTGTTTTACAAATAAAGGAAATAACAAAAATAAATCGATGAAAAATCCAAAAGTTAAAGAAGTTATAGTTGATAAAAGTTTTTCGTGGGATAATTCTAAGTTGGATTATACTATTGAAAGTGCAAGTTTAACCGATAGTATTTTAACAATTCAGGTAAAAACTAAAGGAAGTAATGTTGAACATGATTTTGAACTTTACTTTAATGGGATGTATGCTAAAAGCTTGCCTGCAAAAGCTACCTTATATTTAAAACACTCTATTAAAAAAGAAATTGATGATAAGGAAGTTGAAAAAACATTAAAATTTGATATAAGTAAGGCAAAATATTATAAAGGAGATAAAACTGTAATTTTAATTAATTCATATTCCGGAAAATTTATTTTAAATCATTAATTAGTGTTTGTCTATAAAATCAAGTGTTTGATTCAGAATGTTCGAGTTCGAGGTTTTGCAGATTTGACAATCAGGAGTTTACTATTGTAAATGACTGATTGGCAAATTAAAAATAACAAAGAAATCGGACATTATGGACAAAAACTAATTAAAAAAATGTTGCTTGAAGCAACCTATTTACATATTTTATAGTCTAATGATTAAATTCAACTAAAGATTATTATGAAAAAAACATTTATTATTTCGGTATTGCTAAGTTTATGCTTTTCATTCAACATTTTTGCTGAAAAAATTGAATTAAATCCTAGAAATAACGGATTTAATATTACAGAACAAACAACTGATGATTTGGTTGTTAAAAGTTCGGTCAGTGATTTGAACATATTCAGAGTAAAAACAAAAGAAGGTGTTTTTATTCAACTGCAAGTTGATAAGTTTACCAAAAACAATGATTATGGAAACCCACATCTTCCTATTATTAATAAATTGGTTGAAATTCCATATTGTTCGGGAATTAAAGTTGAAATTATTAGTTATAATGAAGAAGTAATTAATTTGAATGAAATTGGTTATCCCGAAAAAATTATACCCGTTCAACCATCATTAAGTAAAAGTGCAGACCCTTCTAATGTTGAATTTCAATATAACAAAGATTTTTACAAAATAGATGATTTTAATAACGGACCGAATGTAAATGCCGAAATATTGGGGATTATGCGAGGAACACAAGTTGGAAGAATTTCAATTTCGCAATTTTCATACAATCCTGTTCAAAATATTTTAAAAATATATAATGATATTGAAGTAAAAATTACATTTGAGAACATTAACCTTTCTAAAACAAATTCTTTAAAAGACAAGAATTATTCTCCAATGTTTGAACATACATTATCAAAGCATTTTATAAATCATGTATCAAATAAAAGTAAAGATGTTATTACTACTTATCCCGTAAAATATGTAATTGTTTCTGACCCCATGTTTGAAACACAATTACAAGCTTTTATTGAATGGAAAAAAAGAAAAGGATTTAATGTAATTGAAGCATATACCGATAATCCTTTGGTAGGAACAACAACTACGTCAATAAAAAGTTATTTACAAGATCTTTATAATGCAGGAACACCTTCAGATCCTCCACCAACTTATGTTCTTTTTGTTGGAGATGTTGCTCAAATACCGACATTTGATGGAACTGCAGGTAGTCATAAAACAGATCTATATTACTGTGAATATGATGGAGGAGGAGATGTTTTTCCTGAATTATATTATGGGAGATTTTCGGCTACCAACACAAGTGAATTACAACCACAAATTGATAAAACATTACAATATGAACAATATTTAATGCCCGATCCTTCATTTCTTGGAGAAGTGATTTTGGTTGCCGGAGTTGATGCCGGTAATGCTCCTACATATGGAAACGGACAAATAAATTACGGAACAGATAACTATTTTAATGCTGTGCATGGAGTAAGCTCTCATACATATTTATATGGTTCAGGTTCTCCTATTACTTCTGATGATCCCGGAGCTTCTGCAGCTATTCAAGCTAATTTTAGTGAAGGGGTAGGATTTGTAAATTACACAGCACACTGTGGTTCCAGTGGTTGGGGCGATCCTTCTTTTGTGGTTTCAGATGTTGCTAATTTAACTAATACAGACAAATATCCTTTATCTATTGGTAATTGCTGTTTGTCTAATAAATTTGATGACCCTGTATGCTTTGGAGAAGCATTGCTTCGTGCTGTTGACAAAGGAGCATTAGGACATATTGGAGGCTCAAATTCAACATATTGGGATGAAGATTACTGGTGGGGAGTTGGTGCTACAGCAGTTTCAGCAAACCCTGTATATGATGCTCATCTTGGTGTTTTTGATTGCTTGTTTCATGAAAATGGAGAAACAGAAGACCAATGGTTTTATACAAATGGACAAGTAATTTATTCCGGCAATCTGGCAGTAGCTGAAGGTAACGGAGATATTGATTATTACTGTGAAATATATCATTTAATGGGAGACCCATCTGTAATGACATATATTGGCGTTCCTCCTGCGATATCAGCAAGTTATATAAACCCAATTCCTGTTGGAACAAGTTCTTTAATGGTAACAACAGAACAATATGCATATGTAGCAATTTCTCAAAACAATGTTCTTTTAGATGCACAATTTACAGGGACTAATACTTCAATTACACTAACATTCCCTGCATTTGTTTCTCCAGGACAAGCCGATATTGTAGTAACAAAACAAAACAGAGAACCTTATATTGGAACACTAGATGTTGTAAATAATAATACACAAAACGATGCACAATTAATGAATATTATTTACCCCGAAAGTTATAATAGTATTTTAAGTGCAGATGTTACTCCCAAAGTTGTTATAAGAAATATGGGATTAACAAATCTCACAACTGCTGATGTTGGATATCAAATAGATGGTGGTACAATTACTTCAACTGCATGGGCAGGAAATTTAGCTCAATATGAAACTGATACAGTAACATATTCTTTAATTACTCTTCCTTCGGGAAATCATATTTTTACAGCGTTTACTTCAAACCCAAACGGAGTAGCCGATGAATATAATCCTGGTGATACTTTAGATAAACCATTTATTGTTTCATCGGGCGATGCCATGGCACAAGAAATTTTAGGATTAGAAGAAGTATATTGTGATATTGTAGATTATACTCCTGTAGTTGTTATTAAAAATGCAGGACTTATTGATATTTCACAACTTGATGTAAATTATCAGATTGACGGAGGAACTATAGTTACTCAAAACTGGTCAGGGAATCTTGCTCCAAATGACATAGATACTGTTACATTTCCACAAATTACTTTAAGCGTTGGAGATTATACGTTCGAAGCATATACCTCTTCCCCAAATGGAGGAACAGATGAAAACACAAGTAATGATATGATTGATCTTGATTATTCAGTTTTTGATGATGCTCAAGATGTAGAAATAAATATTGTTACAGATTATTTTGGAAGCGAGATTACATGGGAAATTACAGATGATACTACAAGTGCAGTATTGTATTCAGGAGGTCCTTATACTGACTGGTCAATAATTACAGATAACCAAAGTTTTTGTTTGGGAATTGGTTGTTATACTTTCAATATTAATGATTCTTACGGCGATGGAATGAATTCTTATGCAACAGGAACATACTCTGTAACCAATACAACAATATCACTTGAATATGGTTCAGGTAGCGGAGATTTTGGATATGGTGCAAGTATTCAGTTTTGCATTACTCCTTTAGATATTATAAAGGAATTATTTGTAAAAAATATGCAAATATTCCCAAATCCTGTTAAAGATATTTTAACTCTTGAATTTAATAATTCTGATACCCGCAAATTAGAGATAATTGATATGTTGGGTAAAACAATTGTTAACAGAGAAATAAATGAAACCATAATAAATATTGATATGTCGGAGTATTCTAATGGTATTTATCATCTTAATATTGTTGAGGAAAACAATACTATTACCAAGAAAATAGTTGTGGCAAAATAATATCTATTTAAAAAGCCACCTGAATCCTCCGCCAAAACAACCAAAAACAAAACCATGAGAACAAGTCTATTATTTATTACCGGAATTTTCTTATTATACAATTTAGCATCACAACCACTCACTCCTGTTGAAGATACAATACCAATGCGTGATGGCAAAACTCTTGCTGCCGATATTTATATTCCTTCGGGTGCAATGCAACGCCCAACAATACTTATTCAAACCTCATATAGTAAATTCTGGTACAGATATAATCTGCCATTAGGCTTTGGAACAGGTATAGATACATCGGCATATAATTTTGTAATTGTTGACTGGCGTTGTTTCTATGCTTCGGCATCAGCCTGCATAGCTGTACCAAACAGAGGTGAAGACGGCTACGATGTTATTGACTGGATAAAAGACCAAACATGGTCTGACGGGCAAATTGGCACATGGGGACCATCAGCACTTGGCAAAGTTCAGTTTCAAACAGCCCACGAAAAACATCCAAACCATACCTGTGCAGTACCATTGGTAGCAGGTCCGCAATTCGAATATCAAGAATATTTTCATGGTGGAGTATATCGAACTGCTTATGTAGAACAACTTGATGCTCTTGGTTACGGAATGTCTGCATTTTTATTAAGCAATCCTTTTTACAGCGCAACATGGCAATGGGTAGAAAACAACAACTGGTATCCAGCAGAAATTGAAATACCAATG
The DNA here is from genome assembly GCA_964435855.1 of uncultured Bacteroidales bacterium. Lineage (GTDB taxonomy): Bacteria > Bacteroidota > Bacteroidia > Bacteroidales > CAYTAU01 > CAYTAU01. The sequence continues at coordinate 5,417 of CAYTAU010000036.1, read as the reverse complement.
TTTATGATAGGTGGCTGGTACGACCATAATACCGACCTTATGATAGAATTTTTTAATGCAATTAAACAACAATCGCCCGTAGGTACACAGCATAAATTACTAATGGGACCTTGGGCACACGGAGGTTTTGGAACAGCACAAGTTGGTACAGCTCAACAAGGTGAACTTTTTTATTACGGAGCAGAAAACTGGAACGATTCATTAGCCATGATGTTTTTTAATTATTATATGCTTAACGATATTAACGGCTGGGATGCAAACCCTGCTATCAAATACTTTCAAATGGGAGAAAATACATGGCAAAACTCTGCAGAATGGCCCACAACAAATACAACAAACTATAATTTGTATTTAAACACAGGTGGATTACTCGATATTAATGCTCCACCAAATCCAAATACATTTTCAAATTTCGATTACGATCCAAGAGACCCCTCTCCTACTATTGGCGGAGCAACTCTAAACCAAAACTTATTGCAAGGACCGTACAACCAAGCCGATACTGTAGAAATAAGAAACGATATTTTAATATTTACAACAGATGAATTAATTCAGGATATTAAATTAATTGGCAAACCTGTGGTTCATCTTTTTGTTTCGTCAAACAGGCTTGATACCGATTTTGCAATTCGCCTTACCGATGTCTATCCCGATAGCAGTTCAATGATATTAGCCGAAAGCATAAGAAGAATGCGATTTAGGAACGGATACACAATTGCCGATACCGCTTCAATGGTTTCCGGTCAGGTTTACGAAGTTGAAATTGAATTAAAGAATCTTGCCAACACTTTTCTTGCAGGACATAAAATTAGAATTGATATTACTTCTTCTAATTACCCCAGATTTGATAAAAACCTAAACAACGGACAAGAAATGTATGTTACAGGCGATACACTTATAGCATCAAATACAGTATATCATGGAAGCGATTACTCTTCTTATATCGAATTTCCTTTTGTTGATTATGTTCAATCGGAATTATTAGTAAATAATACAATAAATTTTAGCATCTATCCCAACCCTTGTAATAATATATTATATATTCATACACCAATTATTGATACTTATCAAATTACTATTTACGATATCTATGGCAAGACTTATTACAAAAGAAACATATTAAATATTTCGGCAAAAAAGAATTTAATAGATATTTCCGAACTTGACAAAGGAATCTATTTTATTAAAATTACTGATAACAAAAATATTACTTCAATAAAAAAGCTAATAAAGATTTAATTAAAGTTGAAAGCATTAAAGGAAAAGGAAGTATTTTCTCTATTATATTACCAACAAAAATTTAACCCAATCGGGATTAACCCATGCTAATACAAATAATTCGACTTTTTTAAGTCTCCTATTGCATCAGGATTTAATAGCAGATATAAAAAAGATGGAATAAAATTTTGAAAATCCCAAAAAATGTAGCAACTTTGTAATTACATTAAATATTTATAGTTTATGGAAATATCAATAATACAAATTGGAAATTCTAAAGGATTTAGGCTTAGTAAAACCCTGATTGAGAAATATAATATAAAAGATAAAATTGAGCTTATACTTGAAAAAGGTTATATTATTTTAAAACCAATTTCGAAGCCAAGAAAAGGATGGGATACTGCATTTAAAAAAATGAATGAAAATGGAGATGATCAACTTCTATTCAATGATATTTTTGATGATGAAAACCTGGAAGAATGGATTTAAATCAATATCAAATAGTTTTAGTCAATCTTAATCCAACAGTTGGAAGTGAAATAAAAAAGACCAGACCTTGTGTTATTATTTCTCCAGATGAAATTAATAAACATCTACGAACTATTGTAGTTGCACCAATGACGACAAAATCAAAGAAATATCCAACAAGGATTGAAGTAAAACACGATAGAAAAATTGGCTGGATAGTAATTGATCAAATAAGAACAATTGACAAACAACGAATAGTGAAGGTTTTGAGCAGATTGTCTAAACCTGAAATAAAAGAAGTTAAATCGGTATTACAAGAAACGTTTATTGATTAAAATAAAAAATGACAACATATTTTAAAGAACGACAAAAATTCACACAAATTTGGATTTGGATAATCATTATTGGAACAACAGGACTTTGGTGCTATGCAAAGTATCAAACCTATTTTTTAAAACAAGCATTTGGGAATATTGAGCCAACAGACAATATTTTTCATATCGTTGACTTAATAATGGGACTTATGCTACTGCTTTTTCTTACAGCCAATCTCAAGACAGAAATAAGAAAGGACGGACTTTATTACAAATTTTTTCCGATACAATTTCGCTTTCGACATATTAAATGGGAAAATGTAAAAACAATGAAATTAAGACAATATAGCCCTATTGGGGAATATCTTGGCTGGGGAATACGTTTTGGATTAAGTGGTAGAGCATACAACGTAAAGGGGAACAAAGGTCTTCAACTTGTTCTCAAAAATGGAAAACGCATACTATTTGGAACACAACAATCGGATGAGTTACAACAAGCAATTGAAAAGCTTAAGAAAGAAATTGACATTTCCTGAAAATAAACCCACGCTTCCTTTAAATAAATCCACATTAATTGAAAATAATATGACATTTCTTGAAAATAAATCCACGTTGTCTGAAAATAATATGACATTTCCTGAAAATAAATCCACGTTGTCTGAAAATAATATGACATTTCCTGAAAATAAATCCACGTTGTCTGAAAATAATATGACATTTCCTGAAAATAATATGACATTTCTTGAAAATAAATCCACATTAACTGAAATGAAAACGTGATTAACTGAAATGAAACCCAGGTTAACTGAAATTCGCCATTAAAACATTCCTGTGAAAACAGGAATCCATTTTAACCTAAAATTAAAAAATGGTGTTTTCTAATTATTTTTGTTAATTTTAGTGTAATAATTAAATTATATGCTCGTTACTAAGTTGTATTAATATAAAATCAAATTGAAATGAAAAAGACAGCTATACTTATAATTTCCTTAATATTTTTATTCTTTTCATCTTGTGATAGACCAGAATGCGAAAATTCAAATCAGATATTTGATAAATACAGTTTTGATTCGGAAGAATATAAGGCAGAATTAATATCCCAAATTAGTAAATATGATAATATAGAATACTGGTTTAATAAATATATAGAAGAAGAAGGGAAAGAATATTTAATAGTTAATGCTCAGAATAATTCAATTTGTGCAAAAGCTATAATTCAAGTAAATGATTGGAATAAGATTGAAGATATTAAAAGAACAAAAGGTTTAGGTTATAGAGGAGCAAAACTAAAAGGATTAAAGTTTGACATTGAAAAAGATTCAATAAAAACATATTTCATTTACAAAGATATTGAAAGTATTTTAGATTGATGTTGAACTAAAGATATTGAAATCTAAAATTATAAAGGGGAGTTTTCTACTTTTTTTGTTTATATTTGAAGTATGAAATTTTCATTCCTTATTCTCACTTTTTATAGCGTGCTATCTTATGGGCAAATTGTAGTAGAGCTATATACAAATATGGATACGGTTTGTGCAGGAGAAGATGTTATAATTTCCATGAACGTTATGGGTGGAACACCTCCATATGTGATTGAATCTGCGGGAAATATTATTAGCACTCCTTTTTTTGTTAACCCAACTACTGACACTACAATTGTTGTAAATGTCTCTGATAATTTTGGGAATTCAGGCTCTGATTCAGTTGATATTTTTGTAAATCTTCTTCCTCCTGTTAGTTTTTCGCCTAATATAACTTCCGGTTGCCAGCCCCTTACTGTACAATTCATTGAATCTAGTCCTAATAACGGGGGGAAAGTATATAATTGGAATTTTGGCGACAATTCTCCAATTGATTCAATTAATTATCTTAAAAGCACATATCATATTTATAAAGGCAGTGGTGTATTTGACGTATGCCTGACAGTTACAGATGAGTATGGCTGTGCAAATACGCAATGTGTTGAGAATCTTATAACGGTTTACGAAAGTCCAATAGCTGATTTCGAAGTATCTTACGATGATGATGTTGTTCATTTTGAAAATACTTCTTCAGCAAATGCTGTTGGAAGTTATTGGAGATACGGAGATGGAGATACTCTGAAAGTTGTATTAGATTCTGTCCTTTATTATAATTGGTATTATTATTATTATTACAATAATACAATCGTTGATTCTGCTTTATTTTACAACAATTCACACACTTATCCAAATTCCGGTTTGTTTTTAGTTGAATTAAATGTAATGAGTTTTTATGGATGTACCGATACTACATATCAATTAGTTTCAGGAAATGACAACCCAAACAATTTTATTCATTTATATCCAAATCCTTTTTCTGAAAACTTAACATTTGAAATTGATAAATGTGAGGATGAAAATATATTTGTTTATATGTATAATGATATTGGACAAATAGTAATTGAAAAAGAATTTGAAATACCAAACTACTTAAATAAAATTGAAATACCACTAAAACATTTAGCAAGCGGAATTTATATAGTAGAAATTAAAAGCAATAGTCTTTTTTTGAAAGAAAAGGTTATAAAGGCAGAATAGACCAAACCCTAATTCATCCCCGTATCAATAACAATAAACTCCACACGGCGGTTTATTTAAAACCTTGGCTTTCATAAATGAAAACAATTAAAATATTGTAAATTTTACAAAATACATTATATTTCCTCTGTAAAAAAGTATTTAATTTGTCAGAGGGAACCTACATATAATTTTTTTTCATTATGTTTATGTGTATTTTTATAAAAAATTAATGTAGGTTTGTAATAAAAATACATAAAATATGAATAGAGAAATTTTGATAAATAAAACAATTAGTAAAATATCATTACTTCCCGACTGGAGGCTAAAAGAAATTTCTGATTACATTGATTTTCTTTTAAAATCGTATGACGACAAAAAAATAACAGAAGGAATAATGAAATTAACTTCAAAATCAAAATCGTTTGATTTTTTAAACGATGAAGAAGAAATATATGGTGAATCAGATATAATTGAAAAATTTTAATGAAAAAAGGAGATATTATTTTAATTCCGTTTCCTTTTACAAATTTAAAAGGAGCAAAAAAAAGACCCGCCGTTATACTTTATAAAGGTAATATTGACATTATTGTAACATTTATAACTACACAACTTAAATGGAGTGAACAGACAGATGTTTTATTAGAACCTGACAAAATTAATAGATTAAAGAAATCATCTTTAATAAGAACAAGTAAATTAGCAACTTTGGAAATTGAATTGGCTATTGGAAAAATTGGTGAACTAAAAAACGAAACATTAAAAGAACTTGATTCTAAATTAAAGAAAGTACTTGGATTGAAGTAATTAAAAATAAATCCACATTTCCTGAAAATAAACCCACGCTTCCTTTAAATAAATCCACATTAATTGAAAATAA
>CAYTAU010000035.1:0-39837 GCA_964435855.1 uncultured Bacteroidales bacterium | reverse complement strand
AATTAAAACTTTATCGCCAACGAAAGGTCATTAATAAAGTACTTGCTTAGATCAAAATTTTCTGTATATCTTTTAACAAACATATAATCTTCGTCAGGATATGCAAATTCGCCAAAGTAATAACCAAAATTAGCACCAAACTGAATACTTAAAAGAAATTGATTGGAAATTGGAATTTTCCATCCATAGAATAAATTAACTCCTATTCTGTACAATATTGTTTCAGTATCATCTCTGGTATTTTCATCATATATCATCGTATCCTCAGTTTGAGTATAAATAACTGCCGAATAGTCAATAGTATTAATATTGAAAGTCAAATCAATACCATAAAAATCTTTTGTCCATCTTCCCTGTCTGTGCTTTTCATACCCAATATGCAAACCATAGCATTTTGGATTAATTACCTGATTATATAAAATAGTTACAGAATCATCTTTTTCAATAACAAAAGTATTGGGATCGTATGGAGAATAGTAATGATACGAATAACTGGGAGTATAACTCAACCTAAACCTGAGTGCACCATTCTTGACCATTCTTTTGTATGTCATTGCATAATTATAAAACAAACCTCCACCAGTCATAAATACCGATGCTACCGGTGCAAGGTTAATCCCAATTTCGTTTTTACAGGTATTGCAAGTATCAAGAAATAATGAATCGTTTTGTGCAAATATGCTGTTAAGAGAAAAGAGAATTAAAACAATTAATAGTAATTTTTTCATAATCATAACAAATTTTTAAAACACAAAAATACAAAAACTATTTCTTTTTTATTATTTGTGATATAAATAATCCTAAAATTACTAATATAATACCAAATATTTTATTCAAATTAATTAGCTCATTTAATATAAAATAGGAGAATACAGCGGTAAAGACAGGTATCATGTTTGCAAATACATTTGTTTTTGTAATACCAATTTGTTTAATACTATCAGCATAAAAAATAAAAGCAAGAGAAGAAGCAAAAACGGATAAAACAATTAGTGTTGATATTAACTTTAAATCATAGTTTACATGTATGATCTCCTCAATTCCATAAATAAATAAAAAAGGGAGGAAATATATAAGACTTATAATATTTTGAACGGTGATAATTGTATACACATTATATTTCCGTACCAGTTTGCGTAGAAAAAAGTTGTAAAGTACTGCACAAAACACAGCAACAAACAATAATAATAAACCCTTTGGGTCAACAGAAAGTTCAAAGTTTTTGGTGATTATAACAAATAAAACTCCAACAAACGAAACAATAATACCTGCAATATTTAATAATGAAATGTTTTCCTTTAAAAATATTATTGCCGATAAAGGAGCAAATAATGGAATTGTTGCAATTATTATAGCGGTTGTTGTTGGCGATGTTAACTGTAATCCATAACTTTCACAAATATAGTAAATAAAGGGGTCAATAAGTGCAAATAACATAAATATTTTTATGTCTTTTTTTTCTATTTTCTGTAGCTTTTTTAATATTAAAGATAAGCTAAGCATAAATATTGAAGCCATTATTATTCTTACTACTACTGTTGTTACGGGAGTAAAATAATCGAAAACAATTTCAAGCAAAATATATGACATGCCCCATATAAGCATGGAGAAAGTCAGTAGAAAGTATATTTTAAATTTTTGGAATAACATAAATATTTTTTAAACCTTCAAGGTCTTAAAGACCTTGAAGGTTTTTAGAGTATTAAAAATTTTCAATAGTTTCTTTATAAACCACATTTCTTTCGGCTAATTGTTCAAAAAGAAATTTAACACATTCAGGGTGTTCGCCAATAAATTCAGGAACAGAAATACCTTTGCGTGAGTATAATCCCTTAATCAACATACGTATTGCTGATGTTGCCGTGTAGCCTGTTGTTCTCGCCATACTATGAATATTTGTTTCTGCATCATATTTATCATACAAATCGTAAGTATAACGTAATTTTTCACCATCCTTCTCCCCTTCTATTATTACTTTCATTACAGTAATATCTACTTCATTATTTTTTAGTTCCCATTTTGGAAATAACAATTTTGCAGTAAGGTCTATAGGTCGGATTTTGTTTCCCTTAACTTCAATTTCTTCATTGCTGAAAAACCCAGTTTCACGAAATATTTCCATTATTTTAATATGTCCTGGATAGCGAAGAGTCTTTTCTTTTATGTTTTCAGCCTTAATTGTAGTTGCAAGTGAGCGAATTCCATCACTATTAAATGCTTCAAGTGTTCCAATATTCGGAAAATTAATAAGTTCAGGCTCCGATAATGCAGGCTTAACAACCATTTTACCGTTTTCAATAATTCTGGCGGGCCTGGTATATTCTTCAATTACATCTATTGGAGAAAAAACTGCTTTATATTCAAAAGGATATTCACGAACTTCAGGTAAGCCTCCTACATAGGTTATTGCAGATACTGTTTTATCTAATATATGATGTACATATCCCGTAAGGACATTACACATGCCCGGAGCAACGCCACAATCCATAATTGCTGTTACATTATTTTCTTTTGCAAGTTTATCTAATTCAAAAGGGTTTTCGGAGAAAAATGCAATATCTACAACATCTTTTTTTGCCTTTATTATTGTTTCAAGGGTTTTGTATCCCATAAAACCGGGAACAGCATTTATCACATAATCGCAAGCGGATACAAGTTCGATAACATTTTTTTCTATAGAAAGGTCTACTTCTATGGTTTTAATATTATACTTTGTTAAACGTTCAAGCTTCTTTTTACTGATATCTGCAATGCTAACATCAAGATTTTTGTCTTTTGCAAGGTCAATTGCCATTGGTCCACCAACCAAGCCCGCTCCTAATACTATTATTTTCATAATTATTTATTATTAATTCAAACTGTAAAATAAGTAATACCAATTGTAATTATAAAATAGTCCAAAGGATATTTTATGATTCTACAATGGTTAATGCCGATGTTACATGAAAATAGTCCAAGATATTGGACTATATTGAATGTCCAATCGGTATAAATATTGTATAGAATACATATATCCTGTAAACCTTTTTTGACTTTCAACCATCTTGTTCAATAATTAAAAAACTTAAAAAACTCGCACCGCTCTGACTACTTTACTCCAAAACAACTTTCCCAACAGCAACGCCTTTGTTTGTTGTTACTTTTATAATATAAATGCCTGTACTGTTGTTGTTTAGTGGAGATATAAAAGAAAAACCACTCACCTTGTTAAAAATAAGTGGTTTTAATATTATTTGGAATCTATCCAGCTCCCCCTCTAGGACTCGAACCTAGGACCCCTTGATTAACAGTCAAGTGCTCTAACCAACTGAGCTAAGGAGGAAAATTGGACTGCAAAAATAATATGTTTTTTCAAATTAAAAAATAACTTTGCAGAAAATCTAATAAAAAAATAATATGAGTTTAATTGTTGTAGGAAGTGTAGCATTTGATGCTATTGAAACACCATTTGGTAAAACCGATAAAATTATTGGTGGTGCAGGTACATTTATAAGTCTGGCTGCATCTTATTTTGGCTGTGAACCTAAAATTGTTTCCGTTGTTGGAGATGATTTTCCAAAAGCATATATGCAGTTACTTAAAGAACACAGTATAGACCTTGAAGGACTACAAATAAAAAAGGGTGAAAAATCTTTCTTTTGGTCAGGGAAATATCATAATGACATGAATACCCGCGATACTTTGATAACAGAATTAAATGTTTTGGAAAATTTTGACCCGATTATTCCCGAAAACTATCAAAATATTGATTATTTAATGCTTGGGAATTTATCACCAATTGTTCAACGTCAGGTTATTGAACGATTAAAAAAACGCCCGAAACTCATTGTTATGGATACTATGAACTTTTGGATGAATATTATGCTTGATGAACTTAAGAAAACTATCAGCATGGTAGATGTTCTTACAATTAATGATGAAGAAGCTCGCCAACTTTCGGGAGAATATTCATTGGTAGTAGCAGCAAAGAAGATCATGAATATGGGACCAAAATATTTAATTATTAAAAAAGGAGAACACGGAGCATTGTTATTTCATAAATCAAAAATATTTTTTGCACCTGCATTACCTTTAAAAGAAGTTTTTGACCCAACAGGCGCTGGTGATGCTTTTGCCGGAGGTTTTATTGGTCATATTGCCAAAACAGATGATATTTCTTTTGACAATATGAAACGTGCAATTATTTTTGGATCAGCACTTGCATCATTTTGTGTTGAAAAGTTTGGAACAAAAATGTTGCAAAATTTAAATCAAAAACTTATTAATAACAGGGTGCAAAAGTTTATTGACCTTGTTCAATTTGATTATATTTTGGAATAATAGCCCCACCTAACCTCCCCAAAGGGGAGGAACTACAAGGCAAAGCATTATCATTACTTGAGATTGATTTCTAACAAACAATAAAACAATTGAGCAATTGAACAATATGAAAAAAACTCAAAAATGTATTTTTGTTGCATTCTTGGAATATCAAGCTATTTAGAATTTTTGTTCATAAATTACTTCTTCTTAAAATACCTTTTTTGAAATATAATAAGCATAAGTACTCCGGTAGTTATTGCTGAATCTGCAATATTAAATACAGGTCGGAAAAAAATAAAATGTTCATCTGCCCAAAACGGGAACCATGAAGGAAAATGACCTTCAATTATCGGGAAATAAAACATATCAACAACTTTGCCTTGTAAAAATGGTGCATATCCCCCACCTTCAGGGAATAATGATGCTACCTGATAATAACTGTCATTAAATATCAAACCATAAAAAGCACTATCGATAATATTTCCTAAAGCTCCTGCAAGTATCATTGAAATGCATATTAATAAACCCATAGGAGAGTTTTTCTTAGACAAATTGTACAAATACCACACAATTGCAAAAACAGCAAGTATTCTAAAAATACTAAGAATTAACTTTCCAGAATTACCTCCAAGTTCCATCCCAAATGCCATTCCGTTGTTTTCGGTAAAATGAATAATAAACCAATTGCCAAATACATTATATTCTTGTCCCAGAAACATATTGGTTTTAATCCAAATCTTTAATATCTGATCTATTATCAAGATCAATAGAACTATTAAAATCGCTTTATTAAATGGTTTTATTTTCATGTTGAAAAATAAAAAATGATTAAGATTTAAACCCTAATCATTTAGTTATATGTTAAATTAAATATATTTCTCTTCTATTGATTTTTCTTGGCATCAATACTTAAAGTAGCATGTGGAACAGCACGCAATCTTTCCTTTGAAATTAATTTTCCGGTTACTCTGCACACTCCATAAGTTCTGTTCTCAATTCTAATCAAAGCTCCTTTTAAATGTTGGATAAATTTCAGTTGACGTTGTGCTAACCTGCCTGCTTCCTCCCTTGACAAAACATTTGCACCTTCTTCTAATACTTTAAATGTAGGAGAAGTATCTTGAATATCATTACCATCACTATTATCAAGAGATTGTCTTAAAATATCATAATCTTTTTGAGCTTTATCAAGTTTAAAAAGTAATAAGTCTTTAAATTCCTTTAATTCTTCATCAGAATATCTCGTTTTTTTATTGTTTTCCATAATTCTATATTTTTATTAGATATATAACTATCTATTTAATGTATCTTAGTTAATTTAATATATGTATTAATATCATTATCAATTGTTACGTAAGAAGATTTATTTTGTTCCAATTTTTCACATAAATTAATTTCAATCGCTAAAGTTTGAGAACAAATATAAGTTTTAAAGTTAATTAAAGCACTATTTATTTCATCATGTTTTTGAATTTCTATCTTAATTTTATCAACAACATCAAAGCCGCTATCCTTTCTAATATTTTGAATTCTATTAATAAATTCTCTTGCTATTCCTTCTTGTTTTAGTTCTTCTGTAACATTTATATCTAATGCAACAGTTAAATTACCTTCGTTTGCAACTAATAAGCCGGGAATATCTTCAGAAATTATTTCTACATCACTAATAACAATTTCAATTTCCTCATTATTAATATTCAATGTGTATTTTTCTTCTGTTTCTATTTTCCTGATGTCATCTTGTGTAAACTTATTTATTGCAACACTTATATCTTTCATTTGTTTGCCATACTTTGGTCCCAAAGTTTTAAAATTGGGTTTTATTTTTTTCACTAAAATCCCCGAAGTATCAGCAATATACTCAATCTCTTTAATATTTACTTCAGATAAAATTAGATCTTTTACTTTTTCAAGATGATCTTTAAAATTTTTATCTAATACAGGAAGCAAGATCTTACTTAAGGGTTGACGAACTTTTAAACTGACTTTTCTTCTTAAACCAAGAATCATTGAGGATATTTTCTGTGCAATATCCATTCTTTCCTCAAGGTCTTTATCAATCAATTTTTCATCAAATTTTGGAAAATAAGATAAATGAACAGAATCAAAATCTTGTTTTACAGATACCATATTTAGATCATTAAATAGTTTATCTGAATAAAATGGTGCTATAGGCGATGCCAAGATAGCTACAGTTTCCAAACAAGTATATAATGTCTGATATGCTGCTATTTTGTTTTTGGAATACTCTCCTCCCCAGAATCTTTTTCTATTTAACCTAACATACCAGTTGCTTAAATTTTCTGTAACAAAATTCTGTATTGCTCTACCGACTTTTGTAGGCTCATAATTATTATAATTTGTTTCTACTTCTTTTATCAGAGAATTTAAAAGAGAAATTATCCAACGGTCAATTTCCGGTCTTTCATTAACAGATATTTCTTTTTCTTTATAAGTAAAACCATCAACATTGGCATAAAGTGCAAAGAAAGAATAAGTATTATATAATGTTCCAAAAAACTTTCGTTTTACTTCATCAATAAAGCTAATGTCAAATTTTAAATTATCCCATGCCTGAGCATTAGTGATCATATACCATCTTAATGGGTCTGAGCCATATTTTTCAATTGTAGAAAAGGGGTCAACAGCATTACCAAGACGTTTAGACATTTTATTGCCTTGTTTGTCGAGAACTAAACCGTTTGAAATAATATTTTTAAATGAAACCGAATCGGATATTATTGTTGAAATTGCATGCAATGTGAAAAACCATCCTCGTGTCTGGTCCACTCCTTCTGCAATAAAGTCGGAGGGGAAAGCCCCTTCCCACCGGGATTGTGCTTCAAACGGATAATGATGTTGTGCATAAGGCATTGCTCCCGAGTCAAACCATACATCTATAAGGTCTGCTTCTCTTGTCATTTTCTTGCCACTATCCGAAACTAAAAATACTTCATCAACCAAGGGACGGTGAAGATTAACTTTTTCGTAATTTTCAAGAGTAAAATCCCCTTCTTTAAAATCTGCAAACGGGTTTTCTTTCATGAACCTTGCTTCTACTGCCTTCTGAATTTCATTTTTCAGGTCTTCTACGGAACCAATACATTTAATTTCTTTTTTATCTTCTGAAACCCATATCGGTAAAGGTGTTCCCCAATATCTTGAACGAGAAAGATTCCAGTCCTGAAGATTTTCGAGCCATTTTCCAAATCTACCTGTGCCTGTTGATTTTGGCTTCCAGTTAATGGTATTGTTTAACTCTATCATTCTGTCTTTAACAGCAGTTGTTTTAATAAACCAGCTATCGAGAGGATAATATAAAATAGGTTTATCTGTTCGCCAGCAATGAGGATAATTATGTTCGTGTTTTTCTACTTTAAATGCTTTATTTTCTTTCTTTAGCATTATTGATATGTGAATATCGGCAGTTATATCTTTTTCGCTTAATGTTTCATCGTAAGCATTCTTAACATATAATCCTGCAAAATCTTTATAAATATCGGTATTTACATAATCTTTAACAAAGTCATTATCAAGTTGGTCTATTGGGTAAAATCTTCCTTTTTTGTCGACTAAGGGCTGTCTTATTCCTTCTTTATCGATAACAATTAGTGGAGGAATATTAAATTGTTTTGCAACCCTGTCATCATCGGCACCAAATGTTGGTGCTATATGAACAATCCCTGTTCCGTCTTCGGTAGTAATAAAATCGCCGATAATAACCTTAAATGCTTTTTTTAGCGGTTTAACCCACGGAATAAGCTGTTCGTATTCCATTCCTTCAAGTTCTTTACCCGAAAATTCTTCAAGTATTTTAAAAGGGAGCTTTTTATCACCTGCTTTATAATCATCAAAAGCTAATTCTTCATTCTTTTTATCGAAATAAGAACTAACAAGAGCTGTTGCGAGAATTACTACAACCGGTTTTCCTGTATATTGATTATAGGTCTGAACTTTTACATATTTTATTTTTTCGCCAACTGCGAGAGCTGTGTTTGATGGCAATGTCCAAGGAGTGGTTGTCCATGCTAAAATGTAAATATTAGACAAACTGTTATTAAATAAAAACTCCGACTTATTGTTTTTAATAAGCTTAAACTGTGCTGTTGCAGTAGTATCTTTAACATCGCAATAACAACCCGGCAGATTTAATTCGTGTGTACTTAAGCCTGTCCCGGCAGCAGGCGAATAGGGCTGAATTGAGTATCCTTTATACAATAAGCCTTTTTCAAAAATCTGTTTGAGCAAATACCATACAGTTTCGATATAACGATTATCGTAAGTAATATACGGATCATTCATGTTTACCCAATATCCCATTATACGGGTAAGCTCTTCCCACTGGTCGGTATATTTCATTACTTCTTTCTTGCATGTAGCATTGTATTCTGCTACCGATATTGTTTTACCAATATCCTCTTTTGTTATGCCAAGTGTTTTTTCAACACTCAATTCTACAGGTAATCCGTGTGTATCCCAACCTGCTTTACGTTTTACATGAAAACCCTGTAATGTTTTGTATCGGCAAAACAGATCCTTAATTGTTCTTGCCATTACATGATGAATACCCGGAATCCCATTTGCAGAAGGTGGTCCTTCGTAAAAAACAAATGATCTGTTTCCCTCGCGTGTAGATAGACTTTTCTCAAATGTATTGTTCTTTTCCCAAATCTCTAATACCTCTTTATTAATTTTGGAAAGGTCAAAATCCTTGTATTCGTTAAATTTAGTACTCATTAATTACATTATGTTTTAAAAAAAGATTTGCAAAGATATATTATTCTTTTAGAAAATTGGAAATTTATTGTTTGTTACTTGTTACTTGAAATTGGAAATTTGGCAAGGTTAAATGATATTGACCGTAAAATTTGTGGTAATCATAAATAATAATATGGATAATAATTTAACGACGTAGTCAGGAAAAAACACCGAACGGGGATTTCATGCCTACGGCAGACAAGTATAAGCATAACCGTCTGATCGCTTGTAGCGGTCTGACGGATATAACTTTGACGTATTCTTACAAAGGTATATTTCCATGTTTTTTTGGCGGATTATTTTTTCTTTTATTTTGTGTCATTTCAAGTGCCTGAATTAACTTAAATCTGGTTTGTTTAGGGTAAATAATCTCGTCGATATATCCTAATTCGGCAGCTTTGTATGGATTTGCGAAAGTATTATTATAATTGTCAACAATTTTTTGTCTTTCTTCTTCATTATTAAATTTATTGCGATAAATAATATTTACAGCTCCCGATGAACCCATTACTGCAATTTCGGCTGTGGGATAAGCAAAATTTACATCTCCTCCTATGTGTTTACTCGACATTACATCATAAGCTCCTCCATAAGCTTTTCGGGTAATTACAGTTATTTTGGGAACTGTTGCTTCGCAATAAGCATACAACAATTTTGCTCCGTGTTTAATAATACCGCCAAATTCTTGTGTGGTTCCGGGCAAAAATCCGGGCACATCTTCAAATGTAATAATGGGGATATTAAATGCATCGCAAAAGCGAATAAACCGGGCTGCTTTTATTGAACAATTGATGTCGAGACATCCTGCTAAAACCTGTGGCTGATTTGCAACAATACCTACCGACCTGCCTCCTAACCTGGAAAAACCAATTACAATATTCTTAGCATAATGCGATTGTACTTCAAAAAAATTATGATCATCAACTACAGTTGTAATTAATTCTATCATATTATATGGTTTGTTGGGGTCAGCAGGCACAAAGGTTTGCAGACTTTCATCTTCACGATGAATATCATCTACACATATTTTCAAAGGTGGGTCTTCCATATTGTTAGATGGCAAATAACTCATCAACTCACGAACCATCATCATTGTATGTTCATCGTCCTCGCAAGCGAAATGAGCAACTCCACTTTTTGTGTTATGTGTCATCGCACCGCCAAGCTCATTTTTTGTTACTTCTTCGTGAGTAACCGTTTTAATAACATCAGGACCGGTAATAAACATATAACTGGATTTTTTTGTCATAAAAATAAAATCAGTAATTGCAGGAGAATAAACAGCACCTCCGGCACATGGACCCAGTATAGCAGAAATTTGCGGAATAACACCCGATGCCATGGTATTTAAATAAAAAATATCGGCATAACCTGCCAAACTCTCTACACCTTCCTGAATTCTGGCACCACCGGAATCGTTTAAGCCTATAACAGGCACACCCATATTCATGGCTTGTTCCATTATTTTTTTCATCTTGTCTGCATTTGCACGACTCATTGTTCCGCCAAACACAGTAAAATCCTGAGCAAAAACATAAACTAATCTGTTATCAATTTTTCCATAACCAACAACTACTCCATCGCCTATTATTTTGTTTTTTTCCATATCAAAATTAGAACATCTGTGTGTTACTAACTTGTCTATCTCAACAAATGATCCCTTGTCCAACAAATCATTTATTCGTTCACGTGCTGTTTTCTTGTTTCCTTTGTGTTGTTTATCAATTCTATCTTGTCCACCGCCAAGTTCAGCTTGTTTATTAATTTCTTCAAATTTTCGATATTTGTCCTCAAGGCTTTGCATAATTTTAAATTTAATTGTTATTACTTGTTACTTGTTGTTATTTTATACTTACAAGTTTTTTCCCACCACTAACCGTATCTCCTTCTTTTACATGAATTTTTTCAATCACGCCATTTATATTTGTTTTAAATTCGCTTTCCATTTTCATTGCTGAAATCACAATAACCGGGTCACCTGCTTTTACCTTTTGTCCTTCTTTAACCAACACTTTAACAACTTTTCCGGGCATTGGCGAAACAATATTACTATCTCCATCTTCCATATCTTCTTTTTGCTTCATCTTTTTAAACCTGCTTTCCGCGTCAACAATCTCAATTTTATAGGAATTAGCATCAGTATCTACAATATAATTTTTATAATCTTTTTCCTGAACTACAGAAATATCATAAGATTTTCCATCTTGAAGGATTGAGTATTGAGTATTAGATGTCTTTAAAACATCAAGTTCATATTCTGTTTTGCCTAGTAAAATTGTAATCTTATTCCCATTTCTTTTGAGAATTTCTATTGTATTTTTTCGCTTTCCGCAAACTATTTCTAATGACATATTAAATAATTATTAATTTCGATTTAAGATTATTCATATTATAACCTAAAATAAGCAACGATTTTCTTCAATTACCACATACCTAAAGGGTGTAAAGAAAATCAACTTTTCCCCTGTAGGCTAGTGTAAACAAACAAATTTTTAAAACATTTAACATATTTATTCATTTCTTTTAATTATATATTTAACATTCCTCTTTTTTTACCAAGATCTTTCCATGTATTTTGTTTGCATTGAAAAGATGTATGTGGTACAATTTCTTCCAAAACAGAGTTATATTCAAGAAACGCAGCAATCATAGCTACTTCTTCACAATTTGTATTTTTACCTTCTTTTTTTATTAAACTATCAATGTTGTTATCAATAAAATGTGTATCGTATTTTCCTTTTACAAAATCATCACAAATCATAATTTGCTTTAGAAATTTAATAGAGGTTTTCACGCCGGTTATTTGATATTCATCTAAAACTCTGTCCATTCTTTTTATGGCTGATTCACGGGTTTTTCCCCAAACAATGATTTTAGATATCATAGGGTCGTAAAATATTGGTATTTCATACCCTTCATATACATAACCATCTGTTCTTACACCTAAACCAAGCGGTTCAACTATATTTCTAACTATTCCGGCGGAAGGCATAAAATTGTTTTCAGCATCTTCGGCATATATACGACATTCAATAGAATGACCACGTTGAACAATTTGTTCTTGTTTATATCCAAGTTTTAAACCATTTGCAACATTAATTTGCTCCTCAACAAGATCGATTCCTACAACCATCTCTGTAATAGGATGTTCAACTTGTAATCGTGTGTTCATTTCAAGAAAATAATAATTCAAGTCATTATCAACAAGAAATTCTATTGTTCCAACACCAAAATAATCAACAGCCTTAGCTGCATCTACAGCATGTTTTCCCATTTCATTGCGAAGTTCTTCTGTCATTAATGGAGAAGGTGTTTCTTCAACTACTTTTTGATGACGTCGTTGAACAGAACATTCCCTTTCACAAAGGTGAATAACATTTCCATACTTATCTGCTAATATTTGAAATTCAATATGATGCGGAGACTCTATGTATTTTTCAATATAAACATCGTCATTTCCAAATGCAGCCATTGCTTCAGATTTGGCTGCTTTAACAGCATCAGCAAATTTGTTTTCATCTCGTACTAAACGCATACCTTTTCCACCTCCACCTGCTGAAGCTTTGATCATTATTGGTACACCAATATCCTTAAGTACTGTTGCTATATCCTCATCTGTTTCAAGTTTTTCTTTAGTGCCGGGTACAACTGGAATACCTGCTTTAATCATGGTTTTTCTTGCTGTAATCTTATCTCCCATTGTTTTAATTGCATAAGATGATGGTCCAATAAATATTATACCTTCAGATTTGCAACGATCTGCAAAATTCTGATTTTCAGACAAAAATCCATAACCTGGATGTATAGCATCTGCTTCAGATCTTTTTGCAACATCAATTATTTTATCAATTACAAGATAACTTTCATTAGATGGTGAAGGTCCAATATAATAAGCTTCATCAGCATATCTTACATGTATTGCACTCCTGTCGATATCGGAATATACAGCTACTGTTTTAATTCCCATTTCTTTACAAGTGCGAATTACTCTAACAGCAATTTCACCTCTGTTTGCAATCAGAATTTTAGATATCATATTAAATTATTTGAAATTTTGAAAAATAAAAATAGACAAAACATATAAGGTATAAAAATTTTCTAAGCAATTCTTGATTATTTTTCTCCTTAGCTTTTCGTTTTCATACCAATTATAATAAGAATTAATGATTATTAATATTAAAAGTTTTCTCATAGTTTCATTTTTAATGTTTCTCTCCCCATAAAAATACTATTTTTTATTTAATTGCCAAAAAGCTGAGGTTTTATTTACTCTTTCCCACGCGGTAGAATCGCTCGACAGTGGGTATTATTCGGGAACTTCTGATTTTTCTTTTGCTATATAACTTAGCATAAGGTCAACTATTGAGTTTTGAGAATTTTCTTCGGCAAGATCAGAAATTTGTTTATATAGGCCTATAAGACATTTGCATCCTGCATCTTCAAGAACTTTGCTCAATTCTTCATTTTCGCCTATTCTATTATCCATAAAAGTACTTAGCTTATCTATAGTGAGATATTTTTTGTCTAATTTTTTTAGTCCGGGAGTATTTGCGTGGTCTGACGGCTTACGCTAAAACATCGGTGCTGTCCCGCAGGGCAGCATTGGGTTTTGAGCGTTTGTTGTGTGTATGTGCTTTTTATTCAATTAACAATTTACCAGAAACAACAACAAGTCCACTACTTTTCAAATAGAAAAAGTACATCCCATTATTTAGGTTTTCTCTTTCAATTTCAACTTTTTTGTTTTTGATATCGGTTATAGCTCTAATTTGGCGACCTTGCATATCATAGAGTAACAGCACATAGTTTTTGTTTTTTAAATTCGAAAAATCAATAGTTGTCCTAATACTAAAAGGGTTTGGAAAAACATTTACTATAACTTGATTATGATTTTTAACAAGTCCCAAAGTCGTACAAGGTGATGTTGCATGAAGAATATTCCTTGTAAATGAGTTATTATTGGCAGCGTAAAAAAGATGGTAAGTGCCATTTAAGTACAAAAGATTTGGTCCTGTGGATATTCCTATTTCTTCTCCTGAACTATAATCAGGTATAAAAAATGGATTCGCAAAATCTTTTATTCAGGTTGTACCGTCTACTGACCTTGCATAACCAAGTCCAGTATAGGTTTCAAAAATTGTAGAATCGAAAGAACCGTAGCACATTAAAAACTCAGAGGTAGACGAATCAATAATCACAGAAGGATGTGAAACATCTTCTGTGATTACATTCGGACCATAGTTTTCCCACGACACATTTGGAACCATTACGGGGTTACTAACATCCTTAGTCCAGTTTATCCCATCAGTTGATGTGGCATGACTAATCAAAATATTATTGGTTGTGCCAAATGAATTGTACCAGATATGAAATATTCCATTCACCTTTATTGCAGTCGGATCAGAAAGAACCCCAGCATCTCCAACTGTGAAACCCGGTATCATTACGAGTCCATCTTTATTATGTGGCGACTGGGCTGCAGGCAACCTTATCCATGTAATACCATCATGAGAATATGCATAACCTATCTTAATCAAGTCAGGATTCAAGGAATCAGCACCACCGTACCACATTTTATACCGTTTTAAAGTATCCAATTCAGTAGTATCCAAAATTACCGTTGGTATTTCTGTTTTTGAGTTATCCCATTCTTCAGCAACGGATGAAGGGCTAAATATGATTATTGGTACTGTCCAGTTACTTCCATCTATCGATTCCGAATAACAAATAGAGGCATATGTAACATTTGATTCTACACAACCAGCCCAAAGTTTGAACTTGTTCTCATCGTAATCATAAATCACACTTGGGTCACAAATATGACTAATTGCAGTAGAGCTTCCTGTAAGAACGGGGTTGTTAGAATCTCGTGTCCAATCGTATTGAGCAAATGATTGGTTCGTATATATAACGGTAAGAAAACTCAAAATAATTATTAATTTATCCTTCATATTATCAGTTTTTCAATTAGTTGCATTACACATAACGTTTGGCTAAACTGTGTTTAAATACTGTTTAGGTTTTGTTACCAAGCGTATTTATTGTTTTATTAATTTCTTAGTTATTGTTTGTTTATCAGCTATTATCTTTATTATATATATACCTTTTGGTTGTATGCTTAAATCTATTTTGTTTTCTTTTCCATTGTAGATTTGCTTGCCTTCAATATTCATTACTTTTATCCTCTCTATACCCTCTGCTTTTATATTTATTATGCCTGTGGTTGGATTTGGGTAAATATATTTATCATGTTCAGAATCTAGTTCAGAGATATTTTGTAAGTATAAATTATACGAATATGCAGAACCAGAATTATCTCCATAATCATCATCCCCTGGAGCTCCAACAACAATATTATCTCCTGAAATAGCTAATGATTTTCCAAAGAAGTCGTCATCATCAGCATCGGAAGCTAACAAAATGTGTATTTCTTCCCAGTTACTATTATTGTTAAAAAATACGTAGCTTGAACCTCTTTTGTGATTACTTATGTTGTTATCACTAGGAGCCCCAACAATAGCATAATTATTAGTAATGCCAACAGAATGACCAAATTGGTCACCTAGAAAACTATTAGAAGGTGTTAGTATTGCCTGTTCTTCCCACATGGAGTCATTTTTATGAAAAATATAAGCAGAACCTGCTTGAGCCCCACTAGTTAGATATTTATCTGCTCCAATTATTGCATAATCTCCGCAAATAGATACTGCTCTTCCAAACCAGTTGTTATTCGCTCCATCAGATGCTGTAATTTTAGTTTCAAATTGCCATTCATAATTATCATGCATGTATATGTAAGCCGAGCCTGAACCTGATGCAATATCATCATCTTGACTTGAACCAACTATCAGTAAATTGTTAGATATACACAAAGCTTGTCCATAATTATCTTCATTTTGTCCATCAAATGGAGTAATAATAGTGTCAATTTCCCAATTCCCAGAATTGTTATAAAATACATATACCGTATTTATATTATTTGCTCCAAATACTGCATAATCTCCTGAAATGCTAACAGAATTACTAGCAAAATCAAAATAACCATTATTAACATTAAATTTTTGAATTTGAGTCCAAACATTATTTAGATACTGGAAGAAATATACTGCACTTGTATCAGATGAATATGAATTATTAACCTTTGATGATATAATTGCATAATCTCCAGAAATACTTACTGAATATCCAAAATAATTAAAATCGTCACCATCGTTTGGAAGTATCTTAGACTGCTCTACCCAAATATTATTGACATACTTATAAATATATGCTGAACCTGAAGCTATGCCATTTATAAAGTCATTTCTAGCTCCGATAATTAATAAATCATTAGAAATATTTATAGAATTTCCAAAAAAATCATATTCATCACTATCTGTGGGAATTAGTTTTTGAAGATTATAAGTACTTTGTGAAAATCCAATTGATTTAATAAGTAAGAAAAAAGCAAAATATAATATTCTATGTTTCATATTCTTTATTCCTACTAACGTCAAAGTTAGTTGTTTTAAATTCAATTAGTTAATAATTTTCAATTTTACTCATCTTTATATCATTTTTTGCCCTACGTTAGCTAAAAAACTCAACTGATTTTTTGGTAGAGTCATGCTTGTTAACGTTTGGCTAAACTGTGTTTAAATACTGTTTAGGTTTTGTTACCAAGCGTATTTATTGTTTTATTAATTTTCTTGTTATTATTTGTTTATCAGTTATTACTTTTATAATGTATATTCCTTTTGGCTCTTGGCACAGGTCTACTTCGTTTCCTTTGCCAACGTATACTTGTCTACCTTCAATATTCATTATCTCTATACCCTCTATTTTATCTGCCTCTATACTTATTTTTCCTGTTGTGGGGTTCGGGTAGATTATAATATCTATATTTAATTTTTTATTATCTTTAATAAATGTTTCACCTCCATTAAAAGTTCTCCATAATATACCATCGGAAGAAATTACATATCCTGTATCTATATTTATAAAATAAAAATCATTTATCCAGTCTGCAACAGGTGTTTGATTTGACCACGTTAAACCTCCGTCAGTTGTCTTTTCACTATGCCAGAACCCTCCGCAATAGCCAATAGTATCGTTTATAAAATATAAAGATTTGATAAAATTGAATACATATCTAACAGAAATAATATTCCATGTAGCTCCTGCATCAGTTGATTTGTAAGTATATGCAGAATCATTGCCATTGTCGTAGCATACAAAATATCCAATACTATCAGAAGGGTATGAGGCAAAACACTCTAAAGCTGGTAAAGAAGAAACTTGTGTCCAAGAATAGCCACCATCAGTAGTTTTTAAATATGGCCCATAATACCCTATTGTATCATTTATAAATGTTAAATCTCCATTATTGAAATTTATTACTGTATCAATTAATAGCCATGTGTCACCAGCATTTACAGTTTTATATAAACCTTTAATACAACCAATATATCCTATACTATCGCTTGGGAAATCAATAGTAGACATTACATAAGTGGAAAAATTAAATAATGTGGTGTCCCATGTATTCCCAAAATCAGTAGTTTTTGCAACTACTGTATTTGTAGCATTATAGCTACCTACAACATAAGCTGTAAAGTTATTAATGATTTCAATATCAGTAAAAATAGAATATTGAGGGTAAAAGAGAGCAGTATCCCATGTTGAACCATAATCATAAGTACGAAGAACATATGCACCAAGTGAAGGAGTAAGGTTTTGTTCAAACCCAACTATCATGCCTTTACCAGAATCTGTAAATTGAATAGATTCATAATTTGATATAGATTCATTATATATCCACATCAATTCCCATTGACCGAATAAATTTGAGGTAGATAATGCAATAATTACGATAAAGTATATTTTTTTCATAATTTTTAATTTTTATTCCTACTAACGTCAAAGTTAGTTATTTTAAATTCAATTAGTTAATAATTTTCAATTTTACTCATCTTTATATCATTTTTTGCCCTACGTTAGCTAAAAAACTCAACTGATTTTTTGGTAGGGTCATGCTTGGTAACGTTTAGCTAAACTGCGTTTTAATGCAGTTTAGGTTTTGTTACCAAGCGTATTTATTGTTTTATTAATTTCTGTGTTATTGTTTGTTTATCCGTTATTACTTTGATAATGTAAATACCTTTTGGCTGGGTGCTTAAATCGATTTGGTTTTCTTTTCCAGTATAGATTTGTTTTCCTTGTAGGTTTATTACTTCTATACTCTTTATTCTCTCTGCCTTTATTGAAACTAAGCCTGTGGTGGGGTTGGGATATATATCGACTTTAGATATTAATTTAGAAATATCAATTTCATTGATATTAGTTGTATTTCCATTTATATCTGTTTTAATTAAGTAAATATTTTCATTTCTTATTCCACAAATAATATATCCCCCATCAAATGTTTGCTGAACAGAATAACCATAATCATTATTAATACTTCCAAAAGTTTTATACCATTGCTGATTACCATAAGTATCTATTTTGATTAGATAAACATCATAACCACCACCAGTCGAAAAACTTTCTGTTGAGCCAGTAATAATATACCCCCCATCAGAAGTATTGGAAACGAAGTTTCCATATTCATTGTCAAGGCCACCATATGTTTTGCTCCAAAGTAATGTCCCATTTGAATCAGTTTTAATCAAATAAACATCATAGCCACCAGCTCCAAAACTAAAAGTTGCTCCTGTAAAAATGAAACCATTGTCTGGTGTTTTTTGTATACTGTATCCTATATCATCATTAGTTCCTCCATACGTTTTTGTCCACAAAGTATCACCTACTATATCTGTCCTAATTAAATAAACGTCATTGTTTCCTGAGTAATTTGCTTCTGAAGTATAACCAAGAATAATATAACCGTTATTTATTTCAAGAATTGAATGAGCAACACCAGGTCTTGTATAGCCGAACCCGTACGTTTTACCCCATAAGGAATCTCCGCTGGCATTTGTTTTAATCAACAAAAGGGTCCCTAATAAACCAGGAATGGTATCTGTATATCCTGAAAGAATAAAGCCTCCATCAAGAGTTTGTTTTACAGAGTATGCATGTTCGTAATAATCTTCACCATAATATTTTGTCCATAAGGAATCTCCGTTGGAATCTGTTTTTACTAAATAGAATTGTATATTCATAGAGGGATTATAAATAGTTGTATAACCAGCAATAACAAAATCATGTTCAATCGTTTCAATAATTGAGTTACCTCCTGCATCTCCTTCATATCCAATATTGTTATAATAAAACTTAGACCATAAGGTGTTTCCACTAACATCTGTCTTAATTACGAACAAATGATTTGTACACCAACCTCCTCCGTAGCACCAATTTCCAGTAAATACGAAGCAGGAATCTTCTGTTTGAACAACTGAATATCCTGCATCTGGCATAAAACTTCCATATGTTTTTTGGAAAGTCGTTTGCGCTATTATGGTCATCTCTAATAGGACAAGCATAACAGTCAAAAGTGTTTTTGTTTTCATTGTTTAGTTTTAATTCATTTTAGCATTAATGCCAACTTGTTAATATACAAATATAAACAAAATAAGTAAGAAAAAAAAATATTGATTATATTTATGTTGTTTTGATTATATCCTTCTACTTCGCTCAGGATGACTGAGGTTTGCCATTTTGTCGCTATTTTTACTAAAAGCCTAACAAACAAGCAAATTGTATAGCCCACGGCTATATTGTTACTATAAACACGAATACCGTTTGCATATACACGGCTCCCGTTGCCATATACACGGCTTCTGTTACTGTATACACGGCATCTGTTGCCGCATACACGAACTCTGTTGCCGTATACACGGCATCTGTTGCCGCATACACGACATCTGTTACCGCATACACGAGCTCTGCCATGACATACAGGCAGTCAGGATGCTTTCCGCTCTAATCCGTTTGCCTGTACACGTTGTCCGTTTGCTTATGCATGGAATCCGTTTGCTTATGCATGGAATCCGTTTGCTTGTACATGGAATCTGTTTGCTTGTACATGGAATCCGTTTGCTTGTACATGGAATCCGTTTGCCTGTACATGGCTTCTATTGGCTTGCCAGTATCTTCCATTGGCTTGTGAGCATATAAAAGGCTGTCATTTCGAGTGTCGGGCAAAGCGATATGTATCGAGAATTGATAATCGGTATTATACCAGTTCTCGATATAAAATTCTTTCAGAATTTTTACTCGAACTGACAGTGTGATGGGGTGGTTTGTACTATGCCTGTTCTCGATACTCACTCCTTATAGTCGTGAACTCGAACTGACAAGGGGACATTATAGCATAATTGAGATAATAAGTGAATTACCTGTAAAACTTATGGTTAAATATTTCGTTTTGGGAAGATATCCTGATAAAGTAAATTCCTTTTGGCAGATGTGCAATACTCATAGAAATATGTTTATCGGTTTGTATTGTAGTGCAAATGCTTTTACCTGTAATATCAATAAGTTGTAATACGGTTTTTTGCAGATAATTTAAGTTAATATCTATATTATTATTATAAATAGTTATTGCCGAAATAAAATTATCGGCATCAGATAGTTTAATATTAACAGAAATTATATCGCTATAGGTATATTTACCGTCATAGTCAACTTGCTTTAAGCGATAATAATTAATTCCGTTAATTGGATTGTTATCAAAAACATTATAAAAAATTTGTGTATTTGAATTACCTGCTCCCGCGTAATTAATAATTTCATTAAAATTAATACCATCTTCTGCTCTTTCAACAGAAAAATAATTATTATTAGTTTCCGTAGCGGTTATCCATTGTAATTCAACAAAACTATCTCTTGGTTTTGCATCAAAAGAAACCAACTCAACAGGTAATGCAAAATCATTGGACCTTGCTATGGCAAAATCGCTAAAAGCGGTTAAATTAGTTAGCACGGCAGTAATTGCAGCTGCTCCGCTACCACTTTGTGTAGCATTATTATGATTTGAAGGATAAACATTCCAATCGTTAGCACTGTCTATTCTTTTAACTACAGTGTGTTGAGCAGCACTTGCTCCACCATTTGTATGCCCTCGGCTTGTAATTGTAACGTCATAATCAACTGAGGTTACTGCATCGGGTACAATTGTCCAGAAACCATAATCCAGTAAAGTTGTAACCGGTGTTCCGCCAATTGATAAGCCTAATGCTGTTATATCAATTGCTGTAACATGAGGATTTGTAAAATAAACATCAAAATATGATATGCCTGCTGATGAATTAAGTGTAATATTTGCATCTTCGTATTGAGCAGATGTGCCAACTGGTAAATCGTAAGAACCTGTTGCATTAACATTTCTTCTTAAATTTCCGTTTATGTAACTGTTTACATTATGGTTTTGAATAGATGATGTTGTTGCATCAGAAACAATTAATGTATTGGCACCTGTTGTTATCAATCCGTTTGTAAGAGTTAATTGTGTGTTAACAGTAAGGTCTGTACCAAGAGTAGAGATACCTGAAGCTCTATCAGTTGTAAGATTTTTAAGTTCTTGTGAACCTACACTAAAGTACATTGTTCCAAAATTACCGCTCCCTCCTATTACCATTTCAGAATTTGCCGAGCCTTTTAATGTTCCTATTCCTGATATTGTTCCATTTAAGGTTAATAGATTATCATTAATAGCTAACTCTCCGTTTGTCATTGTTAATGCCGTGTAGACAGTTAAATTTGTAGCAAGCGTAACAGTTCCCGATGCGCTTCTGTTAATAGTTAAATTATTTAAGGATTCCGAACCTGATGTAAAATATAAACTAGTTGTTAGATTCCCTGTTCCATTTATAATTAATGTTGATGAATTGCTACCTGTAAACGTTCCACTTGTTCTGCTTAATTCACTTTGTAGTGTAAGTATCTTTCCATTAATAATTAATTCGCCGTTTGTTTGTATAAGCTCGTTTGAAACTGTAACATTGCTTTGCAAAGTAACTGTAGTTGTATTATCAACTTCCATATCATAAAAAACTTCTCCTCCTGTGGTAGTGATAGATTGATTAGCGGTTCCATCAAATTCAACATTTCGGGCACCTTCAATAAAACCCGATTGGTTGTAATTTACCCAATCACCGCTTATCTGCATATCGTTTGTAACAACATCCAAAACAGATGGTGAAACTATAGTAATGTCATAGAAATTTTCCACTCCCTGATTACTTGTAATAAAATGGGTACCTGTACCATTTAATATTACAGAACTATTTCCTCTGTCAAAATCTGTAGTGTTTGCATAATTATACCAGCTTCCTGCTATATAAATAGTGCCATCAGCAATTGCATTGTTTCCATCATTAAAGTCAACTGTTCCTGCATTAATAACAAAATGCCTGTTAACTGTTAATAGTTTAGTTGCATTGCCCTCTCCTCTTATAGCATAAGTTGGATGACTAATTGTAAAGTCTCTGCATTCGGCATTTTCGCCTGCAATTAAAACTATATCGTTATCAACATTTGCATCATTGGGAATAACTACACTTGTTGTTGAAGTAGGCACTCTTAAAGGTCCCCAGTTTGCACAATCAAACCATTCAGTGTTTTTATTTCCGTACCAATTATAAGTTACATCAATTCCAGTTGATGAAATAATTATTGTATGTCCTGTTTCGTAATTAGGTGTTCCTGCATAGTAATTATTACATTTAATAGTTGTAGTAGCACCTGTATATGATGTCCAATTTGTGTTATCGTTAATTCTGCCAATCCATTCAATTTGAGTAGCAGCAGATTGGTCTCCAGTATATTTCAAAAAATCGGTTCCCCCACTTGGCATCATACTAAAACAATCCATACCACCTATTAATCCTGACCTTTGAGTTGAAGCCCCAAAATCATCCCAAGATGAATAAGTATTAAACCCAAATAAAATAGAGCCTCCCGTATATGTTGCATCGTGGTTTCCAAAAGTTCCATTGTTCCAAACACCACCTTGCATAAAATATATTTGATCTCCATCCTGATTTAAAATAACACTTCCTGTTTTTATATCAAGCGACCAATTGTTATCTGGATATATTCCTGCAAAAAACGGTGCTGCATTATATAACCTAATAGTAATTACTGTTCCGGCAGTAATAGTTGCGCCTGTTCTTCTTATTCTGTAAAATCCCTCAGTATTACCCCATTGATTAGCATTAACTCTTTGCCAACCATTATCGGTAAAATCTATTGTTGTACCTGTGGTAATATCCTGAAAACAAACAAAACTAATTTCATCATCACCTGCTCCACCTCCAATACAAATTATGTTTGAATTTACTCCCATAATGGCAAAATCACCCTGAGCTATAACTGCCGGCACAGGCACAGTAGTAGTAAGCTGACTATTGGGATTATTTGACGCAGTAGGTGTATAATATACAGTATTTGTTCCTGTACAATTGTATTCATAAACTCGAAACCAATAAGTTGTTGAAGCTGTTAGTCCTGTAACAGTAACATTATTACCACTTCCATTAAATACAACTTGTTCTCCTGCCCCTCCATAAACCGAACTTGCAGCAGGATCAGTTCCATCAACAGGGTTAGTAAAAGAATTTGAAGTATTAATTATAACTATTCTGTTAGAGCCATCTCCATCTGTCCAGCTTACATTCATAGAAGAACTACCAACAGATGAAAATGTAATACTGCTTGCTTGTGTTGTTGGAGTAACACAACTAAGAGTAGCCTGACTATTAGGATTATTTGCAGCTGTAACATTATAAAAAACTATGCTTGCACCAGAGCAATTATATTCATAAACCCTAAACCAATAAGTTGTACCGGGAGTAAGACCGTCAACAGAAACTGTATTTAAACTTCCATTATAAACAACTTGCTCACCTGCTCCTCCATATGTGGAATTAGCAACAGGGTCAACTCCGTCAACAGGGTTAGTAAAAGAATTTGAAGTATTAATTATAACTATTCTGCCTGAGCCATCTCCACCTGTCCAACTTACGTTCATTGATGTAATATCAACTGCAGAAAATGTAATATTGCTTGCCTGTGTAGTTGGTGCTGTGCATGAACAAGAAGCAGTGTGACCTGAACTAGCTGCACCAGTTGCATATGTTCCTACTATCCATTCAGAATTTGTTGTATTTGTTCCTCTGGAACTATCCCAATCAGTATTTGGAGAACAGATTGATGACTTTCTTGTTAGTTTATGATTTGCTGTTGCATTGGTTGTTCCTGCAACATCCCATCCAGTTCCAGGATCTGCTCCATCTTCACCAATAACATCAATCAAAGCACTTGATTTTGTAAGACCAACAGCATCATCTCCATTCCACGAACAAGATCCACTATATTTATCTGCACCTGGTACATCGGTCACATTATTGGCTATTACATAAGTTGAACCATCGGTTAAAGTTCCAGTAAGAGAAATTGTTGTTTCCGGCCATGTACCTCCATTGGAAACAATCCAAATCTCATAATTTGATATATCTACACTTGAACCTGTTCCATTATAAATTTCAATATATTTACTATTACCGGAAGTTCCCTCTCCATACTCGGAAATAATTAAATCAGTAGCCTGCCCAAAAGAATAGTACGAAATTCCAAGAAAAAGGAAAGTTAATAATACAGATGCTTTAAATATCTTTTTCATTTTAAGATAATTTAAAAAAATCAGCATCTATGTAGCCATATCCCTGACAAATTGGATCGGCATCTATGTAGCTTTTATCAGTTATCAAATATAATACAATTTGCTCGGTTTTATGTTAATTTAATGTTAATGTTTTACCAAACTTATCAACAGTTTTATAATAGACGTAATAAAATACATAAAGGTTGTTTTTTCTTACATTAATTTTAGTAAATTCAAACTGATTTCAAAGAAAGTAAATAACTATCTTTGAAATCAGTTTGAACTTATGAGCAATTTTACAAACACAATTGGTATAATTTATTGAGATCAGGATCAATACCATCAATAGTATGTTGTGCTTGCATATAAAATTTTTCTCTTTTATTTAGTAATTCAACAATTTTAGCAAGTAGTTTTTCTTTATTAAGTCCTTTTAATAATGGTCTGTCTGTTTGAGAGTTTTCTAAGCGATTAAATAAATCTACTGCAGGTAATTTTAGATAAACAGTAATCCCATTTTTATTCATTAATTCCATATTGTCAAAAAAACAAGGAGTACCACCACCTGTAGCAATAACTACATTTTCTTTTTCAATTATTCTGTTGAGAGCATTTTTCTCTAAACTACGAAAGTAATCTTCTCCTTTTTTTGCAAAAATATCACTTATTTGCAATCCCTGTTCTTTTTCAATAACATCATCAATATCAATAAACTGGAGATTTAATTTTTTTGCGATCTTTTCCCCTATACTTGTTTTGCCACTTCCCATAAAACCTATTAGAAATATTCGCATATTATAATCATTCATGGTGTTAAAATTAAACAAAGTTTGCTTAGTACATGAAAAATATATTAAAAAAGTTATTAGTTGCCTCGTCCTTTAGGGCGTGGGCAAGGAACATTAAAAAAAAAAGGAAGGTGCAATTTTTTGTAATTAAAATTACAAAAAAAAGCACCTTCCTTTTGAGTGGGTTTACATTATTATCCACGCACTAAAGGACGAGGCAACTAATTTTGTACAATGTACCAAGGTTTTTCTTGCATCGAATTCAGGTTAATAAATATTTATATTCTGAATGGTTGGTCGCAACTAAAGGTCTAAAGTCATTTGTGAAGTATCATCACTGTTATCATCTTTTCTAATAATTTCAAATTCAGGTTCTTCAAAGTTTTCTTTTACATCTTCATCTTTAACAATAGCCTCAAGTTCTTTAACGTTTTTAATATTATATTTTGTTAATCGTTTTCCTTTTGCTTTGTAGCTTTTTACTCCAATAAATTCTGAAACTTCAATTATTTCAGATTCTTTGTCTTTATTTTTTCCTCCAAAATTAATTTCAAATCTTGGATATTTAACTTCTGAAATACTTAAAAGTTTATTTTCAGGATAATCGCCAATAAAGCTTAATTTCTTATCAGAATGTTCAATCTGAAAGCGTTTTAGATAATAAAATTCTTGTTCTGCATCGAAATATACAACAGAATAAACTTTATTAGGGTTAAATTTTTCAATAAGCAATATATCATCCTCAAAATGATTTGTTAAGTCAAATGTTGAAAGTTTAAAATATCCTGATTTAGAAATGACTAGAATTCTTTCATCTCCATTGAATTTTCCAATAAATTTGCCTCTGTTATCTGTATTAAGTCTTAACACTTCATCGTCAAACCAAATTTGTAAGCCTCCTAAAGTAGAAACTCCCTGTTCTTTTAATGTTACTTTATGAACTTCATTTTTAGTTACTGTATTGCCCATTGAGCTTCTACCCTTAATAGCTAAATCACCAAAATCAAATTCAAATACTAATTTTTTTAACCGTGGACGAGGTTTTAAAAATATTTTAACAATTTCTGCTTCTCCGTTAGCATTTGCACTAAAATATAATATTTTTGAATTGGGCGTTCCCTTTGTTACATCATATTCTTTATCTCTGGTTACAGAAGTAACAGCAAATCTTTTTGCCATTGTTTTTCCTGCTCTTCCATCACGATACAACAAATTGTAAACAGTACGATCATCACTTTTGTTAAATACCGCAACATGTAATATATCTTTACCTACAAAGGCTTTATCTGAGATTTTAGTAATAATGTATTTACCATCTTTTAAGAATACAATAATGTCATCAATATCAGAACATTCGCAAACAAATTCATCTTTCTTTAATCCGGAACCAATAAAACCTTCTTTACGATCTACATATAATTTTGAATTTGCAACAACAACCTTTGTTGCTTCAATTGTGTCAAAACTTCTAATTTCTGTTTTTCTTTCTCTTCCTTTTCCGTGATTTTTCTTAATTTGCTTAAAATAGTTAATGGTATAAGGAATAATATTTTCGAGATGATTTTTAACTTCTGTAATTTCAAATTCAATTCCCTTAATGTGTTCATCAGCTTTAAATGCATCATGTTTAGTAATGCGTTTCATCTTTATTTCAGGTAATCTCTCTATATCTTCTCTTGTAACTTCCCGTCTTAATAACTTTTTGTATGGAGTAAGTCCTTTGTCAATTACGCTTATAGTATTATCCCAGTCGGGGCTGCCTTCCATATCGAGATATATTTTCTTTTCAATAAATATTTTTTCTAAAGATGAAAAATGCCAGTCATCATTAAGTTCGGAAAGGCGAATTTCAAGTTCCCATTTTAATAATTCAAGTGTATGATCAGTTGCACGTTTTAATATCTCTTTAACTCCAATAAAAATTGGTTTTTCATTGCAAATAATACATGAATTAGGAGAAATAGATACTTCACAATCGGTAAAAGCATACAATCCGTCTATTGTAATATCCGTTGAAACTCCTGATGGCAAGTCTATCAGTATTTCAACATTTTCAGCAGTATTGTCGTCAATTTTTTTAATTTTAATTGTACCCTTATCATTTGCTTTAATAATAGAATCAATCAATGAACTTGTAGTTTTACCAAAAGGCAATTCTGTAATCTTTAATGTCTTTTTATCTTCCTTTTCTATTTTTGCTCTAACCTTAACACTACCTCCACGTAGTCCATCATTATAACGCGACACATCAATATATCCGGCTGTATTAAAATCGGGAAATAATTCAAAATCTTTTTCTTGCAAATAAAGAATTGAGGCATCAATTAGCTCAATAAAATTATGAGGTAAAATTTTAGAAGCAAGACCAACTGCAATACCTTCAATGCCCTGAGTAAGCATTAATGGGAATTTAACAGGTAATGTTACAGGTTCTTTATTTCTTCCGTCATAAGATTGTTCCCAAATTGTAGTTTTTGAATTAAAAACCACATCTAAAGCAAATTTTGATAATCTTGCTTCTATATATCTTGGTGCAGCAGCTCTATCGCCTGTTAATATGTTACCCCAGTTACCTTGCGGATCTACTAAAAGATCTTTTTGTCCAATTTGTACAAGGGCATCGCCAATTGATGCATCTCCATGAGGATGAAATTGCATTGTATGTCCAATTATATTGGCAACTTTGTTATACCTGCCATCATCGAGGCGTTTCATGGAATACAATATTCTTCGCTGAACAGGTTTTAAACCATCGTCAATGTGAGGAACAGCTCTGTCGAGAATAACATAGGAAGCATAATCAAGAAACCAGTTTTTAAACATTCCCGACAAAACAGTTGTTTTAACTTGCCCATCTTCCGGCTTTACTTCTTCTGATGTTTGTTCAACTATCTCGTTAGCTTCTTCAACTTCATTATTATCGTCGGCGTGTTGGTTTATATCAAGTTCCTCTTTACTCATTCCATCTGTTAATCTTTTATATTATAATTAATTATTAGCCCCGTCCTTTAGGGCGGGGTATAGATTTAAACAACGCCCACCTCTGCGAAATTTTGGTATCGTTCCGAAAGTTATCGGAACGATACCAAAATTTCGCAGAGGGTATTGTACTCTTATCTTTGTCCCCGCCTTAAAAGGCGGGGCTACTGATTTTTCATATTAAAGCTTATAAACTAATCAGGTTTAGTACTGATTATTCAGCAATCTCCTTTTCAATAGTTAAATTATTTATAATAAATTCCTGTCGTTCAGGAGTATTTTTGCCCATATAAAAATCCAGCAAATCAACAATATTATCTTCTTTCTTCAACCTAACAGGGTCTAAACGTATTTTTTTGCCAATAAAATGTTTAAACTCATCGGGTGATATTTCACCTAATCCTTTAAATCGGGTTATCTCAGCTTTTTTGCCAATTTTATTTATTGCTTTTTGTTTCTCATTTTCATTGTAACAATAAAAAGTTTCTTTTTTATTTCTAACTCTAAACAAAGGAGTTTGGAGAATAAAAATATGTCCGTTTTTTACAAGTTCCGGAAAAAATTTCAAAAAGAATGTCAATAATAAAAGGCGAATATGCATTCCGTCAACATCGGCATCGGTTGCAATAACAATGTTTCGATAACGAAGATTTTCAATACTTTCTTCAATATCTAAAGCCGATTGTAAAAGATTGAATTCCTCGTTTTCATATACAATCTTTTTCTGCAAACTTTGCGTGTTAAGAGGTTTTCCTTTTAAGCTGAAAACAGCCTGAGTACTTACATCTCTCGATTTTGTAATTGAACCGCTTGCAGAATCGCCTTCGGTTATAAAAATTGTAGTTTCTAATCTCCTTTCATCGTTAGAATTATAATGTATTTTACAATCTCTGAGTTTTTTATTGTGCAAACTTGTTTTTTTGGCAAACTCTTTAGCTTTCTTTTTTATACCTGAAATTGCTTTTCTTTCTTTTTCTGATTCTTGTATCTTTTTTAAAAGTATTTCTGCTGTTTCGGGGTTTTTATGAAGAAAATCATCGAGATTTCTCTTTAAAAAATCTATTATAAAATTCCTTACCGATTGTCCGTTAGGTTCAATATCCTTAGAACCGAGTTTTGTTTTTGTTTGCGATTCAAAAATAGGCTCCTCTACTTTTATGCTTACAGCTGCAATTATTGAAGCCCTTATATCTGATGTATCAAAATCTTTTTTATAAAACTCCCTAATAGTTTTAACAATACCCTCTTTAAACGCCAACAGATGTGTGCCGCCCTGAGTTGTGTACTGACCGTTTACAAAGGAATAATATTCTTCCCTATATTGAGTGCCATGTGTTATGGTAACTTCAATATCATCGCCTTTTAAATGAATAATTGGGTAAAGTATATTTGAACTTAAATTTTCGTTCAATAAATCGAGTAAACCATTTCTTGAGTAAAATCTGTTGCCGTTAAAAATTATTGTTAATCCTGAGTTAAGGTAAACATAGTTGCGAAGCATGAGTTCAACATACTCAATAATATAATTAAAGTCGCCAAATAATTCCTCATCGGGGGTAAATGTTATTAATACGCCATTTTTATCGGTAGTTTTCTCAATTTTAAAATCCTCAATAATATTTCCTTTGCTATATTCTACCGATTTTTTTTCACCCTCGCGTATTGAGTTTATAATAAATTTATCTGATAAGGCATTTACTGCTTTAATACCAACGCCATTGAGCCCAACAGTTTTTTTAAATACTTTAGAATCGTATTTAGCACCCGTGTTCATTTTAGAAGTTGCATCAATTACTTTTCCCAGCGGCACACCACGCCCATAATCCCTAATGCTAACAACACCACTTTCGTTGATTTTTACCTCAATTGTTTTACCAAATCCCATGGAAAACTCATCTACAGAATTGTCTATAACTTCTTTTATTAAGATATAGATACCATCGTCGCGTGAAGAACCATCGCCAAGCTTACCGATATACATACCGGGTCTTTTTCTAATATGCTCGCGCCATTCTAGAGTCTGAATGCTATCATCGGTATACCTTTCTTCAGTCATTTATTTTAATAAAATATTTTGCTGCAAAGATAGGCAATGGAAAGGCTTTAAAAGAAATTGTAAATATTTTGTTATTAACAGAAATATAAACATATTGACAATTTTTATGCACAATTAGTAAAAGCACCTCCTGGTCAGCATAAGTAGGACGGAAGAAATAAAAATAGTTAAATA
Source organism: uncultured Bacteroidales bacterium (assembly GCA_964435855.1). Taxonomy (GTDB): domain Bacteria; phylum Bacteroidota; class Bacteroidia; order Bacteroidales; family CAYTAU01; genus CAYTAU01. The sequence continues at coordinate 9,194 of CAYTAU010000035.1, read as the reverse complement.
TTAAAAAAACTGTAACACCTCATACTATTGCAACAAATAAAGATAAAAACAATAAAAAATTCTATAGATTCATTACATTTGCCATAATAGAAATAAGTGTAATTGTACACGTTATTGAAACGTTAGAGCACATAGCTGCAAAACAAGGTAATTGAAAGGATGTTGATGAGTTAAGTAGGCGAAAAAGTACTTAGCTTAAAACATTCTATAAAAAAGTGAAAAAACTTTATTTTTAAAAAAAGGAACTTATAATGAATTTTAAAATATTACTATTCCTTTTATTATCAATTTGTTCGTTGATAAATGTAAAAGGACAGGACAGAAAAAATCTTGACAGTTTATGGAATGCTTTTACTCAGGCAAAGCATGATACGACACGCGTTATGCTGTTAAATGAGAATATTGGCTACATGTACGAAAATTATAGTACCGACAGTGCAATAATGTATTATAAGCAAGCAATTGAGATAGCTGATCAAGCTTTGGGTTCCGCTTTCACTCCGGCTAAAACAAAATATCGGTTTTTATTTCTTAAATCGGCTTCCCTGAGATATATTGGTATTGTTCTTAAAAATCAAGGCAAGTACGAAAAGGCTTTAGATTATTATTTTAGTTCAATAAAAATAAGCGAAGAACTATATAGTGATAATCATAATGATATCAAAAATAAAATAGGAATGTCTGCCAGCTACAATAATATTGGCAATGTTTACAAGGAACAGGGTAGCTATGAAAAGGCTATTGATTATTATCAGAAATCATTGGAAATTTCCGAAGAATTAAATGATAAAAATGGAATTTCTAATTGTTACACAAATATCGGTGTAGTTTATTCTGATTATTGCAACTACGATAAATCTATAGAATATTATCTTAAGTCATTAAAAATTAGAGAAGAATTATTGATTGAAAATCCAAATGACTACAGGACTAAAAATGTTATTTCAACATGTTTAAATAATATTGGGGTTGTTCATCAGAATCAGGGCAGCTACGAAAAATCTATAGACTATTTTATGAAAGCACTAAAAATTAAAGAAGAATTACAGGATAAAAAAGGAAAATCAGCCTGTTACATCAATATCGGACTTGTTTACTGGAGTAAGGGTAGCTACGATAAGGCTATTGATTATTATCTGAAATCATTAAAAATCTCTGAAGAATTATTGGATAAAAAAGGTATTTCTTATTGTTATACTAATATTGGAGTTATTTACCATCATCAGGGCAGTTACGATATGGCTATTGATTATCATGAGAAATCATTAAAAATATGCAAAGAAATAAATGATAAAAATGGAATTTCGGCTTGTTATACTAATATCGGGGCAGTTTACAAGAACAACGGCAACTACAATAAAGCTATAGACTATTATCTTAAATCACTAAAAATTAAAGAAGAATTACATGATAATAAAGGAATGTCAGCCTGTTATAGTAATATAGGACTTGTTCATGCTGATCAGGGTAACTACGATGAAGCTATAGATTATTACCTCAAATCATTAAAAATCAAAGAAGAATTTCTGGATAAAAATGGGATTGCAATGGTTTATAGCAATATTTCCGGACTCTATATTAAACTGAGTAATACATTTGCAGATTTGAATAAAAGAGAACGAGTTGCTCATTTGGAAAATGCATTGCTTTACGGTAATAAAGCTTATGAACTTGCTTATGAAATAGGAGCAGTACCAACGCAAAACAATGTTGCTGTTCATCTTCAAGAAGCCTATACAAAACTTGGTAGATTTAAACAGGCTATTAAATATGCCGAAATTTTTATTGAAACCCAAGACATCATGTTCTCCGAAGAAAAAACAAAAGCCCTGACTGAAATAACAACCCGTTATGAAACCGAAAAAAAACAACTCCAGATTGAAAAAATGGAGGCACAAAAACAATTGGATGACAAAAAGATTGAAGCCCAACAAGCAGAAAACCACAAACAACAAGTTATTATTTTTTCTGCAATAGGAGGACTTTTGACTGTCCTTGTGTTTTCGATTATTATTCTTAGTATGTTCCGGCAGAAACGTAAAGCAAACATACTGCTTGCACTACAAAACGAAGAAATAAAACAACAAAAAGAAGAAATTGAATCTCAAAGAGATGAGATAACAGAACAACGGGATAAAGTACAGATACAGAAAGAGCAAATTGAACAACTTTACGATGTAGCCATTGAACGCAAAAACATTGTGGAAGCTCAAAAACAGGAAATTGAAGATAGCATCTTGTATGCAAAACGTATTCAAAACGCTGTGCTGCCTGCCGATAAATATGCCGACTCAATTCTTGGTGAACATTTTATTGTTTTCCGACCAAAGGATGTGGTTTCAGGAGATTTCTACTGGGCAACCAAAACAGAAGAATGGACTGTTGTAACCGTTGCCGATTGTACAGGACATGGTGTACCTGGCGCTTTCATGAGTATGCTTGGCATTAGTTTTCTTAATGAAATAGTAAGAAAGAAAGACGTAACCAATGCAGGTGAGGTATTGAACCATTTACGTATTTCAATTATTGATGCCTTGAAGCAAACAGGCGAATCCGGTTCGCAGAAAGACGGAATGGATATGTCAATTGTTGCCATTCATAAAACAAAAAAACGTTTGGTTTTTGCCGGAGCAAACAATCCTCTGTGGATAATAAGACAAGGGGCACAATCACAAAGCTTTGAAGATAAGGCCGACATTGTGCAAGCAATAAAAGCCGATAGTATGCCAGTAGCAGTTTATTTAAGAATGGATGATTTTACCAACCATGAAATTGAATTGAATAAAGGCGATCAGATATATATGTTCTCCGATGGATTCCCCGATCAATTCGGAGGATCAAAAGGGAAGAAATTCATGTATAAAAAATTTAAAAGATTAATTGCTGAAACTTCTGCCCTAACAATGAAACAGCAAGGCGAAACGATAGAAAAAGAGCTAGATAAATGGATGAATGGAAATGTTGAAAAATACAAGCAGATTGACGACATCACGGTTCTTGGAATTAAAATATAAAAACTGTTTTGGGCTTGAAAATTATTTTTATGGCGTAAACATTTATCGCCAACGCCCCGACGAAACCGACTTTTCGTACCTTGCTACCGACACCCACAGCCCTTATGTTGATAACGAGCCTATGGTAAACGGCACACAGTATTGTGCATATTTTATTATTGGCGATACAGAAGTAGGCAAACGTAGCGCTATTGTTAAAATTTCTATTTAGAATTCTTACTACAACTTTTCAAAAGTTTGAAACTTTTGAAAAGCTTATTAAAATAAACCTTCAAGGTTTTTGAAACCTTGAAGGTTTGAATTATGGTAATTTTTTATTACTTTTGGAGGATAAACGGTTTGTTAATTTTAAATTATATGTTATGAAAAAAATTTACATTTTAATAGTTTTATTTTGTTTTTCCATCAATTTATTTTCACAGTTAGGAATGTCTTACAATATAATAGATGTAACGAGTTGTGTAACTCCTAATGGAGAAATTATTGTTAATGGTAATGGAGGGACTCCTCCATATGAATACTCTATTGATGGTGGTGGTTTTTATCCAAATAATCATTTTACAGGTTTATCTCCAATGGTATATGAAATAGGAGTGAAAGATAATGTAGGAGCAGAATATTATGAGAATATTACAGTAGAAAATAACTCAGGAATAGCTATTGATAGTGTTATATATGATGACATTTTATGTTATGGTGATACAACTTCTACAATTACAATTTACCCGAACTTAACTAATGCATTATATAGTATTGATGGAGGAGTTTGTTTTTCACCAAGTAATATTTTTATTAATATTGGTGCGGGTACTTATAGTATATCTGTAATAGATACTGCAACAATGTGCACTAATATTTATATTTTAAACATTGCTGGACCTAATTATATAGATATAACATTAGACACAATTATAAATGCAACAAATGGAATATGCAATGGATTAATAGATATAATAGTAACAGGTGGAACAGTACCTTTATCATATAGTTGGAATACTGGAGATACTACTGAAAATTTAAATAATTTATGTGCAGGATATTATAGTATAACAGTAACAGATACAAATAACTGTCAGGTTTATGATGATTTTATTATAGAGAATGAGTACGATAGCACAATAACTACCTTTGTTGATACTGCTACAACAATTATAGATACTTGTTTGTTTAATACTTCAATACCAGTTGATAGTGCAAGTATTTATGGTTTTGATATTATTAGTCCAGATAGTGCAATAACTCATTGGGTATTTTGGCAAGCTGGCTCTCCAATTTATCTTGATGTTATTGTTCACTATACAATAGGAACAAATCTTATTTATTTAGAAATTATTTGTATAAGTAAAACAACAAATATTTATAAGTTTTATGGAGTATTTAATTCAACAACTGTTGGAATTCAAAATGCAAAAAAGATTTTAAATCTTAGAATCTACCCCAACCCCACTACAGGAAAAATAACAGTACGGGCAGAAGACATAGAGAGTATTGAGGTTTATGATATTACCGGAAAACACCTAACAGGTTTTGAAAACCTGTCAGGTCTGAAAGAGATTGACCTAAGCACCCAGCCAAAAGGAATGTATATTATAAAAGTAAGAACAAGCAAAGGTGTGGTGGTTAGGAAAGTTGTTTTGGAGTAAAAATAAAAAAGAAGCGCTGAATTTTTACAAGTTTTCAAAAGTTTGAAACTTTTGAAAAGCTTATTAAAATAAACCTTCAAGGTTTTTGAAACCTTGAAGGTTTGAATTATGGTAATTTTTTATTACTTTTGGGAAATAAACGGTTTATTGATTAATTTAAAATTATATGATATGAAAAAACTATTATTACTTTCAGCAACACTATTATTTGTTCTTATTGCAAATGCACAAATAGTAAATATACCCGATGCTAACTTTAAAGCCGTACTTGTTGCTGATGCATCAATAAATACCAATATGGATACAGAAATTCAGGTAAGTGAAGCAGCAGCTTATACAGATCCAATTTATGTTGCAAATCAAAGCATTACAGATATGACAGGATTAGAGGCTTTTATTAATATTCCAGCATTTAATTGCGGTAATAATAACATCTCGGTTTTGGATATAAGTAGCAATACTAATCTTTCAACTTTGCATTGTGATAATTGTGGGCTTTCTGTTTTAGACTTAACTAATAGTCCAATGTATTTTCTTACTTGTTCAAATAATAATATTTCATCATTATACCTAGATGATAGTGATTATTTAAATACACTTTATTGCGATCATAATCAGTTAACCTCTTTAAATCTTGATAATTGTACTCAAAATCTAGTTACCTTAGTTTGTAGCGATAATTTTTTAACTGAATTAAGTATTAAGAATGGGAATAATATAAATATTCTTAATTCAGGCTTCTATGCAATTAATAATCCTAATCTTACATGTATAGAGGTTGATGATTCTATATGGTCAGCAACAAACTGGACAAATATTGATCCCGCTTCATCTTTTAGCACCAATTGCTCTGGTGGATCTGCTGTTTTTATTTCACAAGCTATTATTACAAATGTTCTATGTAATGGAGATTGCAATGGAGATATTAGTATCACAGTATCAGGTGGTACACCTGGATATACATATAGCTGGATAGGACCAAGTGGATATACAAATACAAATGAAGATATAAGCGGATTATGTGCCGGAACATATGATTTAACTGTAACTGATGGAATATCAACTACGTCAACAGCTAGTTTTAATATAACAGAACCAGCTCCAATTACAATAATCACAGATTCTATAATAAATGTAACAAATGGAGTTTGCAATGGAAGTATCGAAACAACTACTACAGGAGGAACACCAAATTATACGTATTTATGGAATACTTCAAATATTAATGATGATATATATGATTTATGTCCGGAGACATACATTTTAACTGTTACTGATAATAATAACTGCACTACGATTGATAGTTTTGTTGTAGGTAGTTCGTATGATAGTTCATATTATTTTGTTGATACCTTATATATCATAATTGACACATGTATTTTTAATAATACTCTGCCTGTAGATAGTGCATTAATCTATAATTATGTTACAATTAGTGTAGATTCGATTGTTCTAAACTGGATCTTTTGGCAAGATGGTGATTCCATTTTACTTGATGTAGGAGCTAATATAGTAACTCCAGGAAGTAATCTTGTCTATTTAGAGGTAGATTGTGGAACAAAAGCACAATATGTATATAGATTTTATGGACTTGTTGATGTTATAACTAATATTAAGCACAACACTCTTGAAGCTTTGAATATTAATGTATTTCCTAACCCCACCACAGGCAAAATAAGTGTAGAGGCAGAAGGAATAGAGAGTATTGAGATTTTTGATATTACCGGAAAACACCTAACAGGTTTTGAAAACCTGTCAGGTCTGAAAGAGCTTGACTTAAGCCATGAGCCAAAAGGAATGTATATTATAAAGGTAACTACAAGTAAAGGTGTGGCGGTTGAGAAGGTTATTTTGGAGTAAAAAAATAATAAAAGTCGGAGTACGACTACGAGTCGTGCCCCGACTAATTTACTCTACAATAATCTTACGCAGCATATTTAAAGCCGTTACTGATGTTTTTCTAATATTTCGTTCTCTGTTATCTCCAAAAAGACTATTTTTGTAAAAATGAAAAGACTATACATAATAGCGGGACCAAATGGAGCAGGAAAAACGACTGCTTCTTACACTATATTACCTGAAATATTTGATTGCAAAGAATTTGTAAACGCAGATGAAATTGCTCGTGGAATTTCACCTTTTAACCCTGACAACATGGGGATACAAGCTGGAAAAATAATGTTACTGAGGATAAAAGAACTTCTTGAAAAAAGAAAAACATTTGCATTTGAAACAACGCTGTCAACAAAAAGTTATGTTGACTTTGTCCAAAAAGCAAAGGAAAAAAATTATGAAGTAATTCTTTTATTTTTATGGCTTAACTCTCAAGAGTTAGCAATTAAACGTGTAAAAACACGAGTAAAAGAGGGAGGGCACAATATTCCTGAAAATGTTATAAAAAGACGATATGAAAGTGGCTTGAAAAATTTATTTCAATTGTATATTCCAATAGTTGACAAATGGATTATAGTGGATAATTCTGAAGAAACATTTCAGTTTATAGCTAAAGGAACAGCAAGTGAAACCATTCTGAACAATAAAAAAATATGGAACAGTTTAAAACTAAAATATTATGGGAATTAAAGAACAACTGCAAGAATTAGAAAATAAAATAGCTAAAGGACTAGAAGAAGCTTACAGAAAAATGCTTGAATTTAAAAAACAGAAAAATAGTCCGGTAATAATTTCCCGAAATGGAGAAGTAATAGAACTTAACCCTGAAGATATATTACCAACAAAAAATAAATGATAATAGCTCTCTATTATGTTTATATCTCCAGAACAATAAGCTTACGCAGCATATTTAAAGCCGTAACTGATGTTTTTCTAATATTTCGTTCTCTGTTATCTTCAAAAAGAAAACTCTCTGATATTACTTTATTACTAGAGCAAACTGCAATTCCAAACGGTACAATTATAAAATAAACAAAAAAAATATACGAAATCAAAATTAAGTAAAATGTAATTTTTCCAACCAATTGAAAATAATTAGTATTTTTGAATGATGATTTAATAAATATATATGCAAGAGAATAAATCGCAAATACTAATATATCAAACCGAAAACGGAGAAACAAAGTTAGATGTCCGTTTTCAGGACGAAACAGTTTGGCTTACACAAAAATTGATGTCAGAACTTTTTCAAACAAGTTCTCAAAATATTACTATCCATTTAAAAAATATTTTTAAAGAAGGTGAATTAGAAGAAAAAGCAACTTGTAAGGATTTCTTACAAGTTCAAAAAGAAGGTAACAGAGAGGTAAAGCGAAAACAAAAATTTTACAATTTAGATGCTATTATTTCTGTTGGCTATCGTATTAAGTCGCATTTGGCTACAAAATTTCGCCAATGGGCAACTCAGCACCTTAAAGAATATATTGTAAAAGGGTTTTTATTAGACGATGAACGGTTAAAAAATCCCAATTTGCCTTTTGATTATTTCGAAGAACTTTTACAACGAATACAAGATATTCGTACTTCGGAAAAACGTTTTTACCGAAAAATCACAGACATATACGCTATAAGTGTAGATTACGACCCAACATTAGAAGTTAGTATTGATTTTTTTAAAACTGTACAAAATAAATTACATTGGGCTATAACAGGAAAATCAGCATCAGAAATTATTACACAAAGAGCCGACAGCTCAAAAGAAAATATGGGTTTGACCAATTGGAGGGGTGATAAAATTAGAAAAACCGATGTTTCTATTGCTAAAAATTATCTAAACAGAGAAGAACTAACAGCATTAAACAATTTAGTTGAACAATATTTAATTTTTGCACAAGGACAAGCAATGCGAAGAATACCAATGTATATGAAAGATTGGATTGAAAAATTAAATGGGTTTTTAACCTTAAACGATCGTGAAATTTTAAATAATGCAGGAAGTATTTCGCACGAAATGGCAAAAGAAAATGCTGAACAAAAATATGAAAAATTCAAAGAAAGGCGACAAAAAAAAATTGGAGAAGGAGACTTTGAAAAAATAATTAAGAAAATTGAGAATGAAAAATCCAAATAATGTCAACACTTAACGACGAAAAACAATAGCCACCTCACTAATTTATCCTATTTTTTTCCATCTCACTAACAATAAGCTTACGCAGCATATTTAAAGCCGTAACAGATGTTTTTCTAATATTTCGTTCTCTGTTATCTCCAAAAAGAAAACTCTCTGATATTACTTATAGAATAACACTTTTTCAATATTTTAATAAATTGACAATAAAAATTTGCATAATTTGAAACATTTACCTACTTTTGACGTTAGTAACTTAAAAGGTTTGTATGATTGTTTCATTTGGTTCAAAAATAACAGAGAAAATTTGGCAAGGAGAAAGAGTTAAAAAATTACCTCTTGAAATACAACAAATTGGACGCAGGAAATTAAGAATGTTAAATAACTCACAAAACGTGGTTGATTTAAGAATTCCTCCATCAAATAGGTTAGAAAAATTAAAAGGAAATAAAAAAGAATTTCGTACCTATCCATTTTAGGACAGACACATTTTAGTTTTTCGTTTACCATAGGCGA
>CAYTAU010000034.1:0-40086 GCA_964435855.1 uncultured Bacteroidales bacterium | reverse complement strand
ACGCCTCCAAAAATGACGGTATTTTTTATTCCTGTAAATTTCCCATAGGTCGAAAAACTCTCTGCAATTTGAATCGCTAATTCGCGCGTAGGAGTTATGATGAGTGCATTAATTTTGCGTGGACTGTTATTCCGTTGACGATCAAGAAAGAGGTGCTGCAGGATTGGAATAGCAAAAGCAGCCGTTTTACCTGTCCCGGTTTGAGCACTACCCAACACATCATTTCTATTTATTATGAGAGGAATTGCTTTTTCCTGTATCGATGTAGGCACAGAATATTTTTCTTCTTTTAGTGCCTTTAAAATAGGCTCAATAATTTCTAGATCTTCAAATTGCATTATTCAAATTTTTTAATCCCATTCTAAAATATTTAAAAGAAACCTTGTGGGATGATATATAATAAAGGTTCAAAGCTAATGCACTATCGCTGTTAATGCATGCCAATGTTTAGTATAAAATGCGTTTTAAGATTTTTATACATTGTGGTGCCCAGCATGAGCAGAGCACACCCATCTGGAAGCTCTTTAAAAACTTTAAAAATACAAATAAAGTTTTCAAGAACAAAAGAATAGATTGAAAATAGTTCAATAAAACTTTTGTCGAAATTGGACTATATTGAAAGTGCAATCGGTATTAGTAGTTTAAAAACTACTTTTTATTTACAATGGAATTTATAAAACCACACGAAAGATTGGTTTCGTCGAATGCTTAGCATTTGACTTCGTCGAATTTACATTTACTGAACTCTGCTACATTACGTCAGGAATGTATTGCTATTTTTTTGCTTTTGTTTTCTGAAACTTTACGAAAGTTTAAAACTTTCGTAAAGTTGATTGTTGTTTATTATATCCTTTTTCTTCTTCTTTTACCACCATATTCTTCACTTTCTTTTATTTTTCTTTTTCTTTCGTCATGTTGCTCCAGATTTCCAACATTGTATTGCGCTTTTAAAGAATAAACTATTTGAATACGCGGCTCTGTGAAATCTGCATTTAAGACCACATCAAATTGATTGAATGCAATTTTATTATAATATATCGTCTTGTTTTTTTCAGAATATTTAACAATAAACTCTGTGTCATCTTCCTCATCTTTATTGTTTATATTTATAGTTACTCTTGCATTCTTGCCTGTAATATATGCGTTTTTTACTGCTTTTGCTTTCTTTCTCTTGGCTACTCTAATTTCTTCTATAGAGCTACCTGTGTAATATGCTGTATAGCTTGCATATCTTTCTAATGGATAAGTAGCATTAAAACCATCATACATGTTTATAATATCTAACTTCAACCCCATTCTTTTGTAGTCTTTTTCTTTTGATTTTATAATGTCTATGGCAGTTCTTCTTATAGTATCGAAATAAAATTTAAGATCGTCTAAATTGTAATCAACTTTAACAATATCATATATCTCTGCTTTTGCCATTATTGATGTTAATTCGGCCAACAAATCATAGTCGTAAATTAGAATATGAATATTCTTTTTTAATTGAAACCCAATGGGTATTTCGTTTGCTGTTTTACTAAATTTTTTTCCTTCGAGAATTAATGAAAAAGATGGAACAAATGAAATAATATCTATATGAATATCACTTTTTCTTATCCCAAATTGTGCCAATTCTCTCTCAACAGTATTAATTCTAAAATTCATTAGCGAATCAGCTTGTCCTGCTGTTGTTCCATTCTGGGTAACACTAAAGATTACAGAATAACTACTTGCAGGAATATTCATTAATACTTCTGCACTAAGTTCTGAGGTACTACCATAAGCTTTGCTCATGCTTATATTTACTCTTTTCGGACTTATTACATATGGGTTATTATAAATTACATTCCCTGCAGACTGGCTATATATAATATTATTAAGACAAAGAGTGATTGCGATTATAAAAAGTATGTTTTTCATTTCTAATGTGTTTTAAGTTTTTAAATAATATTGAAATTCATTTGTGTTTAATCAATTTGGTATCCTTTTATTTTTGCAAATTCGAGAATAGATGAATTAACGGCTTTTCCTAAATCGTCTTCAGTATTGCTTAGTTTTGACTGCTCATTAATATATTCCTGACGTTTTTTAGCAAGCAATGATATCTCTTTTTGAATTTTAGCTCTTTCACTAGATTTCTGTTTAATTTCCTCTTCTATCTGAGCAGTTGTCAGATCTTGATATTCTTTAGGCAATGATTTCTTATCAAGGTTTTTGATATAGGTGGAATCAGCTGCAATTTTATCTACTAAATCCCAAGACATATTATTATAAACCTTGTTTGATTTTGTAACAACTCTTTCAGTACAATTTGCAACTGAAATAGTTTTGGCATTGTAATCCTGAGTACTCTGATTTGAATAACTTGAATATCCTTTAGTACCATAGTAGATATATGTTTTATTCAGCTTATCATTGTATGTGTTTATTTGGTCATCATAAGGTGTTAATACATACATTATTTTTTCGTTTGAGTTAATGCAGAAGTATTTTCCTTTGCCTCTTTCTGCACCATCTTTCCAAAATTCTCTTATTCCTGTAGAACAATCGCCACAGTGAATTGTATTGATATAGATATCTTTTTTTAATGCTTCTCCAACAGCTTCTTTGTAGCTAATGCTGCCCTGGTTGAATGGCTCGTTGCCTGCAATATATACAAGTTTCATATTACTTTTTTCACTACCCCAATCTAGTTTTCTAACTGCCTGCTCTATTACGGCCCCACAATATTCCGAACCTCCATTGGTTGTGATAGCAAAAAGTTTCTCAGATATTAGGTCAAGATCGCTTGTAAAAGGTGTAACTTGTTTGATATAATTGTCGCTAGCCGACAAACCATCGTTGCCATACATATATATGGCTATCTGAATACCCGGTGTTTTTCCTTCAAATTTTAATGTTGTTAGAGTATTAACAATGTTCCATAATCTGGATTTGGCTTGTTCTATCAATCCATCCATACTATTAGAAGCATCAAGCAAAATAGCAACCTGTATTTTTGTGTCGCTAGTATTACCTGTTGCATTAGGTTGTGTAGGTTGTGCTGTTCCACTATTACATCCAAAAAATGAAAGTGCGGAAACAATTGCTGAAATAATTATCAAAGTTTTCATATCATATATAATTTTAAAATTCGAGACAAACATACTATCATAAATGCTTGTATTTTAACACAAATGGGTGTAATAGGCTTTTGACTTGGTAAAACAAGTAGTATAATTGCTAAAAAATCTTTTACTTTGATATAAAATTCGCAAATGATGTTTAAAAAGGTATTTCTTCTGTTTTGTGGTGTTATTCTGTCTTATACTATAAGTCTATCGCAGTCGGCTTTAAACATGGATACATTAAGCACTATAAATAATACCAACAAACTAAATATTGTTTCTTCAAAGTTGATTAAATCAATAAGTGATAATAAAAACAATGAAGAAATAGCAGACAATTACTATTCTTTAGCTAAAGAATTATATAAAATTGGCGATTATATAAAAGCCGAGCTATATATGGATAAAGCTATTAGTGTAGAAAAAGGAAATAAAAGGTCTAAAAGATTGGCAGTATACTACAGAGAACTGGCAAAAATTCAGGAATTACTGAAAAAGGATGAACTCTCATCTAAGAATTACAAAAAAGCAGGCGAGTTATCGAAAGATAAAGTTGAAAGACAAATCAATTTTAACGATGCCGAGCGTGTTAAATATAAATCGTCACCGGAGATAGAACAAGGATATCGCAATAAGAATGTAGAACTTCTGAATACTACTGATAATAACTCTGAGAAAATAGAAAATTTAACACAATTGGCTACTACAAATCAGGTCTTAAATCAAAACGACCAAGCATTAGAAAATTATAAGCAAGCCCTGATTGTAGCAAATAACACAAGCGAAAGTTCTATTGAGATAAAAAGCAATATGGCCAATTTGATGGCAGAAACAGATATGCTAGATAAAGCCATAGATATTCAGAAAGAAGTAGTAGAGCAATCGCAAAGAAATGCTGATGTAGAAACACAGGTGCAACAAATGCGAAATTTGTCGAGCTTTTATTTTAATACAAACAGTGTAGTGGAGGGGCTAAGTATATTGCAAGATGCATATATGCTCTCTGTTGAGTATGGAAATATAAAAGAAGCAAAAACAAGTCTGCTATCTCTTGCCCAGTATTATGAGAAGAATAAGGAAAACACCAAAGTTTTGAACCTATATAAAGATTTTGTAGACCATTTGGAAACTTTAATTTCTAACGACAGTAGCCTTATTGATAAAAGTATATTTTTGATAAACGAAGGGAAAATTTCACTGCTTGAAAAAGAACAAACTCTAAAAGATGAGCTTATAAGCAGAAAAAATAAATACAATTATGTGTTGTTTGGCTCTGTATTGTTGCTTTTAATTCTATTACTATTAATTGTAAAAGCATGGCATTCTATTAAAAAAAGGAATAAGCGTATTGCATTACAATCATTGCGACGAGAGATGAATCCGCATTTTATATTTAATAGTTTAAACAGCATGAATCAGTTTATAGCAGAAAATAACGAATTGGAAGCTAATAAATATTTAACATCATATTCGATGCTTATGAGAAATATGATGGAAAACTCAAACAAAGATTATATAACATTAAGTATAGAGATAGAAAATCTAACTAAATACCTTGAGTTAGAAAAACTGCGTTTTGCCGATAAGTTTGAATACAGCATAGAAATTGATAAGGCTATTGACAAAGATTCGGAAATGATTCCTAATATGATTCTTCAGCCAAACATCGAAAATGCTATATGGCACGGATTGCGCTATAAACAAACAAAAGGCATGTTAGGAATAAAGTTTTTTAAAGAAGGAGATAGAATGCGAGTTAGCATAGAAGATAATGGAATTGGTTTGGAAGAAAGTAAAAAAATTAAAACCAAAAACCAGAACCTTCACAAATCCAGAGGACAGAAAAACGTACATGAAAGAATACGTTTGTTAAATAATATTTACAAAGCTGATATTCGTTTTGAAATAAAAGAAAAAACGGGAAGTGAAAGCGGAGTAATTGTTAATATAGAATGGTAAACATGAAAATAAAAAGTGTAATAGTAGAAGACGAAACATCGGCACGAGAAGTTTTGAAATCATACCTTGGCAAATATTGCCCGCAAATAGAAGTAGTAGGCGAAGCTAAAGATGCACGACAAGCTGTAGAAGTACTTAACGAAATGAAACCTCAGCTTGTTTTTCTAGATGTAGAACTACCTTTTGGTAACGCTTTTGATATACTCGATTCTTGCAAAGATCTTTATTTCGAGACCATTTTTGTTACAGCTTTTTCGGAATATTCACTTAAAGCACTTAATCAGAGTGCTGCTTATTATTTACTGAAACCAATAAGCATTGAAGAACTAATAGTAGCAGTAAATAAAGTACAACAACATGTTACAAACAAAGAGATATTTGACAGAAACTCAGTTGTAGTAAATAATTTTAGAGAGCAACAAATTGAAAAACGTCAGATAATTCTGCCTACTATGGAGGGATTTGAGGTAATAAAAATGGAAGAAATTATTCGTTTGCAAGGAAACGGAAACTTTACTGATATTCACCTAAAAGACGGGAGCAAGAAAATGGCATGTCGTTTTTTAAAACATTATGCAGAGATACTTCCCTTCCCTTTTTTGCGTGTACATAAATCACATGTTATAAATATTCGTTGTATAAAATCTTATCATAAAAGCCTGGGGGGATATGTAATATTAAACAATGAAACAGAAATTGATATCTCTCCTAATTACAAAGCAAATTTTTTGCAATATTTTAAATAATAAATCACTACTGTTCAGTTAAATTTTTATTGTGTACCTAAAGGCACACTATTCCTGCGTTTTACGCTTTTGCTGCAAATATTATGTGTCTACGATACAATGTATTACGAATTTTCTTATCCCCTTAGGGATAAAATATTTGTAGCAAAAAGAATCTAATGAAAAAAGAATTCCGTAGTGGGTTCAATATTACTGCACAAAAAAAAGAGAAGCATTCCTTCCCTTTTTTTGTATTTTAAATTGAAATTTAATTTTTTATTATCTTCTTGTTTAATAGAAGTTGATTATTAGAAATCTGTAATAAATACATTCCTTTTGAATAGTTACTTAAATCTAATTGTTGTTTAGTACCACTCTCAATATTTTTTATTTGAAATTCATCCATTAAAGTTCCACTTATACTATATACATTCACTTTGATTGTTTTAAAGCTATTTGAAAATTCGAGGTTAACATAATCAGATGTAATAGTTGGGTATATATTTAAGTAATCTGAGAATAAAGGATCTTCAATATTACTTATTCCATAACCCATTGGGAAATCACAATAACACCCTTTTGCATCTTCGCTAGATGAAGCAGCATAAAGACTTAGTTTGCCAAAATCGAAATTAGAGTTTAATACAGTTGGCATAATAAAATCAAAGCTAAATGTGCCATTTACTACATACGAAAAGCCAGATATTAAAACCTCTTCTTGAGATTCAAAAATAAATGGAGATAAACCATCATTACTTAATGTAGTATCTGCAATAATTGAATTATAAAGTTTGTAATAAATGTTGCCATTAAATCCGTTAAGAGTGTTTCCCTGAATATCTTCAATATATCCACTAATATTAACATTACTTCCGGGCATAATTGTATCGTTAAAAGATGCAATATTTACACCATTAATATGATCGGGAGTAATAATATGTTCAGGATAATTTAATGTTAGTGCAGGATCACCTATTAAAGAAAACAATCTTTTATTAATACCAGAGCCAGCATTATTTTTAGCAAATCTTAATAAATCACCAAGTTTATAATACTCTTCATTTAAATTTCTAACAAAAGCAGAGTCATAAAATGCATTATTTAAATTAAAATTTTGACTAGAGTAACACAATCTTGCAGAAGAGATACTCCCAATGCATCCATCATTATTTTCCAAAACTATTTTCTCGCCAAATGAAACAAGCTCAGGGTTATCATATCTGTTAAATTCTACAGTTGCACAATATATTAAAGGCAAATTATTTGCATTATTTATGTTTTGAATATCATCAATTAGAAATATTGATTCTTGTGCTAATTTTATTTCATTACCATGTCCTGTGTAATTTATAATTAATGCGCCATCGTTGAATTGTGCAATAAGTGAATCGCGAGCATCGGGATAATATGCACCTGAGGTATCATAAACTTGTATATAATTATCCAGATATATTTTATTAAGGTTGTAACAAGCATCGTTAGTTTCTACATTTATTGCAAGTAGATTAGCCTGAGACATATGCTGATTACCATCCTCATCATCACCTACAAAACATAATTCGCTACGCCAATTTCCAAGTGTTGCAGGATTAGTAGCATAATTAATAATCTTACTAACTAAATTCTGAGCTTCTGCTTGATTTTTTACAGGCAATCTACCAATACCAATTTCTAATGCACCTGAATAAACACTTTCGCTACTATCTAATAATCCAAAAAAATCATCTGTACAAAAAGAACTTGTTGGTTTTAAAGATTGTTCTGATTGAAATATTGGCACATAATTAGTATTGTTAGCAAGTATGTCTTTATAATCGTAAGATGCATCACCAAACATTAATAAATACTTTGGTTTTTCATCTTCAGTAGTGGCTCTATCATAAAACATCTTTACAAAATCTCTAATTGCAGAAACATCTTGTTTGCCAGAAGAGAATTCATTGTAAATTTGGTCTGTGGTTACACTATGTACCACCATACCATCATGTGAAATATGATGATTAGCCAGATTATTTGCTTCGATAATAAATAATGGGTCGCTTACAATAATTAAATCGCAGAAATCTAAAGCATGTAAATTCTGATTATTAATGTTTGTAATACTTATTGGTGTTAAACATGCTGTAGAATCGAATGCAATAAATTCTCTAATACTATCTGTAATCAAACTATAAGTGATAGTATCATTATTTAAAAGATATTCCTGATTAGCAATATTAAAGATATCTGTTACATCCCATATTTTCAAAACATTTGTAGCATTGCCAAGCTTAAACTCTGAAACATTTCCAACACCAATACTCTCAACATCTCTAAAATTAAGTTGATTGCCATACATTGTTAATTTTCTTCTGGCATTAATATTAATATTATCTAACCAGCCTATAGAACTAGAGATAGGTTTATCATAATCTATTTGTAATGTAATGGTTTCATTATTTGCAATAAAGCTATAATTGCCTGAATTTAATTTAGCATATTCTCCAGTATAATTATAAATTACAACAGAGGCCACAGCTATATTTAATATATTCTGAGCATTATAGTAAAATGAAAAATTACTTATATCATTAGATCGGGCTGCAACATTTGTATTTAATGTCACCTGATGTGTAAGATCAATATTTGGAAATAAGAAACTAAAGTCTCTTGAAAGTGTATCATCAAATTCTTCTCCATACCATTGTTTTCCTGATTTAATAAGATTTGCATTTTCAAACTCATGATGCAGATAATCGTCAAAAGTATTGACATAATGCGATATTGGCAGAGTTGTAGAATTTTGTTGCATTATTCTTTTGCCCTGAGCTGAACCAATTGTAAGAAAATAATAAGTATTATCATCATACAAATTAATACTATGTGCAAAATAATTATTAAGACTATCATATTCCCAAGTAGTTGGTTCCTGTGCATAAAATAAAATATAATCATTAGTATTAAATACACCATCTTCTTCTCCTACAAGCTGTATAGCATTTTCAATTAAGTCATCATATCTGAAATCGGCATTGTCTTCTGACAACATTCCTGCTCCGTTTCCATAAATACTAATGTTTCTTGGGTCAATAACTGATACATTAATACCCAGATTAACAAGATCGGTATAAGTTAGTTTGTAAACCCCTGTTTGCTTAACTGATATTTTATACCAATCGCCAGATGATAAAACAGAAGTAGTAGTAGTTTGTGATAATAATGTGATGCTAATAAAAGCAAATAACAAAAAAGCTGTAATTTTCATTTGATTAAAAGTTTTAGTTAATAATAAAAGTACTTATAAAATTATAAAGAGTAGCTTTTAATCAAATGTTTTTATTTTAGAAGGGTTTTTTCAATGATTTAGCTTAGTAAACGAGAAGCATTAATATTTATTGTATTTAATATTATTATTGCACAAAAAAAGGGAAGTTTCCTTCCCTTCTTGATTTCTGTTTGACCCCTCCCAGCCTCCCCTAAAGGGGAGGAGAAGTCCCCCTATAGGGGGATTTAGGGGGTCATTCCGTCTTTCTCAGCGCCACATCCAATTTCAAAGATTGACCCGGATACAATACAATTTCTTTTTCAAAGGTATCGTAATTATGTAAGCTAAATGTAATAATATATTTTTCCGGCTCAAGACCTTTAAACCTGTAGTAGCCTTTTTCTGTTGTTAGTTTTTGTACAGGAACTTCTATGTTGGCAGAGGCTTTAGCTCTTATTATTGTTACTGCTACATTTTTTAATGCCAATCGGGTTTCTTCGTCCATTGCATAACCATAAACATCTAAATGGCGGGTAGCAGGGTCTACTATTTCGCGAATTTGTTCATACTCCTCATAAAATACACTGTCGGAGTTTATGTAGTTTACCATAGCATTATCTAAGTTGCCTACTACTAAATTGCGGAGTTCTCTTATTGTTTCCTTAATTTTTATGGTAGCTGTAGATTTTTCGGCTATTGCTTCTCTTGGTCTTGTCATGCGGTGCAAAAAATCGTAGCTGTCTGCATCAAACTTATCCATATTTTCTTGTGTAAGACCGTAAGCTTCTAATTCTTTAAAGTTTTTTACAGCTATCTTTTTTACATTTTCGGTGTAAACAAGCAAAACAGTATCGCCCATAGCGGCTATCTTTGATACAGGCTGTTTTACTGCATTATACATTAGTGTATTACTTGTATCGTAGGCGTAGGTGCGAATTGCACCACTCACCAGAAATATAATCTCGGCAAGTTGTTTTTTACTTTTTTGCTTATCTCTTGCCAAGCCCGATGTATCTTTCTTTTGTATTTCACGAAAATGTGCTATTAGCTTAACTTTTTCGTTAATAAGCTTTAAAGTGTTTTGAATTATTGCATTATCCTGTATTTTTTCTGCATACCTTGTAAAGAAACTGATTAATGCTAAAATCATTTTCATGTATGCTCTATTAGTACTTAACATAATTTATAAATTTTAATGAATACTTGTTTCGATTTTCGAAACTTTAATTAAACATAAAACGGCATGTTGTATGTTTTATTGTGTGAAAGTATAAATAAATGTATATTTAATTGAATTGTGTTTAATGTGATGTTTTAATATTGCTTGTTTGTTTGTTTGTAGCTTTTGTTAAATCTACACGCTACAAAGCTTGCGGGAGCAGGGTTTTATATTATTTGCCCCTTTCTTTATTTAAGAAGTTTTTGCCTGTAAAGGCTTATTAGAAAAGTTTCATTTATTTAAAAGTAATCAGGAATGTTTAATCTATATTTTTTTAATAACAAGCCCCCGCAATATTTTAGTTTTTCATCTTCAGACTTGATTAAGAAATCTGTTATCATTGAAACAGTGTCAGGACTATAATAATGTTTCAACAATAAATAAATACTGATAAGCCTATATTTGCCGTTTAAATGCTTTTCTATTATAGGCTTTGAATAATCTTTATAACCTAATTCAATTAATTTTACACATGCATCAAAACTTACACAAACAATTGAATCTAATGCAGCAAATTTTAAAAAACTAATTCCATCACTATTATTTAGTGCTTTAAAACCTTCATGACACCTATAATTATAGCTTTCATCATTCTTTTGGTACCACAATTTTTTTAAAGTATTGAAGGCAAGTTCTTTTTCGTTGCGCTCTATTAAAACTAAGGCAGCATTTGACACTAAACCATTATCTTTTGATTTATATACAACTTCTTTTAAAAAATGTAAAGTGGTATCATTTTTTATGTATTTTGATAATACAATTAATTTCTGATATAATGGGGTCAAACCCCAAGCTGTAATGGGTCTATCTCTTCTTGGAACATTTAATTCAATAATTTTAGCAGAATCATTTGTTACGTATTCTAGTAATTCAGAAAAGAGTTCTTTTCTGGATTTATTATCAAAATACTTAATAATACTATCAGGATGAACCCTAATTCTATTATTACCATAGAAATAGTTAAATATCGTATCTAGAGTAAAGCCTTTATAATTATTTGTGTCTATTATCTTAGTTATTCTTGGATGATGTTTAATAAAATCTTTATCTATAATCATTCTCCAAAAATCTACACCATTATGACATGTACAACCTACTTTCTGGTTCTCACACCAATTGCCTCTATTTGAACGAGGCATAATAGCTCCACCCTGTGCATTAACAAAAGAAACTGAAAAAATGAAAAAGAGTATTATTATTAAATCCTTCACAATCTTTAGTTTTTAATATTATTTATTTCTCTCCCATAAAAATACAGCCTTTTTATTGAATTGCCAAAAAGCGGGGGCTTTTTAACCACCAGAAAGGATTCTGCGGCAGCGGGGGACACGATTGCAAATCTGCGTCATTGAGGTAGCTCAGTCCCTATAGCTATCCATAATACCGAGCTTTACGTCTAAAAGAATTTCGTTTACTACTACGTGTATAGTTTTCCATAAATTCCCAAGAGCTATCAATAATCATAGCCATATTTTTATATTCTTCTGACTTTTCAGGAAATTTTTTAATGCAATATGTCGAAATAGATTTAATAGCTTTACCAAGACCATATGTTAATAGCAATTTCGTTAAATAATTATATTCATTTTTTATTTTATCAGTTATCTCTTTTGCTTTTTCAAAATATTTTTCCATATTTACATTATCTTCAATATTCTCCGACCATTCGGCAGCCTTAGTAAACTTAATTATTCCTTTATGCCAGTTTTCGGCTTTTACATCATCGTTAGCCTCTTTTATTTTGTATTTTATTGCTTGTGTTAATAATTCTTTTTCTTGTTTGTTATCTCCAATTTCTTTTGACCATTCTGCAGCTTTAAAAAAACTATCTGCTGCATCATCGAATCCTTTCTCTTTTACATCATTTTCTGCTTCTTTTATTTTGTATTTTATTGCTTGTGTTAATAATTCTTTTTCTTGTTTGTTATCTCCAATTGCTTTTGACCATTCTGTAGCTTCAAAAAATTTATCTGCTGCATCATCGAATTCTTTCTCTTTCACATCATTCTCTGCTTCTTTTATTTTGTATTTTATTGCATGTGTTGATAATTCTTTTTCTTGTTTGTTATTTCCAATTGCTTTTGACCATTCTGCAGCTTTAAAAAAACTATCTGCTGCATCATCGAATTCTTTCTCTTTCACATCATTCTCTGCTTCTTTTATTTTGTATTTTATTGCATGTGTTGATAATTCTTTTTCTTGTTTGTTATTTCCAATTGCTTTTGACCATTCTGCAGCTTTAAAAAAACTATCTGCTGCATCATCGAATTCTTTCTCTTTTACTTCATTCTCTGCTTCTTTTATTTTGTATTTTATTGCTTGTGTTAATAATTCTTTTTCTTGTTTGTTATCTCCAATTGCTTTTGACCATTCTGCAGTTTTAAAAAAATTATTTGCTACAGAATATAAGCTTTTATTTTTCACATCATTCTCTACTTCTTTTATTTTGTATTTTATTGCTTGTGTTAATAATTCTTTTTCTTGTTTGTTATCTCCAATTGCTTTTGACCATTCTGCAGCATCAAAAAAATTATATGCTGCAGAATATAAGCTTTTATTTTTCACATCATTCTCTGCTTCTTTTATTTTGTATTTTATTGCAAGACGAATATTTTTATTATTTAAATTTTTTAAACCCAATTTAATGGGAATTACATATGTGTTCGCTAGTTCACTAAAAAAACGGTTTTGGACTAAATACTTACTCATTTTTTTCAGTAAATCTTCAGCCAATAAATAATTATCGATTTTATATATAACTTTAATTATTTCCTCAAATAATCTAGCATAATTTCTGATAGGCATTCTAAGTAAATTATCAAATAATCGAATAATTGTTTGTGAATCATTAAAAAATATTATTTTAAAACATGTAAACGAAGTTTGAGAATAATTAAAACCAGCTATAATTTCATCATTGGGAGCAGCATTTAACAATTGAATTATTGTTTCTGTTTCAATTTGCAACTTTTCTATATTGCTTCTCTGTGTTGCTAACCATTCTAATTGGATAAATGATTTAAAACGATCATGCAGAAAACGAAAACGATTAGTTTCAAGTTCTTCAATTATATTTTTACTTAATAAGTGATCAATAGTAACCCTAATTTCATTCTGTTCTATTCCAAGTCTTGTTATTATAGTTTCAATGTCAATTGTATAACCTCTTTCAATAGCAATTGCCTCTATGATTCCTCTTTCATTATTGCTAACACTATTCATAATTAATGGGTATAAATCCTCTTGATTCTCCAAACCTAGCTCTTCAAAAATACCTATACCAATAACTGTACGACCTCGCAAGTTTTTAAAAGCAAAATCTGCCAATAACTGTACAAAAAACGGTATCCCGTCGCTTATATCATCTATACGTTTAATTACTTTATCTTTTATTGAAATATTTAATGGTAAAGGATCTTTTATTGCTCGTTCTACTTCTTGTTGGTCAAATTTTCTTATTGATATTATCGCAGCGGGTAAGTGTTCATTTGATAATGCAATTAATGGATCATAATCATGCTGGCGAATTGCTATTGCCAAATATACTGGAGAATCTAGTTGTTGAAAATCTTTCATTATTCTTATCAATAACCGTATTGCATAAGATTGATTTTCTGCTTTTTCTTCCATCCAAGCTAGCCTTTCAGCTTGGTCAATAAAAATTACAATTTGTTGTCCTTTTAATTGTGCAAAAAGATTGCTTGCTAATACATGGAAATAATCGAAGAATGCTTGAAAAACATTTTCATATCCGAGATTATCAATCTTTTCTTTTGTTCTTTTTATATCATCCAAAATTTCTTGCAACTTGCCAGAAAAATTGTTGTCACTAATACTTGTTTGTGCCTGTATGCTAATTTCGAGTGCTAATCTTCTGAAGAAGTCGAATGTTTTTTCATTATCAAAAACCTCAATAAATCCAGTTGTAATTCCTGCTGCAACTGATTTTCTTAACTTATAAATAAGACTAGTTTTTCCAGTACCTGATGGACCAAGTAATAATAAATGTCTACCTTGTTCAATACAATTGCGAAATTCTATCTGTTGTTCATCGCGACAAACAAAATTTTCTCTCGCTGGTTCAAGAGGGGTGTAAGGACTTAAAATTGCATCTGGTGTACGTATGTCCGCAGGGGGTGTAATAAAACCAAGTGGAACCTCTTTTCCTTCACGAAACTTTTGGATTGCAGTAATAAGTTCTGGGACATCAAATTCAATTGGATAAACCGTATCCGCAACACCTGCAATCATACCCAAGACACATTCATTT
Source organism: uncultured Bacteroidales bacterium (assembly GCA_964435855.1). Classification (GTDB taxonomy): domain Bacteria; phylum Bacteroidota; class Bacteroidia; order Bacteroidales; family CAYTAU01; genus CAYTAU01. Next base: position 25,577 of record CAYTAU010000034.1, on the reverse strand, counting down.
TGCAATTTATTTTTTTTATATCTGCGCACAGGACCGTAACCTGCTGTATTTCCATATTCTGCAACATTACATAGAGCAATATAATTATATAGGGTATAACAAACACTTTTGCCAATTTTATCAAACAGCTCCACTGCTGAATTATATGTTGGTAGAAATATAATATTAACATTATGTTTTCTAAGATTATGCGTTATTTTAAGACTAGTAAAATCATAACAAATTAATGCAGCAAATGAACCAAATCCGCTATTTTTAAAAACAATTATTTGATTGCCGACCTTTATTCTTTGGTCTTCTTTAGGTGCTCTATTTAGTTTATATTGTAGGGGTATAGAATTCTCTTCTATTGGTGTAAATATGGCACATGCATTTTCAAAATTTGGGCTGTAAAATAATCCGCCAATAATATAAACCTTTTTTTTCACAGCAAATTCCTTCAATTCTTCCTGCATCTCCCAAGGAATCGACAATTCTGGAAAAATAATAAAATTAGGCTTTTCAAACAAAGCTCGCTCTAATTGAGTTCTAACTAGTTCGGTCTGATGTTGAATTATGTTATTTTTTTTAGCTTTTTCTACCGAATCTAAAACATTATCAGGAATAATTTCTAATGGTCTTGGTGCAGAAATTTGAGCTAATACAACTTTTGCTTTCTTTGGTACAGTTCCTTGTTTAAGGTCAAATTCTTTGATATTTATTGCCATATATTTTTAAAATAAAATTAATAATTGTTGTTTTCAGTATGTTTTAATAACATTAATCCCCAAATATACCAAAAAATAAATTCCATATCTAATTATTTATTTATTATTTCCAAATTCATATTTCCGTTATCAAAACTTTCTTTCTTTTAAATATTGTCCAAGCTGTCAAGAGGGTTTGCCATTCTGTCAAAAAACAGATAGAAGCCTAATAAACAAGCAAATTGAAAGGACTGTAATTTATATTATTGCCATAATACTTAAATCAGTTTGCGTAATACTTACATCAGTTTGCGTAATACCGAAGTCAGTTGCAACAAAACCGGAGTCTAATGGCGTATTACCGGAGTCAGTTGCAATAAAACCGAAGTCTAATGGCGTATTACCGGAGTCAGTTGCCGTAAAACCGAAGTCTGTTGCCATAAAACCGAGCTGTGGCATGACACTACGGCAGTCTGGCACCCCCTTAGGTTCATCTAATGGCTTGTTACCGTCATCAGTTTCCCCCTTATTGTAATCTGTTTGCTTATAATGGGAATCAGTTTGCTTAATAAGTGAATCCATTGGCTTATAAGCGAAGTCTATTGGCTTGTTAGGGTCATCTGTTTGCTTATAAGCGGAATCTGTTTGCTTGTTAACGGAATCCATTGGCTTGTTACAGCTCTTTATTATCTTCCAACTTTTCAAAAGTTCCAAACTTTTGAAAAGTTTAGCATGTAGCATATTACCTTGTGTGTTGAAAACAACTATTCCTTAGCTTTCCCCCTAAAGTATCTTCTCATTAACTGTCCCCATGAATTAAATTCTTCTTTGTAAAACAAACCTACGCCTTGTGTATGTGGCGATTCTTCGTAAACCAAATTATGATTTGCCTTGCTGTAGCCTTTAATTTTTAATTTACCGCTTTTGTTAATCTTAACATCTACATTAAAGTCGCCCACAATATTGCTTGATGAGGCGTATTCACCACCAACGCCTACATTGCCGTTAATACTTACCCTGTCGTTTAGCAATTGGGTAGAAAGAGCAACTTCCATCTCGTCTTTGGTAAGCTCGTCGCCAGGGTGGTAGTTAACACCTATATCAAAATCGTTGCTAATTTGCGATAACCAGTGGCTTAACTGATTTGAAAGCAATTCGCTTGAGGTAACGCCCACGGGATTTGCGTTTTTATAATCTGCTGAGGGATTTACATCTCTTAAAGATGGAGGCGTATAAAACCTGTTTAACACCAACAGCGATAATATTTGCTTATTAATCTCTTCATCAGACATTTTGCTTAGTATTCCGGTTGCCTCGTCGCCACCCGAAGGAATTATTATGTTAAAATTAATATCAGGAGTTAACAGATTATCGGTCATTCGTAAATGACACTCAACCGGCACTCGTCCCATATAGCTGGTATCAAGAGTTAAGTCGTATAAGGATGTTTTTAATCGGTAAATTGCATTTATATCCATATAGGCATTATAAGGACTGCCGTTCCACTTAACATATCCGCCTTTTTCAACATCAAACTTTTTGTTAATTACGTTTTGTAGGGTAAATAAATAATCGCCTTCCTCAATAACATATTCGCCGCTCATAGAAAAATTTCCCAATGTGTTGATTTCCATATTAAGATTTGCGTTCCCTTTTGCTTTAACCACATCACCAACCTTTGAATCGAAAATTATTTGTACTTCGGCATCGGGTGTAACCTCCAGATCGAAATTAAGTTTTATCCCCGAAAGGTCAACCTCGTATTTTTTTTCTGCCGTTGTATCTTTTTTGGTATTAACAAATGTTATAAAATCGTTTTCCGATATGTCTTCGCCCGTAAACAGTGGTATATAAAACTTTGTGTATTCCGTACGCTTTTCAAACTTATGATAATATTTCTCGGTTTTGGCTGCAATTTTCATGTTAATGTTATCTTTATTTCCATCGATATTAATAAGTCCGCTCATAAAAGCCTTGCCGTAAAAAAGCTCATTGTCTTTTTCCTTTGTATCTAAAACAAGAAACTTATCGATATTCATATCGGCATTAAATTTTATATCCTTAAAGTTATTATGAGTAATATTTCCGTTTAACATTGCCTGGTTGCCATACCTATCGTACATTTTAACCAATTCAAAACTTATTTTGTCTTCCGATATAAAAATATAATCGGTTAAATTGTACCGGGTTTGCAAATAATCTATAGTAAATGATGTTTTTTGCAGCGATATTTTTCCGTTTAGTATCGGATTATCGGATTTACCGCTAACAAAAACTTCGCCCCCTGCAATACCTTTTACCTGTGTTAAAATACCCTCAACAAAGGGGTCAAGAATATTTAATTTAAACTTATTTAAGGATAATTTAAAATCAAGAATATCGGCTTTTGTATAATAACCTCCGTTAATATCAATGGTTTTTAGTTTACCACGCATAACATAAGCGTTCATATTTACTTTGTTGGCATTGTTGTTCCACTTGCTGCTTACAAACATATTACCAAGCAATTGCTTATTAATCGAAAGCTTATTAATATCTATTTGTGCAATTGCCATTGGATTATTATAAAAGTCGGAAAGCTTTGCATCGCCATTTAAAATGCCTTTTAATTCAATTCCGCTTTCTGCAATAAACAAATTAATGTTTGCCAACATAATATCGTTAAAAATAAGCTGCAGGCTGTCGTTGGGGTTTTCGGATATTAAACCATTGGCATAAATATATTGCTGATTGTTATTAAGTGTAAACTTGTTGATCTTAATAAATGAGCTGTCAATTTTAAAACTGCAATCGTTAATAAACCACATATCGTTAGCCAGAACCAACATAGATGGTATTATTTGAATATCAATTATAGGAAATTCAGCACTGTCGCTTTTCGATAACATAGCATCGGCAAATATTTCGCCACTATACTCCACTGTATCTCTGTTGTTCCAAAATACACTTATCTGGTTTAGGTTATTATTTATTGTATTGTTGATTCGCAGGTTCTTAATAAAGGTATTTTCCTTTAAATATAATTTATTTGACCTTAAGCTTAAATTTAAGTTACTGTTGTTTGTTTTTGTTTTCAGCACAAACATTTCATACTCCAAACCATACAGTTCTAATTTGTTAGATTGAAAATAAATATTAAGACTATCGTTTGCAGAATTGAAATATCCCTTGAGTTTAGAGTTTTTACTAAGTTTAATATCCGGCATAAAAAGTTCTGTAATATGCCTGGTGTTTTTAAGTTTTAAGTTAAACTCAAATTCGTCTGATTGTTCGTTTTCTGCAATGTCTCCATTTTTAGTAGATAGGGCAGGAAGATAACGTTCAATAAATTTATGATAGGAATGCTGCAAAGTAGAAAACCTGAAAACACCCGATATGTTGGCATCAACAATATCGGAATTAAAAACAACATTGCGCTTATCGCCATCTTTTTCCGATGTTATTTGCATTGCATCTAATGCAATATCTCCATTCTTATTTGTGTAATAAATTTCTTCAATATCAATATTCCCTTGCATTTCGTCAAGTTTATCGCCCTCAAAATTTGCAGTTAATATTAGTGATATTGTTGCAGCAGTATCAAGAGTATCAATGTTTAGTTTATTGAAATTCAAATTAAAGATATCTGCTGTAAAGTCGAACACCGGAATGTCTTCATTAAAATCAAATGTTCCCAAAAAGTCCATTTTCATGTTGGGATCGTCAACAAACAAAAGTCCGTTAAACATTTTATTATCAATATCGCCTTCAATTTTAAGATTTTGATAATTATAGTCAAGCAAATCAATATTGTTTATAATGCCATCAAATCTGCCTTTTACATTTTTCCCGTTAAGATTGCTGTAGCCATCAATTTTTGCATTTAAAGAAAGAAGTCCCAGAGTTTTTTCATTAGAAGCTATTTTCCCGATATTCAGGTTCTCGGTTTTAATTTTTCCCGTAAAAGCAATGTGCTTGTTAATGGTATCTTGCTTAATTGAAATATCGGAAACAATATTGCCAGCAGCAGTAGTAAAATTTCCATAAGCAACAAAATCGCTGGTAAATCCTGTGAAATTTCCTTTGTATAAAATATTTCCAAAGTGCTTAATTTCATCGGGCAATTGCAAAGTGCTGTTTTTATTAAACGGAGGAACTTGTATTTTTTCCAGATCGCTTGTATTTGTTGTTAACTCTTTTATGTTGGCATGAACAAATGTATTTTCAATATCAGGCAAACCATCAAAACTTAAATCCCCCTCAAGATGTGTGTTTTCTCCATAAAAAAGCTCAAATCCTTTAAACTTTATCCTGCTTATCTTTCCTTTTATTATCCCCGAAAAGAAAAAGTTTTGATTTAATCCTTTTAATTTGGGAGCAAAATAAGATAAGTCTGCCAAACCAAATTGTGAGGAGATCAATCTTGCATCAATTTTTACTTTGTTTATAAAATCGTTAAAGTCATCGTTAAAGTTTTTGTATTTCAACGACAATTCGCTAAAGTTTAATTTTGAGTTTGCAGTATGCAAATTAACTTCCGACAAAAATATTTTTGTGGAGTCAATACTACACGATGCATGAAAGTTGTCTAACTTAAAACCACTTTTGTCGGTGCAATTAAAATTCTCTATATTAAACAAAATTGTGTCTTCAATAATGTTAACATCATTAATCTCAATGTTTACCCTGTTTAAAGCAAGATTGTTAAAATCAAGAATTTCATGCAGAGTATCATCAGTATTTACCGAAGTTCTGTAAATAAGGCGAGAGTCAATTAATTTAAAGTTATTGCAATATATATTCCAGTTAGATTTTGTTGTATCCTTTTCTTGGGAATCTAAGGCATCTACAATAAACTGGTAATTAAATATTTTTGCAGTATCGGCATAAGCATTAATGTATGTATTTTGAAATATTATTTTGTTAAGATTAATATTGTTGTTGCTAAGATCAATTTTATTTAATGCCAGTTTTAGCTCATCAATAAACAAAAGAGTGTCGTTTTGCAAATCCTCAACATATACTTTTTCTAAAACTATTTTATTGAAAAGTTCAAAGTCAATATGGTCTATTTCAACTTTAGTACTTAATTCTTCCGAAATAGTTTTTGTAATTTTATTAATTATGTAATTTTGAACGGTGTTACTGTGCAGTAATAAATACGCAACTAATAGAATTCTTATTATAGATAAAAAGAACATAATAAGAGTTCTGCTAATTTTTCGTATTATATTTGGACTTCTACTCATTAAAGGCAAAAGTATAAATAATATACTAATAAAATGAATATTACAATACTGGGAATAGAATCTTCGTGTGATGATACTTCTGCTGCAATAATTAGAGATGAAACTGTTTTGTCTAATATTGTTGCAAATCAGGATATACATAAAAAGTATGGAGGCGTTGTTCCTGAGTTGGCTTCAAGGGCTCATCAGCAAAATATTATTCCTGTAGTTGATATTGCAATAAAGAAAGCAGGAATAAAGAAAGAAGAAATAAACGCCATTGCTTTTACAAAGGGTCCCGGATTATTGGGCTCTCTTTTAGTTGGTACTTCTTTTGCAAAAGGATTTTCACTTGCCCAACAAATACCAATGATTGAAGTAAATCATTTACAGGCTCATGTTTTGGTTCATTTTATTAAGGAAAATGCCGGTGAAAACACAAATCCTTCTTTCCCGTTTTTATGTTTATTGGTTTCGGGTGGTCATACCCAGTTAATTGTTGTTAAAAGCCATTTGGAAATGGAAATTATCGGGCAAACTATTGATGATGCGGCTGGTGAAGCTTTTGATAAATGCGGCAAGGTTATGGGACTTGAATACCCTGCCGGACCCGAAATTGATAAAATATCTAAGCAAGGAAATCCAAAGGCGTTTACATTTTCAAAGCCAAAAATACAGAAACTTGACTTTAGTTTTAGCGGATTAAAAACATCTTTTTTATATTTTTTAAGAGATAGTTTAAAATTGAATTCAAATTTTATTGAGGAAAATAAAATCGATTTATGTGCTTCCATACAATCAACAATAGTTGAGATTTTAACAGATAAAATAGTGAAGGCTGTTGAACAAACAGGAATTAAAGAAATAGCAATTGCCGGAGGAGTTTCAGCAAATTCATATTTGAGAAATGAACTTTTAAGGTTTTCAGAAAAACATAAATGGGAATTACATTTACCAAATACTAAATACACAACAGACAATGCTGCAATGGTTGCAATAGCAGGATATTACAAGTATTTAAAAAACGATTTTGCTGGTCAGGATATTATCCCTGATGCAAGATATAAATTCTAAAAGTAAAAAGAATTGTAATTTTTAAAACATAATTTTTAATCAACCAAATATTAAATAAAGTTGCAAATAATAATTACTTTTGCACAAAATAAATGTTTAACTAAAAATATTAATATTATGAAATTTTTGAAATCCTTATTGATTTTAATAGCTGTTGCTATAATGTTTACAAGTTGTACGATTAAGTCGCATTCAATGAAAACTCCTAACAATTATGTAGAGTTTAAAAAAGATGATTTTGAATTTTCAAAACAAGTATCAGGAGAAGCAACACAAGTGAAAATTTGTGGAATTGATTTTGCAAGATTATTTGAACAAAAACTTGGAGAAGTTGATGTTGCTGGTGCTATGCAAATTCCAATAATAGGTTCTTTTATTGCAACCAAGGTAAATCTTTACGCATTATATAATATTATGAAAGATAATCCGGGATATGATGTTGTATTCTATCCTCAATTTGAAACCGAAAAAACAGGTTTCCCATTTTTTTTCACCACTACCAAAGTTAAGGTTACTGCTAGATTAGCAAAAATAAAATAATGGGTTTTTAAAGAAACCATCAAATTGATGGTTTCTTTTCTTATATTTCCTCTGAAAAATAAGTATTTAAGTTGCCAGAGAGCCTGTCCCGTTTTTAGCGGGAGAATCTGCATAATTTTTTTTATGATGTTTATGTATGTTTTATGAAAAAATTTATGTAGGTTTGTATATTGATATGGAATTATTTAGGCTAAAATAAATTTGGTTTAATTTTTGATAAACTGATTTATACTTTAAATTTTTGACAGTAATTAAAATATCTTGCTATGACTAATTTTCCCAGAATAACAAAAGGACATATTTTAACATTAATAACTTTTGGTTTAATATTCCTAATGATTACACCAGCAATAAGTCAGGAAACTGATGATTATGCCATAATATATGTTTATAGGTTAAAAAAATCCACCGAAAGTGATATTAAATTTAAAGTGTTGGTAGGAGGTGAATATGTTGACAGTTTTGATGGTGTTAATTCTGCTTTTTCAGCTGAATATGCAGGTAAATGGATTGCATGCAAAAGAGGTAAAAACGAAAAATGTCTAGTTAAAATAAACTATAATAAAAAAGATAAATTTAAAGCTAAATTAATGTTAGATGTCAGGGTTGGTAAAAGATATTTTCTTGAATTTAATCCTGCAGTAGGTTATGGCGAAAATCCATTACGCTTGATGTCAAATCACGAAGGCTTTGAATTGCTTGTTATGTCGGATATTGATGATATTAATATTATTGATGCCGATATTAAAATGCAGGTAAAAAAAGAAAAAGATAACGGATATTTTGAAGAATCAGCAACAGAAGAAATAGCTTATGTTGATGAACCTGATAACGGAACAACACAATATAGAGGAGGTGGAGACCCTTTAAAAGGCTTAAATGTTTCAAGTGCTAAAAAAGAAATGGAAATAGGAAATTACTATGCTCTTATTATTGGAATTGATAATTATACCGGACATTGGAGTAATCTGAATAATGCTGTAAATGATGCCAAAGCTGTTGAAGATATTTTAAAGACAAGATATAAAATTGACCATTTTAAGACTATGTATAATGAAAATGCTACAAGAACAAAAATTATTACCGAATTAGAATGGCTGGTTGCAAATGTTAAAGAAAAAGACAATGTATTTATTTATTATTCAGGACATGGGGAATTCAAGCAAGATTTAAATAAAGGTTATTGGGTACCAATAGATGCTACAACAAATTCTACTTCGCAGTTTATTTCAAATAACGATATACAGACTTTTCTTGGAGGAATTAAATCAAAACACACACTGTTAGTTTCCGATGCTTGCTTTAGTGGTGATATTTTTAGAGGAAACACAATCTCTGTACCCTATGAGGATTCTGATAAATATTACAAAAAAGTACACGACCTTGTTTCTCGTCAGGCAATTTCATCGGGAGGTATAGAGCCGGTTATGGATGGAGGTAGAGACGGGCATTCCGTTTTTGCATATTATTTATTAAAATCTTTGAAAAACAATACAAACAGATATTTTGATGCAAGCCAATTGTATTCTAATATTAAAATACCGGTAACTAACAATTCAGACCAATCGCCTAAATTTCAGCCAATAAAGAATACGGGTGATGAAGGCGGGCAATTTATTTTTATAAGAAAATGAATTTTCTGTTGCTTACAACAGATCATATTGTAAATATTTGCATTTTATTTTTCCGTTAAGAAGCTTAATGGTTTTTGTCGGCTCAAACTTAATCTCTTGCAAAGCATCATCATTATTTGAAATTATACAAAATTTGCTATTTGTTGACTTATGCAATAATGTTTCATAAAGCTTTTTGTACAAATCTTCAAGCCCATCATCACTAATTCTTTCACCATAAGGAGGGTTGGTTATTATGATATAATTATCTAATTTATCTATTGTGTCAAATGAAGAACATATTAACCTAATATTTCTATCAACATTGGCTTTTTTAGTATTCATTTGTGCAATTCGGAATGCATTTTTTGAGTTATCGTAGCCAATTATTTTATGGGGGAAATCAATTATTTGTTCTTTTAATTCAAATAATGCACCGGAATATAAATCCTTGTCGAAATCAAGCCAGTTAAAAAAACAAAAATTTGTACGATGTAAGTTTGGGGGAATATTCATCGCGTAATATGCCGCTTCAACTAAAATAGTTCCTGAACCACACATAGGGTCAATAAAATTACTTTTTTTATCCCACCCGGAAAGAGATATCATACCGGCAGCCAGAACTTCGTTAATTGGTGCAACATCAGACATTTCTCTGTATCCACGCTTGTTTAACGTTGCTCCTGATGAATTTAATGAAACAATGCATTTGTCGTCAGCAATATGAATATTAATACGTATATCAGGATCAGCTTTATCAACATCAGGTCTTTTGCCTGTTTTATCCCTAAAATAATCAACTATTGCATCCTTGGTTTTTAATGAAATATATAATGAGTGATTGAAATATTTTGAATTTACAACAGAATCAACCATAATGGTGTCAGAATTTGTAAAATATTTATCCCATTCTATTTTATAAATATTATCATACAACTGTTTTTCGTTAGTAAGCCTAAATGATTTAATTGGCATTAATATTGAAATTGCCGTTCTTAAACCTAAATTTAATTTATAGAGCAAATATTTGTCAACAAAACACGAAACAGCACGATTTTCAGTTCTTGGTTTTATAACATTAAATTCTTGCAATTCGTTTAAAAGAACTTCTTCAAGACCATATAATGTTTTTACAACAATTCTAAATGTTTTTTCTTTTTCCATATTTGTGATTATAATCGTCTTATTGTTTAATTCGCTTGCTAATTTTCGTAGTTACTTTTGCAGATGTTCTTCTGCCTGCTTTTTCAGATAAAGTTTTAAAAATATCATCAGAAAGTAATTTTTGACGATATTCAGCATTATCTTTATTGGTTCCAAACATATAATCGCCTAAATTTCTATTATTTGTTACTTTCTCTTCCTTATTTACATTAATTGAATAAGTATCAATCAAATAATTATCTTTTACATCTCCTTTATAAAGTTTAAATTTAATATCAACATCACAAACTATTAAGTCATAAGATTGCCCATTATATAGAGAAGATTCATCATTAACAGTTTCAGTTTTTGTTTTTTCCTGTAATAATAATTTATCAATAACTACTGTAAAATCAATTTGAGAAGTATTATTATTTATTAATGTAACATTATTAATTTCCAAATTACTACGTAGCTCATCAATGCAAAATGTTTGGTAATTGTCGGCATTATAATTATTTATATATACTGAGCTAATTGAATTATCAATATCAGGAGTAAAATTGTCAATTATTTTGATTTTTTGATTTTTTTCAAGATTTCTGCCCCAATAACACCCTGAAATAAAGACAATAATCAATATGCCAAAAAAATATTTTTTCATCTATTCTAGTAAATTTGAAATTGTAAATATTTATTTAAACCTAATTCAATTATAACTTCATCAATATCATTATTAAAATGAGAAAAAAGAAAATGATTTGCAGGTATTCCATTTATTAATATATGTAATGAAATAACTCTATTATAAATTTGAAATTTTTCGGAAATATCATGAGGAGTGCTTTGGTCAATTCTTTTTAATTTTCCTGTTTCATCATAAATAATATAATCTTCATAAAGATAAGGATATTCTTTAAACCCCAGTTTTTCACTTTTTAAATGATCAACATCTAAAGAATCTATTCCGGAATATTCCCATGTTTTTTTTATTAATTTGCCTTTTTTGTATTGATATTCAAAATATTTCGAAAAAATATTATTATTAATTTCAGATGATTTTTTTTCTTCAATTGTTAGAAAATTCCTGTACCAGATTGAAGTTATTTTTAAGCTGTCGATTTTGTTTTTATCTATATAAAAAACATTATTTTTTGTTAGAAATAAATCAATTTCATTTTGAGAAAAAAGAAATAAGGAGCTTAATGTAAAAAATATAAGCAATTTTATTTTTACAAAATTTAACATTTAAACTGCTTATAAATTAATTAAAAAAGAAATCAATTATTTGCATTTTTAATGGAATCTCTGTGATATATAATAAGTGAATCTTTTTCACTTAATGTTTTCACTATAGGATCTGTTTCTTCAATAATAATTACTTTTTCATTACTTTTACAAGAAAATAAAAGGAAAGTGATAAATAGGAAAAAAATGAAATGATTTTTCTTTAACGCCTGCTTGGTTAAGAGTCCTAATAATGTATGTTTCATGAGAATTTACTTATCTTTTTCAGACTCGTTTTTAGCAAATTTTCTGAATACACCTTCAAGCATAAAGCCTTCTGTTTTATATCCGCATACAGTGGGGTCATCGGTAAAATATATTTTTCCGTGAAAAACATGTTGAATTCCTGTTTCTTCATCAAGTAAGTTTGAATCTTCTTTGTCCTTTGTTATATATATAGAAAAATTTGAAAACCCCCAAGTTTTAAATTTCCATTTACATTCCCATAATTGATATTCTTCTTTTAGTTCTGTTTTATAAATAGCAATATCCGCTTTGGATATATCATCTACTTCTAATAAAATTAAATTAGCATCTCCAGGGTGCGACATTTCTATTACTGTTTGTGCATCTAATACAAAAACAAATAATATAATTCCTATTATAAATATAATGGTTTTCATAATTTTTTTTTTTAAGAGGAAACAAATGTATAAAAAAAAACTTTATAAGTCAAGTAAATTTTTTATTTTCCCATATACTGCTGAAATTCAGACAAAAAAACAATCGGGTATTTTTTTAAAAAATAATTAGTATCTTGCTTGTTATTATATTTTACAATATGGATGATTTTAGAACAATTATAAATTTAGAAAAACACAAAGAGCAAATATCTTATAAAAACAATATAATGATTTTAGGCTCGTGTTTTACTGAAAATATTGGAATTAAACTTCAAAATTTATTGTTTAAAACAGATATTAATCCTTTTGGGGTTATTTATAATCCTATATCTGTTGCAAATAGTCTGCAAATTTTAATCAATAAAAAAGCTTTTATTAATTCCGATTTAAAACAAAATAATGAACTCTGGTTTAGTTTTTTTCACCATGGCCGATTTTCAAATACAAACAAGAATCGGTGTCTTAAAAATATTAACGAAAGAATTAAAACTTCATCAAATTTCTTAAATAATACAGATTACCTCTTTATCACTTTTGGAACGTCATGGGTTTATGAACTAAAAGAAACAGGAAAAGTTGTATCGAACTGCCATAAACTTCCTAAAACAAATTTTAAACGCAAACTTTTAAGTGTAGAGGAAATAGTTGTTGAATATCAAAATTTAATAAAAGAGCTGAAAAATTATAATCCAAATATTAAAATTGTATTTACAATAAGTCCTGTACGGCACTTGAAAGATGGTGCAGAACAAAACAACCTTAGTAAATCAATTTTAAAAATAGCGATTAATAAATTAGTTGAAAATAACAACAATACAAGTTATTTTCCTGCCTATGAAATTATGATGGACGATTTGCGAGATTATCGATTTTACGATAATGATATGCTTCACCCTAATTTACTTGCTATAAATTATATTTGGAACAAATTTTCCGATGTTTTTTTTAATAATGAAACCTTAGGGATTATAACTGAAATTAAAAACCCTATTAAAGCAAAAGAACACAGACCTTATAACCCGAAAAGTAAAAATCATAAAAAATTTATTGAAGCTCAATTAAAAAAGATTAAAGCCTTAAATAAAAAATATCCTTTTATTGATACACATATTTTGGAATTATATTTTAAAAAACAAATTGGGTAGTTCATTATATATTTTGAAAATTGCTAAAAATTAGTATATTTGTTATTGAATAAATCTTTTATGAGGATAAAATATAACATATTATTTTTATTGATATTATTTTTATTTTTTTATTTTTTCGCATTTGTTATTAATGCGCAAGAATCAGAAATAAAGGTTTTTATAATAAAGCACGAGGATGGAAAAATAGATTTCTTTGCAAAAAACCCACATCCGCATTTTTATAATTTTGAAATTGTTTTTAATGTTTTGAAAAATTACAATTCCAGTGTTACTCTTCCTTATAAAGGTTTTATAAAAGAAAATATTAAAAAGAAATATTTATTTACCATTAGTCCAATATCAAATACAGATATTGAATATTCTTATAAATGTAATTTTATAAGTGAAAAAATTATTTCTGATGATAATACAAATTCAGATTTTCCTGAGTTTACAAATTGTTTAGAGGAAAAAAAAGTTAGTTTATGCATTGTCTTGTCTGAATCACAAACAAATAAATTAGATACTTCTTTTTTTGATTATGAATGGGAATTAGGTGATGGCACTATTATGAAAGGAGAAAAAATAAGATACTGCTATAAAAATTATGGCGAATATGAAATAAAGCTTAATGTTTATGATAAATTTTCGGGAGAAAATTTGTATAATGTTGCCCAAAACACTATTATTTTAAAAAAAGAAAATGGATTATTCTTTAATGTCAAAGAAACATGCAAGATTGATGATAAAATAGCTTGTGATAATGTAATAATTGACTTGAAAAATTATTCGAGTAACATATTTTACTGGGATTTTGGAGATGGAACTAAAAGTACATCAACAGGTAATAATGCAGAACATGCGTATAAAGAGGCAGGTGATTATAAAATAAAATTAGGAGTTATTTCAGATAATGGTAACAACAAGCATTGTATTTATAAAAAAATTAAGGTATTGAATTAATTATGAATAAAGGATATAAATATTTATTCTTCATTATATTTATTGGTTTCATTAATTATGGTGCATATAGTCAGGCAGTGCCAACTGTTGAGGAAAACATTCCTTATTTGATGACATTTGGGAAAAACGCAAATATATCGTGGGGCGATGATGATTTTTGTCAAATATTCTTTTATGTTGTACCTGCTTCATCTACAGCACCTTTTTATTTGAGAGTTTTTGATCCTGATACAGGTGGAGAAATTGATGAATTGAGGGGAAGTTTTAATACAAAAGTTAAGTTTTCTGTTTATGGGGGCGTCGGTTGTTTTTCAAATAAAGATGCCAGAAAAACTAACCCTGAGGGAAAATATAAAAGTGGTAATTTACTTGGCAGTAAAACATTTGGTCTTAGTGAAAAATATGATAATAAGTGGTACACTTTTGGTCCTTTTAATCCTACAGAGGGAGAATATATTAAAAAATTTAATGGTTATTTATTTAAAGTTATAGCTGAAGGTATTGACGGAAATGATGGGAATTTATATAAATATTATTTTAGTTCTCAGCAAAATAGTAATGTGCTTATTGAAGGGGGAAATTCTTTCACTTATGAATACTCATTTCGTTTATCGGATAAACCTAATCATAAATCTCATATTTACCCTTTTGTTGATGACAAAGTATTATCAATAAAAGTACATATTTTTGATTGGGATAATGATGGCAAAATAAGAATAGTTTCTAATTCAAAAAATGGTAAAGCCTGCAAATTATCGGGCGATGGAGTGTGGGTTGTTAATACTTTTGAAATAGTAGAAGAAGAAAAAAATACTACATTCGATGTTCAATTTATTAAGTCATCAACCAATGCTATGAAAAATAATAATGGAGTTTTGTATATCACAAATCAATATAATGAATTACTACCATTCTTTACTACCCCAATTGGTGGTGCTCCAAAATATAAATACAAGATAAATATAGAAAGAGATTAGAATTTGATTATGGATATAAAATGTATTTGCGACATATAATATTAATATTAATAATTTTTTCTTCTTTTAATTTTGTTTTTTCCCAAAACAAAGTTGACAGTTTAAAGAAACTGCTTTCTGCAAAAACTGAAAAAAATTCTGCCGAAATATTAAACCAACTTGCTTACCAATTATCAGCAAGCGATATGGATGAAAGCAAAAAGTTTGCATTAAAAGCACTAAAAATATCAAAGAAATTTAAAAATACTGCTCAAATAGCAATAGCTTATTCAAATATTGGCGATACTTATTATTTTAGCGGTAAACAAGATTCATCAGTTTACTTTTATAAAAAAGCAATTAATTATAAAAATCAAATTAATGATAGCTCGGGCATAGCTTTATTAAGTAATTATATTGGTATTGCATATTATGAACAAGGCTATTATAAAAATGCTCTAAAATATTATAACAAATCACTAAAAATTTATCAAAAGCTAAAAAATAAAGATGGTGAGGCTGGAGCATTAGGTAATATTGGAGTAATATATAAATACTGGGGAAATACCGAAAAAGCTCTTGAAAATTACAATAAAGCATTAGACATTCTAAAGCAGAGCAATAATCTTAAAGGCTCTGCAGGAATATTGGTAAATATTGGCGATATTTTAAAAAATAACAGTGAATACAAATCGGCTATTAAAAAATATCAGGAAGCACAAATATTATATGATTCTATTAACAACAAATTTGGTGTGGCAAATGCCGTTAACAATATTGGAATAGTATATTACGAATGGGAAAATTATGATAAAGCAATAGAATATTTCAATAATTCGTTGAAACTAAATAATGAAATAGGAAATAAAAGAGGTCTTGTTGATGCACAAAGTAATATTGGCTTAATATATATGGATAAAGAAAACTATGATAAAGCTCTTGAGTATTTCAAAACAGCATTAAGCATTAGTTTAGAAATTAATAAAACAAAAGCTGTTTCAAATTGCTACAATAATATGGGAATGATATATATCCAAAAAGATGATTATTTAAAAGCAATTGAATGTTATGAAAAGTCATTGGCAATTGAAAAAAAATCGGAAAATAAAAAAGGAATATCAGGAGCAATGCGCAATATTGGGGAATTGCATTTAAGCCTTGGCAATTATACTCAGGCAAAAAAATATTTGAATAACAGTCTTGAATTGGCAATAGAATTTAATATCGTTAATCTGCAAATCAAAAATTTTCTTTCGCTTTATAAATTATACAAAAAGATGGGGAACCCAAATAAAGCATTAGAATGTTTTGAAACCTTTTATGCTTTAAGCGATTCTGTTTTTAGTGCCGAAAAACACAAACAGTTCAACGAGCTACAAACTAAATATGAAACTGAAAAAAAAGAACAGCAAATAAAAGAACAACAGATTACAATTGAGAAAGAAATAGCTGAAAGCGATAAAAAAGCAGCACAAAGAAACATAGTTGTTTTAGGCTTGGGCTTAATGACTATATTGGTTTTTGTAATTTTTAGAAGTTATAAGCGAAAGAAAAAAGATAATGCTTTGCTTGTTGAGCAAAAAATTGAAATATCTGAGAAAAATGAAGAACTTAACCAGCAAAATGAAGAAATTGCTGCCCAACGCGACGAAATAGAACATCAACGAAATTTTGTAGTAAGCCAACGCGATAAAATTGCCGAGCAAAAGCTTAAGATTACCGATAGCATTAAATATGCAAGCAGAATACAAGCTGCTATTATGCCTCCCGTTGATGTTTTGAAGGATATTTTACCTAATTATTTTATATTAAATAAACCTCGCGACATAGTAAGTGGGGATTTTTACTGGGTAGGGAAAAAAGATAATCACTTAATTATTGCTGTCGCAGATTGCACGGGACATGGTGTACCCGGAGCTTTTATGAGTATGTTGGGAATTGCTTTTTTAAATGAGATCGTAAATAAATCCCGAATACATAATGCCGCAGAAATTCTTAACAGACTAAAAAAACAAGTAATATTTTCATTACACCAAACAGGAAGCGAAACCGAAGCAAAAGACGGCATGGATATAGCTGTATGCCTTATTGATTTGAATAAAAAAATTATTTCTTTTGCCGGTGCAAATAATCCTTTATATTTAATTAGAAACAATGAATTAATAGAAGTAAAAGGCGACAAAATGCCTGTTGGGATACGTGTGAGAGCAAAAAATGAATTCACAGATAATGAAATTGAGATAGAAAAAAATGACATTATTTATTTATTCTCTGATGGGTATATCGACCAATTTGGCGGGCCCGAAACCACCAAATTCAAATCAAAATATTTTAAAGAAAAACTATTGCAAATTCATAAACTTCCTATACAGGAACAATGTTCAGATCTTGACAAAACAATTGAAGACTGGAAAGGAGACTTGCAGCAATTAGATGATATTTTGGTTATGGGAATTGAGCTTGGGTAAATTGTTTTGCAAACTACTTTTTTAGAGCAATTCTAATAGTAGAGCCTTGGTTTAGCTCAGAGTTTTTTACAAATATTTTACCGGAATGATAAACTTCTACTATTCGTTTTGTGAGAGATAAGCCCAAGCCCCATCCACGTTCTTTTGTGGTATATCCGGGTTGAAAAATAGTTTTGTATTTCGACTTTTGAATACCTTTTCCGGTATCTTTAAAATCGACATATACAACCTGATTGTGGTCTGAAACAATAATATCAATATTTCCTGTTCCGTTCATTGCGTCAATTGAATTTTTCGAAATATTTTCAACTACCCATGCAAAAAGCTGTTCGTTAAGCGGAACAAAAATTTCATAACTTTCTGCAGAATGTATTTTGAAATTAATTTTTTCGGGCGATCTGGATTTTATATAATTAATAGATTTTTGTAATACTTCAACAATATTATGTTTTTTAAGTGTAGGAGCAGAGCCGATTTTTGAAAAACGGTCTGTAATAATTTCAAGCCTTGAAACATCTTTTTCAAGTTCATTAATACTTTCGTTGTCTATATTTTTAGTTTTTAATATTTCAAGCCATGCCATTAATGACGATATTGGTGTGCCAAGCTGATGAGCAGTTTCTTTAGACATTCCTACCCATATTTGATTTTGTTCAGCTTTGCGAGAACTGCTAAATGCAAAATATGCAACTAAAATAAATAAAAAGAAAACAATTAGTTGAAAGAAAGGAAAGTAGTATAATCTTTTAATTAAAACCGAATCACTGTAATACAAATGTTGCTTAATTTCATCTGTAACTATTATTTCAATAGGTTCATTTTCTTTTTTCATCTCAAGTAATCTTTCTTGAAGATATCCTTCATTTTCAACTTTTAAAGAATCCAGATTACGATGATTAGTAATTTTACCATTTTCGTCAACATGAATTAATGGAATTGTTTCATTTGTTGTCATTACTTCGACAGCAAGACCAAAATCCTGAAATTCATTAGTGTTACATGTGAGTTCTTGCATCGCTTTTGCCCATAATTCTACTTTTTTTCTTTCTTCAGCAGAAAGTTTTTTTACCAAAATATTAGTGTACCATAATGATAAAACTCCTATTATCAGAGCAGCAATTACAAGGAAAAGTTTCCAGCGTTGTTTTTTTGAATATTCGTTCAAAAAGTTTTATTTTTAAATTTTAAGTTTACAAAAGTATAAAAACTATGGTTATTACGATAATTTTTTAAATAAAGTTATTTTCCGGCAGAGCATTTTTTAATTAATATTGCATAAAATTTGTTTAATTTTCGTAACTTCGTATTCAAATTAATTTTTATTAGAGATGAAAAATATTGCTGTTATTTCACATGATGCTAAAAAACCATTTTTAGCAGAATTTTTCAAAGTTCACCTTAAGTGGATATCAGGTGTAAACATTATTTCAACAGGGAGAACTGCAGAATACCTGGAAAAAAATAATATAAAAGTAAAACATTTAAGTCAGGGCGAATATGGTGGTTATAACCAGATAACGGAAATGATAAAAAAAGGAGAAATTGATCTTGTAATATTTTTTATAGATTCTTCCGTTCAGCAGCCACATCATGAAGATATAAAACGATTAATAGATACTTGTGTAAGTGAAAATATTCCTTTAGGCACAAATTATGCCAGTGCAGAATTATTAATAATTGGCTTAATTAAAAAGGATATTGCCAGTAAAGTACAGAAATAATAACCCTAAATCGAACACAGCTCACTAAATTTCGTCAATAAAATTCAATACATTTTGTTCAATTCTTTGTTGTACATTTTCAATGTTGCCTTTAATGAATTTTTTGCCTGTAATTTTTTCGTAAAGTTCTATGTAACGCTCAGAGACTTGAGATATAAATTCATCAGACATTTCGGGTAATTGTTGTCCGGGATTACCCTGAAAATCATTAGCCATTAACCATTCTCTAACAAATTCTTTTGATAATTGTTTTTGTCCTTCATTTTGTGTTTGTCTTTTTTCGTAGCCTTCAAGATAAAAATACCTTGAGGAATCGGGTGTGTGAATTTCATCTATCAAAAATATTTTACCGGTTTTTTTCCCAAATTCATATTTGGTGTCAACTAATATTAGTCCTTTTTCTGCGGCAATTTCTGTTCCACGCTTAAATAATTCAATTGTATATTTTTCAAGTAAAGCATAATCTTCTGCAGAAACCAATCCTTGTGCAATTATTTCTTCTTTTGATATGTTTTCATCATGTCCCGTTTTGGCTTTGGTTGTTGGTGTTAAAATAGGTTCAGGAAATCTTTCGTGTTCTTTCATTCCATCGGGAATTTTTACTCCACAAATTTGTCTTTCCCCTTTTTTGTATTCACGCCATGAGCTTCCTGTAAGATATCCTCTAATTATCATTTCTATTTGAAAAGGCTCGCAATTATAACCAATTGTAACATTTGGATCGGGAGATGCAATTTTCCAGTTTGGAACAATATCAGAAGTTGCATCAAGAAAATCGGAAGCAATTTGATTTAATACCTGTCCTTTGTAAGGAATTCCCTTTGGGAGAATAACATCAAAAGCTGAAATTCTGTCAGAAACTATCATAATTAAATATTCATCATTAATATTATATACGTCTCTTACTTTTCCTTTATAAACACTTTTTTGTTTTGGAAATTGATAATCTGTTTTAATAATTGCTTTTTTCATTTTGTTTTAAATTAAATATTTTCAGCTCATTACAATAATGATTATTAAATTATAACAAGAATCAAATATATATATTCAGCATTATAAGTTTTACTAAAACGGAGAAAAGTTTTATAAAATTATCAAGGTTTTCCTATAGGGTATAATTTAAGAGTTTTTCAAAAATTATATTATTAAAATTATTAAGTGCTTGTCTGTTTTTAAATGTTTTCATCTGCATTATTATTCCTTCCCAGCTATAAAAAATAAATTGAGCAAGCTCGTCAGGGTCATGTATATTTTCTATTTCATTATTTTCTATAGCTTTTTGCAATGTTTCGGAAATTTGTTGAATTGCATTTGCAAATATTAATTTTAATGCTTCTTCAAACAGTTTTTTAGTATCGGCAAGTTCTAATGCAAAATTTCCAAGAGGACAACCACCTTTAAATTCATTTATAAAAAATTGCTCAAGATGAAAATTAAAAAAATTATACAAACGTTTTATATATGAATAATTATTGTCATCTAAATATGTATTTAGGTCATTAAATAAATGTTCGGAATAATAATTGATCAATTCAATTCCAAAAAAATCTTTGCTTTCAAAATAAAAATAGAACGAACCTTTTGGAACTTTGGCTGCTTTGGTAATTTCCTGTATGCCGGTATTGTAAAAGCCTTTCATGTGCATTATCTCTGCACCTTTTTCCAATATCAATTGTTTAATATTTTTTTTTGCCATGTAGTTAGTTGACCAGTCGACTACAAAAATAAAAATTTGTATTTGTAATGTCAAATTAATTTACAATAAAATTGATTATTAATTATTAACAGCATTTTATTAATAACTTATTTTAAAATTGGTATCAGGTATTGGTTTTACAATTTATTTTATGCTCAATATTTTTAATAAATAAATTATTGTTTAAAATGTTGTCAATTAGAAGAGTTAATAATCATTTTGTTGCCACATTTAATAATACCAATAGAATTAATGCTGTGTATACGGATGAAGTAAAGGCTGAATTATTAAAAATTGCAAATCAGAAAAAAGATATTACAATTGATCTTAAAGGTATTTCATTTATCGACAGTACCGGTTTTGATACAATAGTTGCAATAGCAAGAACTGCACAAGAAAATAATACTGAACTTAATATTGTAAATCTTTCTAAAGAAGTAAGCGAGCTTTTTGAGTTGATGAAATTAGATACGATTTTGAATTTAGAATACGCTTAATTTTAAACATTACCGGTTAAGCTTTTTTGTAAGCCACTCATTTATTTGGGTGGCTTTTTTTACCACTTATCTTTCTCAATGTGATTAAGAGAAATTGTAATATTATACTTTCCTTTTATATGTTGAGTTAAATTTTCGGCACAGAAAACAGATCTGTGTTGACCGCCTGTACACCCAAAATTTACCATAAGGTTTGTGAAATTTCTTGATATGTATTTTTCTACAGAGGCATCAATTATACTATAAACATTTTGCAAAAATTGTTCTGCTTCAGGTTCTTTATTTAAAAAATCAATAACGGGTTTATCTTTTCCGTTAAGATGTTTATATTCATCAAATTTTCCGGGATTTGGAATTGCTCTGCAATCAAAAACAAAACCACCGCTGTTGCCTGAATTATCCTCGGGAATACCATTTTTAAAAGCAAAACTATTAATAGTAACCGTAAGTTCTGATGTACTTGGCAAATTTATATTGTCAATTTTTTGCAAATATTCCGATTGAACAATCTTATCTAATACATGCAGTAATGTGGGAATTTTTATTTGAAATTTAGCATTATTAAGCAACCATTTTATGTTGTTTATAGCATAGGGAATACTTTGCAAAAAGTGAGACCTTTTTTCATAAAAGCCCCTAAAACCATAAGCTCCCAGTACCTGCATTGTTCTAATTAGAGCATAACCGTAGTAATGCTCAATAAATTTTTGTTCATCAATTTCGGTATATTGTTTTGCAGTATTTATATAATACTTAAGTAATTCTTGCCTTATATCAACAGGTATATTTGCTTTTGCCTGATATAGTATTGAAGCAATATCATATTGCAAAGCACCTTTTCTTCCTCCCTGATAATCGATAAAATAAGGCTTGTTGTTTTTAAGCATTATATTGCGCGACTGGAAATCTCTGTAAAGAAAATAATCTGTTTCTGCTGTAAGAAGAAAATCGCTTAATGTATTGAAATCATTTTCTAATAATTGTTCGTCGAAATGAATTTTTACAAGTTTTAAAAAATAATATTTGAAATAATTAAGGTCCCACATCATTGATTGCCTGTCGAATTTTTTTCTAGGATAGCATACTTCGTAATTCAAATTTTTATTTCCCTGAATTTGAAATTTTGGAAGCTCTTCAATTATTGATTTATAAATTTTAATTAAATTTTCTGAAAACGTATTTTCCTTTTTTCCTTTTTTTAAAATGCTGAATAAAGTAATATCGCCAAGATCTTCCAATAAATAAAAGCCGTTTTCAATATCTGTTAAATATATTTCGGGAACATTTAAGTTGAGTTCAAAAAAATGTTTTGAAAATTCAAGAAATGCAATATTCTCTTTTTTATCGTGATTGTAAGTGCCAATTGCTTGTTTGCTTTTACCTTTAATTCTATAATATTCCCTGTATGAGCCGGATGGAGGCAAGTTTGCAAAGCTTTCAACTTTTTCATTTGCCCAATTCTCAAATAGTTGCGATAATCTTTTTTCTTTATCCAAATCTTATAGTGTTAGAATGATTTTATAATTTATTAAAATTGCAAATTTAGTTAAAATTTAAATCTGAATTGAACCTTAAATTCCGATTTTGTGTTGCCATCTATTTCGGTTAATCCCGAACCAATAATATCTTTATCAACATAGTTGGTTATTGAATATTTTACCCACATATCAATATTATTGATAATACTATATTTTAACATAAGATATGCTCTAGAACCTTTTGAATAATAGGCAGGAATTGAAAATGCATAAAGCAGATCATTTTCATAAGCATAAATTCTGGTGTCCCACGAATCTGTATCAAATATAGCATATCTAAAAGCAAAAGACAATGGCAGTTTTTCGGGTTTGTAAATTACATCCTGATAGATCATATAACCTTTATCATTAACACTTTCTTTTTTATAGTTTGTTAATTCAATTCTGTTTTTACATTTAATAGTATTTGATACTTCGTATGCAATATGATACCTGAATTTTAGAAGGTTAACATCTTCAGGATTTGAAATAGGACTTGTTTCTTCACTGCTGTTTTGTGGCTTTATCTCTTGTTTAAGTCTCCAGTACATTTTCACTTTTCGCGATGCGCTGTAATCCGCCTGTACAAAATAATCAAAGCCCGAAGAAGGAGCATCTGTACGGTATCTTAACCATGGGAATTTATAATTGTCAAAATAAGATGATAGTTTCCATCGTTTTACAGGGAATATTTCTGCGCCTATATAAATGCCGTCTTCATTTGCAGGTTTTGTACCTTCGGCAAATGCATTTGCATAATATGACTGATAATCCCGTTCATAATGCCTGTGTAATACTGCCAACGACATTTGTGAATGTAAATATACAACAGCTCCATTAACAAAAGCTTTAGCATGATTTTCGCTTATTGCACTTTCGCCAAAAAAATTAATATTTCGATAACTGAACTGATAATCAAATCCAATATTATAATTTGAACTTCCACTAAATTCAAACTGATTATTTGGATTGATAGTTTTTACCTGTTCTGCACTAAACCCATATTGTAAAAAAGTTAATCCTAATTTATAGTTTTTTTTGTTAAATGTAATGTTGCCTCCAAATAAAGAATCTTTTATTGCATCTTTATCGCTGAGTTCGTTTGGAGTTGAATGCAAGCCTGTTGCTTGAAATGACGAAACCGTAATCACCTCCTCAGAAATAGTATCTAGCAATGTAATATTGGCGTCAATTTTTTTTCTTGATGCGAAAACAGAGATATCAAAGTCTTTTATTCTTATTGTTGTGCCAATTCCTCTCATAAATAAATTTTCATCTGTAGATGAATATTTTCTTAATCCCTGAGCTTTCTTTTTTATATTTATTGCATAAGGAGATTTTCCGTAGCTCATGCCCGACCATGCCGTAAGCCCTTGTCCAAACTGTATTTGATAATCGCCAACTACAATTTTTTTAAATATACCAACATCATTTATTTGCAGATGTGCAGAATAAAAATCAAAACCATTTTTAAGATCTTTACCTAAAAATTGCTGAATGGTATCTGCAACAGAATTTTTAAAGAAAGCTTCACCGGCATCTTTTTCAACGGTTATTCCCCACAACAGTTTGTTTTTATAGTGATATTTGTAGCGAGTATATATTTTGTATTTACTTCCAATATATCCTGAATTTATGTTTTCTTTAAGAGCAGAATCGGAAATTGCAAATCCTTTTTGCTCCTCAATTACTTCCTGACCCCTTATAAATACCTGATGATTACCATATTTTAATGCGTTTTTTATTGAGAAATAATCTTTTTGCTTTATTTCTAAAGTAATAAAGGGTAGTATTTTTTCAATTATATTTTTATTATAACCATCAATTAATAGTAGCTCATAAATACTTAAAATGTTACCATAATCTTTAGTGTATTGTAATAAATTATTTATTTGAAAATCAGAAAGTATTTGTAATTTTTCCAGTTCTTCTTTCGAGGTATTGTTAATATTTAAAGGATTATTTATAAAATAATTAAGATTGTCAAATAATGTTGTATAATCTAATTCCTCTTCTTCTGAATTTGCCGCAATTTCTTCTATAAGGTCTTCAATAGTAGAATTACTGCTTTTCTCAGGTTTTTGAGAATACGCTGTAAAAAGTATTAGAAAAAATAATATTAATAATACAATTTTAAGCATTTATCAAAAAAAAAGTTCCATTAATCATAATTATGCAAAAATAGAAGATTATTCTGTATTTCTTGTTTTTATTTTTTGGATTTTCATTTTTCTACTTGTAAGCAGTAGGTTTTTTATTAACCCAATTTGATTTGTATGCAGAATTAGTTCTAAGCCAAGTTTAACACAGTAATTTTATTATAGCATTAAAGTATACACTTGTGTTTTCTTTTATTTGTTTTTGTTTTAAGCTTTTAAATATCATTTTTTTTCAGAAATTAATTCAATTTTCAGGCAACCTTTTTTAAATTTTTGAGTCATAGTTTACAGGAACAAACA
>CAYTAU010000033.1:0-40533 GCA_964435855.1 uncultured Bacteroidales bacterium | reverse complement strand
TAGTTTCTATTGCAACTATGAAGAATTGACAATTGTTGGCGGAACAAAAAAAATTGAAAAACACAATATTGCCCCAAGAATATTGAGTAGAAGAACTGGTGATTATTTATGTTGTGTAATGCTTACAGAACCTGCTTTAACAGAAAGCACACTGTATTCTTGTTCTACAAAAACAAATGATATTGATTTAAACTATGTGCTTGCATTATTAAATTCAAAGTTTCTAACTTACATTGTTAGACACAAAATGATAACAAACAAGCAAGCATTTCCACAAATTATGATGACTGATATTAAATTACTAAAAATACCATTTATAGATTTTGATATTCAATTAAAACTTGGCGAAAAATCTAAAAATATATCAAAAGAACAGTCGATATTTTTAAACAAAAAGAATAATTTCATTAAATATTTTCAGCCAAAATTTAACATAGAAAAACTAAGTCGTAAACTCCAAAACTGGCATGAATTGGAATTTGCCGATTTTATAAAAGAGCTAAACAAAGCCATAAAAAAAGTTGGTAGCGAAAAACTAACTAAAAAAGACGAAATGGAATGGATGGAGCTTTTTCAAGAGATAAAAGCAGAATCCCAAACCCTAAAAGCAGAGATAGACAAAGCCGATAAAGAAATAGACCAAATGGTTTATGAATTATACGGATTAACAGAAGATGAAATAAAAATAGTGGAAGAAGCCACCGCATAAAGCCGCTTGGCTTAGTTTGTAACTACGCTGCCGCCAGTTTGCAACTGGTGGTTAATGGAAAATGCAGAGACCACAAGTTTGGAAACTTGCCTTTACTTTTTCATTTATTATTTGAAATTCTATATTTAAAATTTATTAACCAAATTTACATCCCGAGAATTCGAAATTAATTTATCATACAAATCTTAGCTTATATTCCCATCACATCTTCATAATACTCATAGGCATCTACAATATCAAGATAAATACCATCAAACCCCAAATCAATAATTTTATCTAAATACGAGCTTGGAGTGCCAAAAATTATTTGTTTCCACTCATCTTTCCAGTAGTACACTTTATAGTTTCCTTCCCAGTCGGGATTTTCCTGATATAACCATTCCGGTGCATTTTTTGACGGTTTTCCATTATCCTTAGTCCACTCATTATTCCAGTAATATCTGTAATCTTCTGCTTCGCCAATACTCATATATGCAATTACATATCCTCCGTTTCCTTGGTTCAAGCCTGTTTTAATTTTTTGTATATCAGAAGCCGTAAATTCATTTATCCCATCAATAGAAAAATCCATTATTACAAGATCAAAATTTGTTTCAGCTATACTGTTAATAAAGGCATCCTTATTGCTTTCGTCAGCAGGTTGTAAATAGTATAAAAACGATTTAATATCCGATACATTCTCAATTGTGTCAACTTCGGGTTCATATCCTGAGTTAATAGTTAAATAATTTAAATTTCTAACGGTAGCACAAGAAACATAAGATTTTAATCTGCAATAAGATGCAGCATCCTCAATTTTTGCATTTGTAGCATCATCATAATGAGGGAAATCTTCTGAATTGCTGAAAACATAATCGGTTACCAGAACAATTTTATCACTCTCAACAAACTTGTCAAGATAAGTCGCTATTTCAGTTCTTATTCCTGATTGTGTTGCTTCGCCGTCGTTATCATAGCCGTAACTTAAGTCTTCTTTGCCAATTCCGTCAATAAATTGTAAATAACCCGATTCATTAACTAATGATTCCCCGTTCTGCGGAATTATTAAAAATTCAGAATTACCCAGTTTTGCATGATCGGATATTTCTCTAACAAATTTAACCATCTCAGATCTAAAATCAACATCCTTAAGCTCTTTCTTTTTATTACAGCCAAAAGAAAAAATTAACAAAAAAAATATTGATACAAAAAATAAATTATGCTTTATTCTGTTCATAATATTAAATAAATAATTTTTTTTCTTTTTTGATTTTCTTTTATGGTGTAAAAGTAATATTTTTATACTTTCAATTTATACATGTTTAAAATAAATATATATAAACAAAAATCTTAATTTATTATGAAAAAAATAGGCAAAATTGTTAAATGGTTTTTTATTATTCTAGTTGTATTAATTGGTATTCTCATAGCTATTCCATTCATTTTTAAAGGAAAACTTATAGAGCTTGCAAAAGAAGAAATTAATAAAACCCTTAAAGCACAAGTTGATTTTGGAGAATTCGATCTTTCAATTTTCAGCTCTTTTCCTGACCTGAATTTCGAGATAAATGATGTTGTTGTTGTAGGAATTGATGAATTTGAAGGAGATACACTTGCTGGTTTAAAACAATTAAGCATAGAAGTTGGTTTGCTTAGTGTAATGGGCGATCAAATTAAAGTTAAATCGGTAATAATTGACCATCCAAATATTTATGCAAAAGTATTACCCGATGGATTAGCTAACTGGGATATTGCAATTGAAGATGCAGATATTGACAGTACTGTTACAGAAGAACCGGAGGAAGAACTTGCATATAAACTTGCCTTAAAAGAATTTAAAATAATAGAAGGAAATATAATTTATGATGACAAAGATATGGGGGTTTATGCCGAAATTAAAAACCTGAATTTTGAGTTAAATGGAGATTTGGCAATGGATATAACCACTTTAAATACAAAAACAAATATTGAAGAACTTACTGTTGATATGGAAGGTATTAAGTATTTAAACAAGTCAAAAATGGAGCTAATTGCAGATGTTGATGCCGACCTTGAAAATTTCAAGTTTACATTTAAAGAAAATGTGTTTAGGGTAAATGAACTTGAACTTGGCTTTGATGGCTGGATTGCCATGCCTGATACAAATATTGATATGGATATTACTTTTGAAGCAAAGAAAACAGAATTTAAAAATATTCTTTCACTTGTTCCGGTTGTTTATTTAAGCGATTTTAATGATGTTAAAACGGCAGGGAAATTAGCATTAAACGGTTTTGCAAAAGGAACATATAACGATGTTCAACTGCCGGCTTTTGACCTGACTTTGATAGTAGAAAATGCAATGTTTAAATATCCCGATCTGCCAGGCAGCGCAGACAATATTAACATAGACCTTAATCTCAAAAACGAAGATGGTAATGAAGACCATACTGTAATTAACCTGAAAAAATTCCATATTGATTTTGCAGGAAATCCATTTGATATGAAAATGCTTGTTACCACACCTGTAAGTGATGCAAATATTGATGGAAGTATTAAAGGAACAATTGATCTTGCAAAAATGAAAGATATTGTTCCACTTGATGATATGACAATGGATGGAATTATAAAATCAGACATGGAAATGAAAGGAAAAATGTCAAGTATTGAAAATGAACAATACGAAAACTTTCATGCAGTTGGCAGCATTGTTTTAGAAAATTTCAATTACAAGAGTGAAGATTTACCACAAGGTATTACAATATCAAAATCTGAAATGGTATTTTCTCCTCAATTTATTGAATTAACCTCATTTGATGCCATAATAGGTAAAAGTGATATGCACATGAATGGTAAAATCGAGAATTTCCTTGCATACTATTTTAAAGATGAACTTTTAAAAGGGAATTTTAGTTTTAATTCAGAATTTCTTGATCTAAATGAGTTTTTGGAAGATGAGGAAACAACAAGTACAACAACAGAAGGAACAGAAGCCGTAGAAGAAGAACTTGAAGTAATTGAAATACCTGAAAACATAGATTTTATTTTAAATACTTCTATTAATAAATTGCTTTATGATGAGCTTGAAATTACAAATATTGCTGGTGATTTAGGACTTAACGCAGGTAAAGCTGAAATGAAAGATTTAAAAATGAATTTGCTTGATGGTTCAATGATAATGAATGGTGCATATTCTACAGAAGATATTACAAAACCTTCATTTGATTTTAATTTGAACATTAACAATTTTAATATTCCAAAAACATTTGATGCATTTAATACAGTACAGGAAATTGCTCCTGTCGCTAAAAACTGTACGGGTAATTTTTCAATGGGCATAGATTTTACCGGAATTTTACAACAAAACATGGAACCCGACTTAAGTACTGTTAACGGAACAGGAAATTTTCAAACAAAAAGTATAGTAGTTAATAATGCCGGTATTTTTAGTAAGATCGGAGAACTGCTTAAGTCTGATAAATTTAATACCATGAACTTATCGGATATAAATTTTACCTTTAAAATTGAAAATGGAAATATTACCGTCGATCCTTTTGATGCAAAATATAATAAGTCAACTATTGTTATGGGAGGAACTCAGGGAATTGACCAGTCAATCAATTATAATATGAACTTTAATATTCCAAGTTCAGAATTTGGCGGTGCTGCAAATCAGGTAGTAAATAATTTGTTTTCACAAATTGGCAATGTTGGTATTGATGTGCAAATGCCTGAAACAATTAATTTTAATGCAATTATTGGAGGAACCTTAGAGAATCCTACTGTTAAACTAGATCTTAAAGACCAGGCATCAAATGTTGTTGATGATATAAAAGATCAGGTAAAAGATAAAATAAATGATGAGATTGATAAAGCAAAAGCAGAAGCAATTCGCAAAGCAGAAGAACAAGCTGCAAGATTATTGGCAGAGGCCGATAAGAAAGGTAAACAACTAGTAGCTGCTGCAGAAAAATCAGCTGCAGAAATAAAGAAAACAGCTAAAACAGCAGCAAAAAAAGTTAAAGACGAAGCTTATGCCCAAGCAGATAAATTAATTAAAAAAGCAGGTAATAACCCTATTAAAAAAGCAGCAGCAAAAGAAGCAGCCAAAAAAATACGTTCTGAAGCCGATAAAAAATCTGCAAAAATTGAAAAAGAAGCAGCAACAAAAGCCAATGGAGTAGTTAATAAAGCTAAAACAGAATCTGGTAATCTTAATCGTACCGCCAAACAACAAGGCGATAAGCTAATTGAAAAAGCTAAGAATAGTTGATATTGTAGAAGATTGATTTAACCTGATGAATTCATGAATTTTAATGTGAAAAAATCAGTAGCCCCGCCTTTTAAGGCGGGGAATAATGATAATAAC
This sequence comes from uncultured Bacteroidales bacterium, assembly GCA_964435855.1. GTDB lineage: Bacteria > Bacteroidota > Bacteroidia > Bacteroidales > CAYTAU01 > CAYTAU01. The sequence continues at coordinate 35,497 of CAYTAU010000033.1, read as the reverse complement.
ACGATTCCCTCTGCAAAATTTTGACCCCGAGTATTCGGGGTCAGAATTTTGCAGAAGTGGGTGTTGTTTAAATCTGTTTAAATTATATAGTTTGTGAATAGTTACAAATATATTATTAAGTATAAGTACATATTGTTTGTGCTTTTCTTTTCTTTTTTATTTAACCTGACAAGTTTTGGGAAAGACAAATGCATTAAGATTAAAAACAAAGATGCAATTGCACTGTACGACAAAGCTGAGAAGTTGTTAAAATTAAAAGATAAAAGGAAACATCAAGAAGCATACGGTTTACTGGTTAAAGCTACAAAAATAGAACCTCAATATTATAATGCATATTACAGGCTTGCAATGATAAATTATAATTGGGCATTAAAAGCTATGACAGATCGACTTGATAAAATTAATCTTGTAAAATATAATACACAATTTGTAAAATATCTTGAAAAAGTAATAGAAATATGTCCTCTTCATGAAGATTATTTGTCGTATTATTATCTTGGTGAGTATTACTATGTTAATGGAGAATTTGCTGAGGCTCAAAAATATTTGACACTTTACATTGAATTGAATGAAAACGGACAAGACAAAATGAATGTTGCTTTAAATTATGTTCAACATATAAAAAATTACCGTAAATTATTAAGCAATCCTGTAGAATTTAACCCTGTTAAACTGGATGGTGTTTGTACAAAAGAAGACGAATTTTTGCCCTTAATTTCTCCTGATGGAGAATATGCTTTTTACACTCACAGGTATTTTAAAAGAAATAAAAATAGCGGAGCAGATAAAAAAATGATTGATGAATTTTCTTATAGTAAAAGAGCAAACTCGCTTACAAGCGAAAAAGAAATATATAACAAAGGAGTGCCTATGCCTAAGCCATTTAATCAGGACTTAAATCAAGGAGGCGTTTCAATAACAATTGATAATAATCATCTGTATATTACAATATGCCAACTTGAAAAAGTACGTACTGAAAAAGGTTTAATAAATTATGAAAATTGTGATATTTATGTTTCGCATTTTTATGATGGAGAATGGACAACACTCGAGAATCTCGGGCAAAATATAAATGGCAGAACAACATGGGAAGGGCAACCATCAATTTCTGCTGATGGAAAAACATTATATTATGCAAGTGCAAGACCGAATGGATACGGAGGAATAGATATTTATTATTCAACTATTGATGGTAAAGGAAACTGGGGTCTTGCAAAAAATATTGGGAAGCGTATTAACACACCCAAAAATGACAAATCTCCTTTTATGCATTCAGATAGTCAGACTTTATATTTTGCATCTGATGGGAGATATGGTGTTGGTGGGTTTGATATTTATCTTTCAAAATATGAAAAAGAAATATGGACAGAGCCTAAAAACATTGGATATCCTATTAACACAGAAGAAGACGAACTTGGTTTTATTGTGAGTACAAATGGCAGAAAAGCTTATTTTGCATCTAATAGACTAAGCCAGGATGGAGGTTATGATATTTATTCATTTGACCTCTACAAAAAAGCAAGACCAAAAGAAGTATTATTAGCAAAGGGATATTTAAACGATTCAAAGGGAAAAGCCATACAGGATGCAGAAGTTATAATTAAAAGTACATCTACAGGAAAAACATCAGAAGCAATAGTTGATAAAATGAGTGGAAAATATGCTGTTGCAATTACTGTTGAACCTGATGAAGAATTTATTATGACTGTTAGAAAGCAAAATTATACTTTTACATCTGCATATATCAAACCTAAAAAAACGACATTATTGGCTCCTATAGAAATTGACATGGAAATAAAACCAATAGAAGTGGGTCAACAAGTAGAAATCAATGATATTTATTTTGCCACAGCTTCTTCTGTTTTTGATAAAGCAAGTATGGTAGTTCTTAATAACTTTATTGAATGGTTAGAAGACAATCCATCTGTAAAAATTGAAATTCATGGACATACTGATAATACCGGTGATGAGGAAAAAAATATGATCTTATCGGAAAAACGAGCTAAATCTGTTACTAATTATCTTATGTTGTTTGGAATAGAAAATAACAGAATAGTTGCACACAAAGGATTTGGTCAAGACAAACCTGTTGCTACAAATAAAACGGAAAAAGGCAGATCAAAAAACAGAAGAACAGAATTTGTGATTGTTGAAAAGTAATTTCTATCCCTTAATTTGCGGATTTATGAACTCAGATAAACTAATTAAGTTTTTTTAACTTGGCAGAAATTATTTTTAATTATATCTTCGCTTACTTTTTAAAACTAAGATATTGTCAGATTCTATAGTAATCATACCAACTTATAATGAAAAAGAAAATATTGAATCAATTATTGAGGCAGTTTTTTCTTTAGAAAAGGATTTTCATATTCTAATTGTTGAAGATAATTCTCCGGATGGTACTGCAGATATTGTTAAGGAGTTGCAAAAAAAGTATCCCGAATCGTTAAATATTTTAGAAAGAAAAGGAAAACTTGGCTTAGGTACGGCATATTTAGCCGGGTTTAATTGGTCATTAGAAAGAGATTACCAATATGTTTTTGAAATGGATGCTGACTTTTCTCATCCACCCAAAAAATTAGAAGACTTATATAAAGCTTGCTCAGAAGAAGGGGCGGATTTGGCAATAGGCTCAAGATATATTAATGGTGTTAATGTTGTTAACTGGCCCATTGGAAGAATAATTATGTCGTATTATGCATCTGCGTATGTACGTATGATTACAAGGATGAAAATAAAAGATACTACAGCAGGGTTTAAATGTTATACAAGAAAAGTGCTTGAAGCAATTCATTTAGATAAAATCAAGCTTAAAGGTTATGCTTTTCAGATAGAGATGAAATTTACTACATGGAAACTGGGCTTTAAAATAAAAGAAGTTCCCATAATATTTACCGACCGGCAAAAAGGTAAATCAAAAATGAGTGGAGGAATATTTAATGAAGCTGTTTGGGGGGTAATTAAAATGAAAATACGCAGTTGGTTTAAAAAGTATGAGAGAAAACAAGCATAATTTACCCGATTATATTATTCAAAATGCAAATATTGTCAATGCAAATACCATTGAAAAAGGTTCTGTATTTATTAAAGACAATAAAATTTCTAAAATTCAATACGGACAAATAGCAGAAACATTACAATCTGGAATTAAAACAATAAATGCAGACGGAAAATATCTGATGCCGGGTGTAATAGACGATCAGGTACATTTTAGAGAGCCCGGACTAAGCCATAAAGCAGATATTTATTCAGAATCTAAAGCTGCCATTGCAGGTGGGATTACTTCTTTTATGGAAATGCCAAACACAAATCCACAAACAACAAGTATAAAATTGCTAAATGAAAAGTATAAAATTGCTGAGAAAAAATCACTTGCAAATTATTCATTTTATTTAGGAGCAACTAATGATAATATAGACGAGCTTCTAAAAGTAAATCCTAAAAATGTTTGTGGTATTAAAATTTTCATGGGTTCATCTACCGGCAATATGCTTGTTAATGATGTGAAAATACTTTCTGAAATTTTTGAAAAAGCTCAAACATTAATAGCCGTACATTGTGAGGATGATGATATTATTAATAAAAACACATTAAAATTTAAAAATGATTTTGGTGAAAATGTCCCAATAAAACATCATCCCAATATTAGAAGTGTTGAAGCTTGCTATAGCTCATCATCAGTAGCTGTTGAATTAGCTAAAAAATATAATACAAGACTTCATGTTCTTCATTTGTCAACAGAAAAAGAAATTGGCTTATTCCAAAATTCAACAAACTATAAAGAGAAAAAAATTACAAGCGAAGTATGTGTTCATCATCTTTGGTTCAATGATTCAGATTATGAAAAATATGGAACTAAAATAAAATGGAATCCGGCAATTAAAAAAGAAAGTGACAGAAAAGCTTTGATAAAAGCCTTAAACGAAAACAAAATTGATGTAATTGCTACAGACCATGCCCCACACTTGATAGAAGAAAAGCAGAACACTTATTTTAAAGCTCCCTCAGGAGGACCTTTGGTTCAACATTCACTAGTAGTAATGTTAGAATTGTATCATAAAAAACAAATATCTCTTGAAAAAATTGTTGAAAAAATGTGTCACACTCCGGCTGAAATTTTTAATATTGATAACCGTGGTTACATTAAAGAAGAGTACTGGGCAGATTTAGTTTTATTTGATTTAAATTCCCCATGGAAAGTTAAAAAAGACAATATTTTATATAAATGTAATTGGTCTCCGTTTGAAGGACAAATTTTTACTTCAGAAATTACTCATACTATGGTAAATGGAAACCTTGTTTTTGAAAAAGGTGCATTTTTTGAAAAAATAAAAGGCAAAAGATTAATCTTTAATCGATAATTTACGTATAAGCATTTAAATCTATTAAAATATTGACATAGAGCTATAAAACTATGATTAAAAATACTTTTATTTTTTTAACTCTCATTTTTCTTGTTTTTAGCATTTCAGCTCAAGAATTGGATGAAAAAAATGATGAGCCTAAAACACTCCTAAGTGATGATGTTGAAATCAACGGTTTTGGAAGTTTATTTATGACATTAACAAAAATAGATAATTCAACCATACACATGATAGGCGGAGGAGGCGCATTTATTTTTAATAAAAAGTTTTTTTTTGGTGGATACGGTTTGGGAATGACTACCAATTTGTTTGCAGACAGAGGACAATTTAAAGAAAAAGAAATGGATTTTGGATACGGAGGAATATTGCTGGGATATGTTATTAATAATGATGCCAGATTTCATCCTGCAATATCTGTTTTAATTGGCTGGGGAAATATTTCTTCAAGAAGCCTTACATCTACATACGTGGATAGAGAAAATTACGATAATTTTTTTACTGTTTCTCCAATTTTAGAATTAGAAATAAGAATCGTAAAATTTTTCAGAATAGGCATAGGTGCAACATATCATTATTTTTCAGGAATTACTTTTAGCGATTATACCGATAATGATTTTTCTAATCCCGGAGCATATCTATCTTTTAAATTTGGAGAGTTTTAACCGTATTATTCCTATCGTGGCACAAGTCTGCAAATAAAAATATTTAAAATAATTAGTTTTTTATGTTAAACGATAAAAGTAGACAGTTTACAGTATGCAGTTGACAATTTATTGTTTTGTCTACTGTTAATTGCATGTTGTCAACTTGTTGATAATATATTACATGTGTTTTATTTTAATAAAATCCCGACTTAGATAATAAAATTCGATATTTAATTATAATTCTGTATCTTTCCATTTTCAAACATTCTAATATATATCGATGTTTTTTAAAAGAAAAATATTTTTTCTGTTTATTTTTTCTGTTTTGCTTACAATTGTTGCATATTTTGTGGAAAATAGCAAATATGGTTTAAAACAAGGCAGAATTAATGTAGAAGAATTTACCTCAACGCTATTAAACAAACAAACCATTCTTGATACTTTGCTTGTTGATTTTGTTAATCAAACAAGCGAAAAAGATGTTTTAGAGATTTTTTCAAATGAAAAATATTCACAAACAATAGAAAAACAGGGATTTGTTTATTTAGTCTATGAAGATAATGAACTAAAATTCTGGTCAGATAATTCACTCGCAGTAAATGATAAATTTACCGAATCGGGTTTTGAAAAAGGTTCTGTTGTATGCTTGGATAATGCTTGGGTTTTATCTGATGTTAAGAAATATAACAACAGAATATATGTTGGATTGATACTTGTAAAATACTCATACTCTTATGAAAACAAATTTATTCAAAACGGTTTTCAGAAAGATTTTATAATATCGCCTGATGTTGAATTGTCAAAAATTCCATCAAGTGAGGGATTAGCAGTTGTTAATGCAAATGGCGGGTTTTTGTTTTCTTTAATTCCTGATTATAATCCGGAAAAAACAAATAAAAACCCATATTTATCAGCTATTTTATATTGCCTTGCATTAGTTATTGTTTTATTATTCTTTTATCAGGTAATTAAATATTTATATAAAATAAAACCAAGCAATTTTTGGCTTATTGCATTATTGGCAGACCTGATTTTTATTAGATATTTAATGATGTATTTTAATTTTCCGGCATCATTTTATTCTTTAGAATTTTTTGGACCTCAATATTTTGGTGCTTCACAATGGCTGCCATCATTAGGAGATTTTTTTATAAATACATTGTTTTTAGCCTTTTTTGCAATAACTGTTTATAAGTTTTTAAGATTTAGGCAATTAACAAAGATTGCGGCATTAATATATATACTGGTATTATTGTTTTTTACTGAATTATTTTTTGCATTTGTAGTTTTTCTTGCTAAAAATCTAATATACAATTCCAATATCTCATTTGATATACACAATATTCTAAATACTAATATACATAGTTTTATTGCATTATTGATTTTGGGCTTATTGTTTTTATCATTTATAATAGTCTGTATTAAAATCTTTTATATTTTTAAAACTTATTTTTCAACTCGATATTTATTACTGCTATTACTTGTTTCATTAGCATTATCACAACTCACCCTTTATATTATTGGTTACAAAAGCGATTTATTTTCTTTAATATTTTTAATATTTTTATTATTTGGACTTATATATTATGCAAAATTAAAGCAAGTTAAAGCCTTTACTTCAATTATTGCTTTTGTTTCAATCATAGCTTTATTTGTTACTGGTTTTATTTATATACATAATACCGAAAAAGAGAATAAGATTAGAAAATTATTGGTAATTAATCTTGCAAACGAAAGAGATCCTATTGGTGAAATTCAGTTGGAAGAATTTGAGGCAAAATTAAAAGAAGATAAATATATAATTGATCTTTTATCGGGACCATACAGTGATACTGATTTAATATTAAATCATTTGTTGAAAAATTATTTACACGGATACTTGGGAAAATACGACTTAATAATTACAGCGTGCAGTTATTTAGACAGTTTAGATTTTGAATCTGAAAACAAAGTATATAATTGTTATGAGTTTTTTGACAATATGACAGATAATGAGGGGTTAAGAATACAAAATACAGATTTTTATTATTTAGATAATAACAATGGTAGAATAAGTTATCTAGGTAATATTGAATATATATTGCCAATCGACTCCTTTGTAGTTACCTTGTTTATTGAGTTTAATTCCAGATTAATTTCAACAGAGCTTGGTTACCCGGAACTGCTTTTGGAAAAAGATTTTCAAAATTCAAATATCAATAAATATTCTTATGCAAAATATAGAAAAAATAACTTAATTACCCAACAGGGAGCTTTTACTTATGATCTAAGATCCGGTATTTTCAAAAACACGAATAATGATTTTGAATTTTATACTTACAATAATTTTAGTCATTTAGTTTACAGGGTTGATGATAATAATCTGATAGTATTAAGTAAGCCTTCGGTTGATATTTTTAACCTTATTATTGCTTTTTCATATATTTTCATATTTTTCTTTTTATTGTCAATGGTTTATTTTGTTTATGGCTCATACCCTTTTAACCTAAATAATTTTAAAACCAAAATTCAGATATCAATGATATCGCTAATGTTTTTGTCTTTAATTTTTATTGGCGCAATTTCAATATATTATAATATAAATCAATATCAAAAAAATCATTTTAAGAATATTAGTGAAAAAACACAATCTGTTTTAGTTGAATTAGAACACAAACTTGGCGATTATAATATTATCACAAATGATGATCAAGAATATTTAACATATTTACTTATTAAATTCTCCAATGTATTTTTCTCAGATATAAATCTTTATGATTTAGATGGATATTTGCTTGCTACCTCACGACCGGAAATATTTAGTAAAGGACTTATAAATACACAAATCAATTCAAGGGCATTTAAAGAGCTCAAGATAACAAACAAGGCTGAATACATACATAAAGAAAAAATTGGAGAATTGTCATACTTATCGGCTTATGTGCCATTTAATAATAAGAACAATAAGCAACTTGCTTATTTGAATTTGCCTTATTTTACAAAGCAAAATGTACTTACTGCCGAAATATCAAATTTAATTATTGCAATAATAAATATTTATCTTTTATTATTTATTATCACTACTGTTGTAGCACTTGTTATTTCAAAAAGCATTACTAAGCCCTTAAGGCTTATTCAGAGAAAGTTTCAAAATATTCAATTAGGCAAAACCAACGAACAAATTATATATAATAAACAAGATGAAATAGGGGAATTAATATCCGAGTATAATAGAATGATGGAAGAACTTGCCAAAAATGTTGAGCTTCTTTCAAAATCGGAAAGAGAAAGCGCCTGGCGTGAGATGGCAAAACAGATAGCCCACGAAATTAAAAATCCCTTAACTCCTATGAAACTAAATATTCAACATTTGCAAAAAGCATTGGAAAATAAAGATAAAAATTATAATGCTCTGCATAAGAAAGTAACTCAAAATTTAGTTGAGCAAATAGATTCACTTTCAATGATAGCTACTGAGTTTTCAAATTTTGCCAAAATGCCCAAAACCAATAATGAGGTTGTTAATGTGGCAAATAAGATCAATAATATAATCAATTTGTTTAAGAACATCTCTCAAGGCATAGAAATAGAGCTTAATAATCATGAAGAAATAAATGTGTTTGCTGATAAGGAGCAACTATCAAGAGTTTTTAATAATCTGATAAATAATGCTATTCAGGCAATCCCGGATGAAAGAGATGGTTCAATTAAAATTGAACTTAATGTAAAAAATAATATGGCAATTATTTCTATTACTGATAATGGCTCAGGTATTTCGGATAATTTAAAAGAAAAAATATTTGAACCCAGTTTTACTACAAAAACAAGCGGAATGGGACTTGGGCTGGCAATGGCAAAAAATATTATTGAAGATGCTAATGGTAAAATTTGGTTTGAAACAGAAGTAAATAAAGGCTCAAGCTTTTATGTTGAATTGCCTTTGTATATATCCTAAATCTATACAGGCTTACAAGGAAAAGATGTAGTGACTTGAGTTCAATATAATGTCTCGTCCTAAAATAAGTTTACAGGTTTATTATTTTATCGTCTGTTCGCAAATAATTGGGCAATGTAGACAATTACCACGATTAAAATACGACCTTTGCGGCTTAATTGATAAAAATAATATATGAACTCTTTCGCAGATATTGACTTACATGATGGAATACTAGATGCAGTAAAGGAACTTGGCTTTGAAAAACCAACCCCTATTCAAGCTAAAACAATTCCCCATTTATTGTCTTCTAATCAAGACCTGATTGCTTTTGCCCAAACAGGAACCGGAAAAACAGCAGCTTTTGGGTTGCCCGCTATCCATTTGACAAATGTTGAAGATAAAAAAACACAAACCTTGGTGCTTTGCCCAACAAGGGAACTATGCATACAAATTACCAATGACCTTATTAATTTTTCGAAATATATTAAGGGGCTTAATGTTGTAGCAGTTTACGGTGGAGCCAATATTGAAACACAAATTAAATCTTTGAATAAAGGAGCTCAAATTGTTGTAGGAACACCGGGTAGGACGAAAGATCTAATTAGACGTAAAAAATTAATGCCGGGAAAGGTGAAGCGTGTTATACTTGATGAAGCCGACGAAATGCTCACCATGGGCTTTAAGGATGAACTTGACGCAATTTTGGCCGAAACCCCTCGTGAAAAACAAACATTATTGTTTTTTGCAACAATGTCTAAAGAGATTATGGCCATTACAAAAAAATATATGAACGATCCTATTGAAATCTCTGCTGCACGAATGAACACAGCTATTGAAAATGTAAATCATTGGTTTTACATGGTTCAGGCTAGAGACAGATACGAGGTACTTAAGCGAATTGCAGACATCAATCCCAATATTTATGGAATTGTGTTTTGTCGTACACGACGCGAAACCAAGGAAACAGCAAACAAGCTAATGCAAGACGGCTATAATGCCGATGCTTTGCATGGTGATTTATCGCAAGCACAACGCGACGAGGTAATGGGCAGGTTTAGGGTGCGTCAGCTGCAAATACTGGTTGCCACAGATGTAGCTGCACGAGGACTAGACGTAACCGACCTTACTCATATAATCAATTTTAACTTACCTGATGATGCAGAAGTTTATGTCCACAGAAGTGGGAGAACAGGAAGAGCAGGAAAAAGCGGTACTTCAATTGCAATAATTCACACTAGGGAAATCAGGAGGCTCAAAGAAATTGAGAAAAAATTCGGAATAAATTTTTCCAAAAAGCTTGTACCTAATGGTAAAGAAATCTGCACAAAACAACTGTATACACTCATTGATAAAATAGAAAAGGTAAAAATTGATGACAAACAAATTGAACCATTTATGCCAGCTATTTATGAAAAACTGGAGTGGTTAAGCAGAGAAGAACTTATTAAACATTTTGTTTCTACTGAATTTAACAGATTTTTGGATTACTATAAGAACGCTCGAGACATTAACGTTTCGGAAAACCAAAAAGGAGATGAAAGGGGCAAAAGAGAAAAAAGAAGCAAAGATAATAGAAGAAGAACTTCGTTTTCAAGACTATATATTAATGTAGGAAGTAAAAACAACTTAAATCCTGCACGTTTAATAGGCTTAATCAATGAAGGCTTAGACTCTAAAAATTCGGAAATTGGGAAAATTGAAATAATGAAAAAGTTCTCTTTCTTTGAAGTAGAAGACAAAATAGAAACACAACTTATTAATGCTTTGAAAGGTAAGGATTTTGAAGGAGTATCTTTGTTGGTAGAATCTTCAAAAGAGAAACCTGTTGGAGCTTCGTTTTCAAAAAGCAAGCCTTCAAAACAAGGCGGATATGGAAATAAAAGGGACAGCAAAAGGAATGACAGAAACAAACGTAGTGGCAGTAAAGACCGTCAAAATCGTAAAAAATGATGAATAATCGTTGCCCCTAAAAATAATAATTTTTAAAAAGCAATGTAGAATGTGTTTCTTCTAACTTATTTATTAAAATTCAATTTTCTTAAACTGTTTGGGCAAGGTAGGTTGTATTCTAAAATTAATCAAAAATGAAATAAATTTACTATTTTCGTTATAGACAATTTGTAATGTTATATAGAATATGAAAACAGTATTAATAACGGGTGCAGCAGGTAATTTGGGTGGATTATTGGCAGACTATCTAAAAGACTCCGGGATGATTCTTAATTTACTGATTCATAAAAAGGATATTGATCCCAAATTAAAAGGAATTGCAAACATAAATGTTTTTAAAGCTGATCTGGGAAACAAAGATTCTTTGACTCCCTCTTTAAAAAATGTAGATACTGTTGTTCATTTTGCAGGTATTCTGTTTAAGCATAATCCTGAGAAATTTTTACCCAAAACTAATACGATATATTTCAAAAATCTTGTTGAAAAAGCAATAGAAAATAAAGTTAAACGGATAATTTTAATTAGCTTTCCTCATGTTGAGGGAGAAACAGTTCCAGAAAATCCGGCAAAAGGAAGTCTTAACGGTAAGCCAATTTCTATGCATGCAAAAACACGATTGGAAGAAGAAAAATTATTATTTAGCAAAGGAACAAAAACAAATATTGAAACCGTATCATTAAGAGTAGGGATGGTGTATGGCAGAGGAATATTGATGATTGATACTGCTCGTTGGTTTGCAAAATACAGACTTTTAGGAATATGGAAAAACCCAACATGGATTCATTTAATTTCAACACAGGATTTTTTAGAATCGACAAAACAAGCAATAATAAAGGAAAACATCAATGGAATTTATCATATTGGTGATGAGGGAGAACAAACATTACAAGAGTTTCTGAATTCAGCAACAAGACAATGGGGATACAAACCGCCATGGAAAATGTCGGTTGGACTAATAATGTTTGCAGCCGGGATATTTGAATTAATTTCATTTATTTTTTGTACGAAAAGTCCATTAACCAAAGATTTTATTAAAATTGGCATGGTTTCATATTATGGTGACACTAAGAGAATGAGAAGCGAATTAATTAAAGATTTAAAATGTAAAACTTATAAAGAAGGTATTGAAACAATGTAAAAACGCCACACAATAAAAGGCTATATGTAATTGTATTTTATGAATAAAACTATTGCCATAATAAGCATTCTTATTTTCTTGATAATAATTTTCTATTGTTTTTCAAATAATTATAAAACTGAAAAAATAAATATAATCAATGATACCATTGAAAATAAAATAAAATTGATATGGGAAGAATGTAATATTAGCGATGTAATTTCTTATGATATTTTCAGGACAGCAATGATTGGATATTACAATATTGACAACTTAAAGAAAAAGGATAAACTAATAATTATTGATTATTCAAAACCTTCTACAAAAGAAAGATTTTTTGTTATAGATATTGTTGAAAAAAAATTGATATATCATTGTCTTGTAGCTCATGGAAAAAACACAGGAGAGAATATTTCAAAATATTTTTCAAATAAATCCCAGTCAAAAAAAAGTTGTTTAGGATTTTTCATTACCGCTGAAACGTATTACGGAAAACACGGATATTCTTTAAAACTGAATGGAATTGAAAAGAATATAAATGATAATGCCCGAAAAAGATTAATTGTTATTCATGGAGCAGATTATGTGAGCCAGAGTTTTATTGAAAAATATGGCAGACTTGGCAGAAGCTGGGGTTGCCCCGCATTACCAAATGAATTATCAAAAGAGATTATTGACATAATTTCAGGCGGGCAATGTCTTTTTATTTATGGCAATGACAAGGATTATTTGATAAATTCTAATTATATTGAAAAATAAATTTTATATAATAATGAAAAAAAATGCAATCAAAATATTATATCTTAATCTCATTTTAATTATTATGATTTCTTGTAATCGTAATAAGAAAAGTATTGATATGCTGATATCAAATGCAACAGTTTATACTGTTGATAGTAATTTTTCTATAGTTAATTGTATTGCTATTGATAAAGGTAAAATTATTGAAACAGGAGAAACTATTGATATAATTAATAAATACAATGCTGATACAATTATAGATATAAAAGAAAAATTCGTTTACCCGGGATTTAACGATGCACATTGCCATTTTTACAGTTACTCTATTATTTCTGAATACTGGATAAACCTTAGAAACACAAAATCATTTGAAGAAATGCTTAAGCGAGTTGTCGATTTTAAGGAGGGACGCAATTACGATTGGATTGCAGGAAGAGGCTGGGATCAGAATAATTGGGAAAAAAAGGAGTTTCCCTGTAAAGATACTCTTGATAAACTTTTTCCAGACAACCCTGTTGTTTTAGTTAGAATTGATGGTCATGCAGTTTTAGCAAATAATGAAGCTTTAAAAAGGGCAAATATTACAATTGATACCAAATTTGAAGGTGGTGAAGTATTTGTTAAAGACGATAAATTAACAGGAATTCTACTTGATAAGGCTGCTGATTATATGAAAGAACAAGTGCCTGCACCAAATACTAATGAAATAATCCAATGTTTTATTAATTCAGAACAAAACTGTTTTGCTGCCGGGCTAACATCTATAACAGAAGCAGGATTAGAAAAAGATATTATTCTATTATATGATTCGTTACAAAAAAACAATAAACTTAAAATTCGTATTAATGCTATGATACATCCAAGTGATGAAAATATTGAGCATTTTGTAGAAAATGGAATATACAAAACAGAAAGATTAAATGTAAGAAGTATAAAATTATATGCAGACGGAGCCCTTGGTTCAAGAGGAGCACGTCTTTTTAAACCATACTCTGATGATACGTCAAATTACGGTTTAATAGTTGAACCGATTGATAAATACCATAAAATTTGCAAAAAGGCATTAGAGTCAGGTTATCAGATTTGTACTCATGCAATTGGCGATTCGGCAAATAGAATGATATTGAACATTTATGGCAAATACTTGCTTAAGCAAAATGATAAACGCTGGAGAATTGAACATGCTCAGGTAATTCATCCTGATGATGTGAAATTATTTAAAGAATTTTCAATTATTCCGTCAATTCAGGCTACTCATGCTACATCAGATATGTATTGGGTAGAAGCAAGATTGGGAAAAGAGCGCACAAAAAATGCGTACATATATAAAACATTATTAGAGCAAAATGGCTGGTTACCAAATGGAACAGATTTCCCTATTGAAGAAATTTTTCCATTAAATACTTTTTATGCTGCAGTAGTTAGAAAAGATAGTAAAGCTTATCCTGAAAATGGTTTTAATAGTGAAAATGCTCTGGATAGAATAAGCGCACTAAGATCTATTACTATCTGGGCAGCAAAAGCTGCATTTGAAGAAAATGAAAAAGGAAGCCTTGAAACCGGGAAATTTGCTGATATTGTAATACTTGACAAAGACATTATGAATATTGATGAAAATGAGATATTGAACACAAAAGTACTTATGACAATTAGTGGAGGAGAAATAGTTTGGAAAAATAATGAATGAAAAGAATAAAAATGACTAGAATAAAAGTAATAAAATACGAAGAAGCATCAGGGAGGCTTAAAAAAATTTATGATGAATTGATAGATAAAAGAGGTAAGCTTGCTGATGTCCATACAATTCAAAGTTTACGACCTGAAAGCATTGTAAAACACATTGATCTTTATTTGGAAATAATGTTCAGCAAGTCCGACCTTTCTCGTGCAGAACGAGAAATGATAGCTGTAATTGTATCCGTATGTAATAATTGTGAATATTGTCAAATACATCATGGAGAGGCATTAAATCATTATTGGAAAAATGAACAAAGAGTAGCTTTATTAAAAAAAGATTATCGACAAATAGAATTAGCAGAGAGAGAGTTAAAATTGTGTGAACTTGCGGAGTCTCTTACTTTAAATCCGGGTTTATCAAAGGAAATTGATTATCCTGAACAATTACGAAAAACTGGGCTTAGTGACAATGCCATATTGGATGCAACACTGGCGGTGTCGTATTTTAATTTTGTTAACAGGATAGTCTTATGCTTAGATGTCGGTCTTGAAAAAGGCTCAATAACAGGATATAAATATTAATTAAAAAATTAAAATCATGAAAAAGTTTATAGTTTTTTTGTCGTTAATTTTAACAGGTTTAGGACTTTTTTCTCAGAATCAGGTTCCTAAATACGAACTTGATCAAACAGATCCAAATAATGTTGTAAACGCAATTTTTTATTCAGCAAGAACAGGTGATTATCTATTATTGGAAAACCTTTGTGATCCCTTGGGCGAAGGAGATGGTGATACTAAAAGATTGTGTATGCTTGCTAATTTGAAAAAACAAGCTGATGAATTAGGAGAAACGGAGGAAATTAAAAAAACGTTTGAAGAATTTGAGACTTATTTTAAACTTGCATCAACTTATGGACAAGTAGAATATGAAGCCACTGATTTTGAAAATGAAATAGCTAAAGTTTCATTTATGTTTAATCATCCCGGCGGAGAAAGCAGAAGTTCTGAAATAATGAAGCTAATTAAAAGAGATGGGAAATGGTATCTGTATTCTTTTTGATAAAATTTCTGAAGGGCGAAATACAATAATATGAGCAAAAAAAAGCCCCGAATTCGGGGTTTTATATTAATTAATAATCTTACTCACATTTGTGTTTTTTTGTTGGTTCTTTTCCGTCAACAGAGTACCCAAGATCAAGAATTGCAGCTTTGATTTTTGCTTCATCAATCTTTTTTGTGAAATATGTTATTTTAACCATTTTGGTTTCAAGGTTAACTTCATAACTTTTTAGATCATCAATTTCACTTAATCTTTTTTCAATTGTAGCTTTACCTCCGGCACAATGAAATCCAACTTTCATTTCAAAAGTTTTAGTTTTATCGCCTTTTTCAGTCGTATTTGCCTGTGCTGTAAACACAAATGTAAGTGCGAGAAATAGAATTACTGCAAAAATTTTCATAATATATACTTGTTTTAAAGTTCATTGCAAATATCATAAATTTTAATGATATATAACAATTAAAATTGCTAAAAAAAACCTGTTTAATTAATTAAACAGGCTTAAAAAGGAAATGTGAGAATTAAAAAATATTAGCTAATTGCTTATTCCTGTTGTATTCTATGTTGTAAGAAAATTTTAAATTTTTTGTTGTTTTTGAGCTTAAATCAATTTTCCATTTAAGCATTCCATTTAACTCATTATAGTTAGCATCTGCAGTTTTAATAGCTTTAATCTTAATATCTTCATCTTGTGAAATAGGTATTTGATCTTCAATGATTATATGGGTAGTTGATAATTTATTATTTTTAATTTTAATATTATAAGAGATTTTTTTAACCACATTATTGCCTATCAATTCATATTTCATTTCTTCTTCATCTTTAGATTTTTTTCTTTCTACAACAATTCCTCTGTCAGTACCTAAAGCTAATTCCATTGTATCCTGCATCATACTTGTATTAATATTTGTTTTACCCACATAAGTTCCTTCAAAATATATTGATGCTTCAGCAGGAAGCAGGTCAAGTGTACTATAGTCTGTTACTTTAGCAATTAAATATGCTTGTTTATCAACTCTAGGCACTAAATAATGATAGTATTCTGCTTTTAATTTATAATTTTTAACAGCAACTTTGTGATATTTTCCATCAGAATTTATTGAATAAGGAAGTTTAATATCATATTCAACATTTGTCATAGTTTGCTGAATTTGTGTATAATCAGCAGACGTTAATGCCGGAGAATATTCTTTCTCAGAATAAGATAATTCTGCACAGGCAGGAGCGTCTGATTTTGCACTTAAAGCTATACCTCTTCGGGCTTTATCATCCCTAGAATTATAGGCGTAAGGATTATAATAATTTAAATATAAAACAGGAAGTAAAGGTTTAACATTACTTGCATTTGGAGTTATTGTAGAAAGTTTTAACTTAACATTTTTCCAATCTTCACCGGTATTTTGATATACATTTGCTTTATATACTAAAGTAACCGGTTTATTTGTTCCATTTACTCTAATATCATATTCCGGAGTCCACCCTGCATTTGTAACAATATAATTAATTGTCATATTTCCACCTGTTGAAACTTCGCTTGAAACTGTTACCACAACTTGATGTTTTGGTTTTTGTGGTTTTACTGGATTAACATGCTTATTGTATGTCCTCAATTCTGTCAAACGTTTATTCATTCTTGTGTTTATTTTTGTTAATTTAAATTTTTCCCTTTTAAGAACATTTAATTCTTTATTAATATCATTCAACTGAACTCTAAGATATTCCATAGCTTCTTTAAGTTCAGGGATTGTATCAACATTTCCTTGCATAAATTTATTTTGGAGCAGTACTCTTTTTTCAAGTTCCAGTACTTCTTTTTTGTTATTTAAGTCGTCAATATCAAAATTAATAAACGACAATGAATCTGACAGCAATCTGATATCTTGCAGAATTTTTGGAGGTATAACTATATTTGAAGGAGGAATTGGTTCCGGTTGTTTAATTCTATATTGAACATCAAGAATAATGAAATTTCCGTTGCCTTTTGCCTGAATACTTTCAGTGTTTATATATGGAGAAACACCATCAAATATTAGTTCAGTTAATCCTGCTTCAATTGTTAAACTTGCAGTTCTTTGAACTTGAGCAGTACTTAAAAATACTGTTACATTTTTTATTTTAGACTTTAAAGTCTTTTCCTTGTTAGCTAATGTTATTGAACTAATTAATAAACATGCTATTAAAAATTGTATTGTTTTCATGATAAATATATTTTAATTAAAAATTTGTTTTACAATTAATAGATACAATTGCAAATAAATTTCCATAAACAATTTTTAAAAGCATGCCATTTTTGCTAACATTATTTTTTCTCAGGACAACATTTTCTGTTATTCTTCTTCGACTTGTCGCAGCATTTTTTACTTTCTGATTTTGGACAACATTTGTCAGTAATCATTTCAGCACCATAGCCACATTTCTCAAGTTCTTTTTGTAATTCACTTGCATTTGTTTTATCAGTTTTATACGTGATAGTAACCACCTTAGACTCAACATTTGCATCAACCGATTTAACTCCTTTTGCAAATGCCATATTTTTTTCAATTTTAGCTTTACAAGAGTTGCAGTTAACTTTAGCTTTAAATTTTATTTTTTTTAGTTCAGTTTTATCCTGAGCATTTATAGTATTAACTATTAAAATGCTAATAACAATTGCAATAATTTTTAGTGTTTTCATAATTTAAAATTTTAATTTATTAAACATTAATTAATATTAAATCTTAGACCCAAATAGAATTTTCTTCCTACTAAAGGTCCCCAGATCATTGACGAATCAAAATATTTTCCAAATGGATCTTCTGCTGCAATAATTGGATTATCTAAAGTAAAGTCTGTTAGATTTTCAACTCCAAAATAAATATTCCATCTTTTATAAAATTTGGTAATTTGTGCATTCATAATTATGTATGCAGGATAAGTATCAGCTCTTTGATATTCGTCGGGATTATTTGCTGTACTTGGCAACCTTCCGTCTCCATTCAATTGTGTAGTCCAGTCAAATTGCCACTTTTTTAAATTTGTTGCATACGACATTGTAAGAAGACCTTTATATTTATTGACTAAAGGTTTATCAACTAACTCATCATCTATAGTTATTTTAACATCTGTTAAACGGTATGCAACTACAATATCAAGCCTTTTAATTGGTTCAAAAATTATCTCAATCTGAGCACTATTAGAATATGATGTACCTTTAAGGTTATAAAAATATGCTTTTGAAATATCCTTATCCATATCTAAAACCAATTGATTTACAAAATCAGTTCTATAGAATTCTGCATTTATTATAATGTCACGCTTTTTTAAAGGTATTGTCTGATTTATTGATAATCCATAATTCCATGCTTCTTCTTGCTCAATATTTTCAAGAATTTCTATGCTTCGTGAACTCAAAAGCACATGACTATTTTCAGATATAAGGTTTGGAGTTCTATAGCCTTTCCCGGCAGATGCCCGAATTATTGTAAGAGTATTAAGATCATATTTAAAATGAAATCTCGGAGTTACAAAACCGCCAAACATATTGTGATGATCGTACCTTATTCCTGCCATAAATGTATATTTATGAGGAATTGTATGCGTGTATTCAAAATATGCTCCCGGAACATGCTCAGTTCTTAAAAATGAAGTGTCATTTAAATACTCTACATAATCATCATATAAGTAACTGATTCCGGTTGTATACGCATGACTTGTTTTTCCAATGTATGATTGAAAAAGTGTATTAGCACTATATGACTTTTGTTTTCCCGAATAGTTATTTAATCCAAAGTATGATGACTGATCAAAATTTGTAAAGGAATGAATTATTGCAAGACTTGTAATTGGTCTTGAAAAAATAATGCCTGCTTTATGAAAAACCTCAAAATTTAACGAATTAATATTAACACCATATCCATTTTCAATATCTCTTGGTTTTGATGAGTCAAAATTCATTTGCCCGCTCATTCTTTCTTCATCAAGAATTTTTACACCAAACTGAGTCATAAACTTATCTGGAACGTAGAATTTCCACCTATTGATAAAGTTATGCTGTTCTATAAGAGGGTGGTCTAAAAAACCATCTTTGTTAAAATCATTCTTTATGCTGTTTTTTTCTGTATGGGCAAGAATCATGGTGCTCCATTTTTTATTTAATTCAACTCTTGCATTAGCATTAGCTTCCATTTTTCCTTTGTCACTTGCCAAGGCATTTAAGTAAATCCAATCTCCTTTATCAGGCTTTTTATATTCAACATTAATTTGGCCTGTTATTGATTCGTAACCTGAAGAAACTGACGCAGTCCCTTTAGAAACCTGAATTGATTCCATCCACGAGCCGGGTATATATCCAAGACCATAAGTGGAAGATAAGCCTCTGATAAAAGGAACTTTTTCTGCCATTATCTGACTATATTTTCCGGCTAAGCCAAGTAATTGAATTTGTTTTGCTCCTGTTAGTGCATCAGAATAGTGAACATCAACTGAAGCATTGGTCTCAAAGCTTTCAGAAAGATTACAACAAGCTGCTTTTTTTAATTCTTCACCTTCAATCTTTTGTGTTTGAATAGGTTCAAGTCGTGAAATAAAAGATGTTTGTTTTCTTTCTTCAACAACAACCTCCTTTAAATCAATTGAGCTTATTAATTCAATGTCAATTTTAGATGTGTTTAATTTGCTTATATCAACAGTATCTGATTTATAGCCTATAAAACTAATAATTAAGGTTTTTTCAGAATCAGTTCTTTTTTCTATTCGATATTTACCGTCTTGGTCAGAAATTGTTCCTTGTTTTGATTCCCTCCAGAAAATATTAGCATTTTCAATTGGAATCTTCTTTTTGTTAATTACTTCAAATATTTTACCACTAATATACTCTTGAGAATATATTGATATTGATAAAAAAATAAGAAATAAAAATATTTTAATTGTTTTCATTTTTCTAATTATTTACAAAAATTCATAAATTTCTTCTGCGTAAAGCACCACGTACTATGCTAACTCGTGAAAATTACAAACAGTAAATAATCAAATAAGAAAATTGTTATATAAAATATTAAGATTGGGCGGTTTTAATTTTCCCGGCGGGAAAATATTTTGAAAATTATGTGTTAAATTTTGAGATTTGTAATTATTAATGAATATACAATATAAAATAACCGGAAGTTTTTCAATTTTGAAGTTTGTGTGGTTATTTGATACTTCAAAAGAATTTTCAATTTTAAAATATGATATTTCATTTTTACATGTATTTTCTTTGTTATCAGAATGTTTCTCGGCTATGTGACTACAGCATGTTTCACCATGACACTTGGAGTGAGAATCATGTTCATGATGACAGTCATCATTTATAAAAAAATTAGTAGAAGAATAATCACATCCAAAACATGAGTGATTAACCATTACTATGCCAATGGAATATGACAAGAATGCAATTAGCAAAAATGAGCTTATAAGTATGTTTGATATACTTTTCATCAGTACAAATATACGTCAAATTTAAAATATTGGTATTATTATAAGCAAGTTTAACATTTCTTTAACATATTTGTAAAAAACAAATATGTTATGTGAAAACATATATCTTTGTTTAATTAAATTAAAAATTTGAAAACAGTATATTTATTATTAGGCGGTAATATTGGAAATACAAAAGAGTATTTTGAAAAAGCTAAACTCAATATTTTAGATTTAATTGGTAAAATAATTAAAGAGTCAAATATCTATGTTAGTGAACCATGGGGTTTTGAAGCTGATAAATTATTTTTAAATCAGGCATTAAAAGTTAAGACTATACTTGCACCACAAGAATTATTAGAGAAGATAAATTTTATTGAAAACAAACATGACAGAAAAAGAGAGTCGAAAGTTTATTCTTCACGTACTCTTGATATTGATATTTTATTCTATGGTAATGAAATTATAAATGAAGAAAATCTTCAAATTCCGCACATCCACCTACAAAACAGAAAATTTGCATTAGAGCCTTTAAATGAGATTGCTCCACAATTAATCCATCCGAAATTAAATAAAAATATTAAACAATTATTAGAAAGCTGCAATGATAATTCGATTGTAGAAAAACTCTAAATTTTAACTTTTACAAAGATTCCAAAGAACAATGAAAAAATTACAGACCAAAGAATTACGGATATAATTAAATATAAAATTGATTTTTTTTGATTTGGAAAATACCTTAGAATAATAAATGTTCCTACAGGGATTGATAATAAAAATGGAGTAATGATTGAAAGACCAATTAATCCATAACTTTTCTTCGTTTTTATTATCATTTTATTTCTGCGGGTAAAAACCTTCTTTTTTTTCTTTTCTTTTTTTTCTTTTCCAAATACCTTATTAAGTGCATTGTTAGTGTTTTGTTGAGTTTTTGAGTTTACATAATATCTTTTCCAAAATTTAATAATTAAGTTTGACAATAATGCAAAAAATAAAATGCCAAGAATACCCCCTATTGATGTTATTAAAACTGTTTCCTGAAAACTCAACTGGTATTTATATAGGCATAGAGGTATAGAAAGAGCAAATTTAAAACTTGCAAATACTATAATTAATATAGCTTCTAATATGGAAATACCTAAAAACAAATTTAATTTTTTTAATGTTTATGAGTATCCGTATTAATACCTAAATATTTTAATAAAATTCTAAAAATCAATTTGTTTACCCCAAACCCTAAAGGGAGCAAATTGATTTTCTTCACACCCTTTAGGGATGGGGTAAATGAAGAAAATTAAAACAAATTTTAGGTATATAAACTGACATTCATTTAATGTTTATTAAAAAATTAACACCATGTACTTCTTTGTACAGGCTTGTAATCATAAAACATATAGAGTCCGTTCTATAATGTTTTGTCTCTAGTTCCTCCCCTTGGGGAGGCTAGGTGGGACTTTTTTACTCTTTTTCTCCATAAGCCAAATCTCCTGCATCGCCAAGTCCCGGAACAATATACGACTTAGCAGTTAATTCATCGTCAATAGCACCGACCCACAAAGTAATATTGTTAAAATTCAATTTTTTCTTTAAAAAACTTATACCTTCTTTCGAAGCTATAAGTGTAACAATATGCGTGTGTTTTGGTTTACCATGTTTCATTAATGCCTTATAACTTAGTTCCATTGAATAACCACTTGCAAGCATAGGGTCAGAAATTACAAGAATTTTATTTTCTAAATTAGGACAAGATGCATATTCAATTTTGATATCAAAATGTCCGTCTTTTTCATATTTTCTGTATGCTGATACAAAAGCATTGTCTGCATTATCAAAAATATTTAACAAGCCCTGATGCAACGGCAGACCTGCTCTAAGTATTGTTGCTAAAACCGGTTGTTCATTTAAAATTGGTACTTTAGCAATTCCAAGAGGTGTTTGAATATCTTGTATATCATAATTTAACTTTTTACTTATTTCATAAGCAAAAATTTCTCCTGTACGTTTCAAATTTCTTCTGAAACGCATTCTGTCTTTTTGTATTTTTTCGTCTCTTATTTCTGCAATAAACTGATTAAAAACCGAATTTGAACTACTTAAATTAATTATCATTTTTTAGGTTTTTATTAAACGTAAAATCCATGGTAATTTGTTTATCTTAATATTTGTATAATTACATTTTTTTGCATTAAAACCACTATAGAATCTTGCAAGGCTTTCAATATTAGATCCTTCAAAATCCAATGTTATGTTTTTTTCGGCGTTTTGTTTTATAAAATAGTCAATTAAAAGGAACATCGCCCTATTCTCAATTCCTTCATTATTTGATGCTGCAAAAAGATATATGCTTTTATTATTTGTTGTTAAAAAAAACGCTGAAGCACAAAGTGTATTTTGAGCCGTATATGCTCCAATTAAATTCCCAATTTGATGTTTAATGCCAAAAGCAATAATTTTTCTTATATTATTATAATGATGTTCATTAAGGCGTTTTATTTTTTGACCTAAATTGTTTTTTATTAAATCTATAAGTTCATTTGCCGAAACACTTTCTATAATATTAATGTTATTGCTTTTTGCTTTTTTTATATTCCGTTTTGTGTTGGTGGAAAAATTCTTGTAAATTTTATCATAAGGTTCAATTAAATCAAGCTCGTAAGTTTTGTTTATAACAGTTTTAGATTTTTTGTTTTCAACTTTATTAAATTTATTTAAGTTGATGTTAAGTAGTTTAAATTCTTTTGGAACTGCATCAATAAATTTTGAAACAATTTTTGGAGTAAGTTGTGTTATTGAAAAAACCCCAAGCTGCTGGGTATAAAGGGGCTGAAAAACATAATTTATGCCCATTTTTTTAGAATGAGTAAGTGGCATAACTGTTTCATAATCGCCTAATATAAGAGCATCCCAGTTTTCTGAAACAATATCAAGATACCAGGAATAAGCATAAGCTATTCCATTAAAAGAACGACTTATACACCAATCCCATTTTTTAAAGTCAATCTGATTATGTTTAAAATATTTTATGCTCAATGATAATAATATTTTGTTAGTGCATCAATTCAGGAATAGTAACATACCTGCCATACCCCATATATTTTTTCCCATTGGTGTCAATTCCAATGTAATACCATAATCCGTTTCTGTTAACTAATTCACTGTTTTTAACACTCCAACTTGAAGGGTCTATATATTCAGTATTAAGTTCTAATATCCCATTTTTACAATTTTCCCAGGAAAACATATCATTATTGGTTTTAATAAAATACCAATTTTCAAAATCTTCCGTACTATATGGCTTTTTTGTTAAATTACCTAAAACCCATTTCCCATTTTTATAATTATAAGTGCCAAATTCTATAATATTAATTCCCTGAATATTTGATGTTATTGTTGTTGAATGTTTCCAAATAAATTTACTTGTATCTTTTTCATATATCTGTGCATAAATTGAATCGGGGCTATGAGAAACATATAATCCTACAGGTATATCTTTAATTACATTAGGGATTGTGTCACAATCAGTTTGTGTGTGTGTCTCAATATTGTTATTATCTTCTGTTATATAAGGAGCATTCTCTTTACAGGCTATGAATGTAAGTATGAAAAATAAAATAATGAGAAAAATTTTCATCGAATTTTGTCTAGTTTGTGAACTCAAATATATGAATATGTAAAAGAATATGCAAAGTTAGTAATAAAAAAAAGAAAGAGTATTTAAATTTCAATCATCAAATTTCAAAATAAATTATAATTTTTTCGGGTTAAACCATTCCAAATATTATGCTTCCAATTGTAAGATAAATGAAAACTCCAATAATATCATTTGCAGTAGTAATAAAAGGACCTGTTGCAAGAGCAGGGTCAATTTTAAATTTATCAAGTATCAATGGTGTAAATGTTCCAAACACAGATGCAAAAACAATAACAATAAATAAAGCCGAACTAACGGTTATTGTCAGGGCTAAGGAATCAGCAGTAATTATGTTATATACTAAAACAATTGCTGAACAAATAATTCCATTAATAAGACCTATAAATAATTCTTTTAATAATTTTTTTGAGATACTCTCAACTCCCATAGATTTGCTTGCTAATCCCTGAACAACAATTGCCGATGATTGTACGCCTACATTCCCTGCCATTGCAGCTATCATAGGTAAAAACAGCGCAAGTCCAACATATTTTATAATATCGTTCTGGTAATAACCAATTATTAATGCTCCTACAATACCTCCTGTCATGCCAATTAATAGCCATGGTAGTCGAGCTCTGGTTTGGATAATTACGCTATCGGTAGTTTCAATATCTTCAACAATACCTGATGCTAACTGATAATCTTTTTCGGCTTCTTCTCTTATAACATCTACAACATCATCAATAGTAATTCTACCAACCAAACGACCTATGCTATCTGTAACCGGCATTGAAACAAGATCATATTTATCCATTGCATTTGCTACATCTTCTGCAGAAACTTCCGTATTGGTTTTAATAACATCGTGATTACATATATCGTATATTTTAGTGCTTCCCTGATTTAAAATTAGATCTTTTATTGAAACAATACCTGTTAGTTTATCATTATCATCAATAATATACAAAAAATAAATTTCATCAACTTCTTCTGACATTTTTCTAACTTCTCTTATACACTCCTCAACAGTCCAGTTAATGTTAGCCGAAATAAATTCTTTTGCCATCAATCCGCCTGCTGTATCCTTATCGTAATTCATAAGGTCAACAATATCGCCTGCTTGCTCTATATCATCGATATGCGATAGTACTTCGTCTTTCTTTTTTTCCGGTAGGTCAGCAAGTACGTCTGCAGCATCATCGCTGTCCATTTCTTCGATAAACTGCTTTGCAATTACATCGCTGGGAAGTGCTTCAAGAAATTTTTCCCTGTCATCTTCTTCCAGTTCAGCAATAACATCTGCAGCTTTTTCGGCATCAAGCAAAAGGTATAAAAATTTCGCCTGCTCAATATCTAATTCATCATACAATTCGGCAATATCAGCAGCATGCAATTCTTCCATTAGAGTAATTGCTGCTTTGTTATCTTTATTCTCAATGATATTGATAACTTGCCCTACAAACTTTTTTGTTAATTCAAAATGCATTGCCTTATTTTTTTGAATCTATATTGTCCGTTTGAAAAAAAAGTCTTTAAGTTCGAACTTAAAGACTTCTTGTGCGGTCTGGACGAGACTCGAACTCGCGACCTCCGGCGTGACAGGCCGGCATTCTAACCAACTGAACTACCAAACCAAATAACTTTTGAGGCTGCAAAGGTATATTATTATTTTTTATTGACAAAAAAATCACTATGTTTTATATTTCGTACCTACGGCACTCTATTATTTTTTGAGAACATCAATTCTACAAATATTGAGCATCCCGAATCAAGTTCGGGACAGGCTCTACGACGCTATTATTAGCCTCGTTAAAGACGATATATTTGTAGTATAATAATAATTAAAACAGACCCGTAGTGGGCAAAATATTATTAACTTATAAAAAACAAATAACTTTAAGCATATTCAACCCCGATTATGCAATAGGAGACTTGAAAAAGTCGAAATACTTGCATTAGCGGGGATTAACCCCGACTTAGAGTTTCACCATTTTGATGTTTTTCAAAATGAATGAAACTCTTTGTCGCTATGCAATAGAAATTTATTTTTATTTCTATTGCATAGTTTGGGTTCAATGAATTTAGTCGAACAGTAGTGTCAAAAAATATAAGATATCCCATTGTTAAAATTGTAAAATAAATTTTGAATATCTTCGGGTGGTTCAGAATCATAACTAAAACTAAAGGCAACTTTATAAATCAATTTATCTGAAATTTTCATTTTCATATTAGTCTCACTTGATAATCTAAAATCATCAAAATAATTTAAAGCCGGCTGATAATAAGTAATATGACCAAAATTTAAATTCTCTTTAATTTCAAAATTAGTTGATAAATATAAATTTAATCTGATCTTATCAGAGGATTGGTTATCTTCAAGCAGTTCAAATTCATACATAAATGAAGTACCTGCAAACAATTTCAGTTTTGGTTTATTATGTATTCTGTAACGCGTTCCTGTCCCCCATAAAAATCTACGATGCAACTTTTGTATTTTATTATATTGAATTTGTGTAAAAGCTTCAGCAATTAACCATTTGTTTTTGAGATCATAATTATATCGTAAATGCTGAAAACCACTATTCAAATAACTTTGTGTGTCAACCTGCATTATTGTAATATCATTAAAAAATAAATATGTTGTTCTTTCTTTAAAATATTGAAGTTTAACAACATTTTTTCCTTGAATTATATTTTTTGTACTTTTTATAAAATTAACAGAAAGATCAATATTCCCTTGAAATTTTTTGTCATTTGACGAAAATCGCTTTTTTTCAATATTAACAACTTGGGTAAAAGATGAAAAACAGATTATTAAAAATATCGTTAAGAAACTAAATTTCATTGTTTTAAAAAATTTGCACTTGTTTTGCAATGCAAAATTAATAATAATTTGCAATCGTTTATACAAACAACGACAAACAACAAGCAGCAAACAATTTAGTCCATTAAGAATTAGGATTGATTTTTGCTGAAAAAATGAGATGTTAAAAAAAAGCCAAAATTGAAATATAATTTCAAATTATATTAATAATTTAGCATACTTTTTTCAAATTAATATTATAATAATTATGAGAATATTCATAGCATCATTAATTTTTATATTACTAATTGTAAATGTTAATTTTGCACAAGAATCCAAACCAAAAAATGACAATAACAAACCGGTAATTACATTTGAAAAATTAACACATGATTATGGAACAATACCTCAAAAAAGCAGTGGTACTTGTGAATTTAGATTTACAAACACAGGTAAGTTGCCATTAGTATTAAGTAATGTAAAATCATCTTGTGGTTGCACAATTCCATCATGGACAAAAGAACCGGTAGCCAGAAAAAAAGGCGGTGTAATTAAAGTTAAATATAACACTATCAGGGTTGGAAGTTTTCAAAAATCTATTACAGTTTATTCAAATGCTAAAAATTCAATAATACGCTTAACAATAAAAGGGAAAGTAAAAAAAAAGGCAAAAAACGATAAGATGCCTGTTAAAGATAAGCCAATAATGAGAACAGAATAATAAATAATTATTAACTTAAAACTATAAAGATATGCCACAAATATCCGAAAAAGGCAAATTAATGCCTCAGTCACCAATCAGAAAGCTTGTTCCTTATGCTGAAGCAGCAAAAAGAAAAGGCAGAAAAATTTATTCACTAAATATTGGGCAACCGGATATTGATACACCAGAAGTAGCTCTGAATGCTGTTAAAAACATGAGTGAAACAGTTATTGAGTACAGTCATTCTGCAGGTAATCAGTCGTACAGAGAGAAGCTAGCAAAATATTATCAAAATATTGATATTGACGTTAGTGCTGAAGATATGCTTATTACAACAGGTGGCTCTGAAGCCATTATTTTTGCTTTTATGACATGTTTGAATTCTGGTGAGGAAATAATTGTACCGGAACCATTTTACGCTAATTACAATGGCTTTGCAATAATAGCGGGAGTAGTTGTAAAACCTCTTACATCATCAATTGAAAATGATTTTGCATTACCTCCAGTTGAAGAAATTGAAAAACTTATTACTCCCAAAACAAAAGGAATTGTTATTTGCAACCCAAACAATCCTACAGGATATTTATATTCTGAAAAAGAATTAAAAGCTTTGGCTACACTGGTTAAAAAATATGATTTATATTTATTTTCCGATGAGGTATATCGTGAATTTTGCTATGATGGTGAAAGTCATTTTTCTGCAATGCACCTTAAAGGATTAGAAAACAATGCGATATTATTGGATTCTGTTTCAAAGCGATACAGCATGTGTGGTGTGCGTATTGGTGTATTGGTAACAAAAAATAAAGAAGTAATTACAAATGCACTAAAATTTGCACAAGCCCGATTATGTCCACCATCATTTGGGCAAGTTGCTGCTGAAGCCGCTCTTAATACTCCAAATGAATATTTCACAGAGGTTTATAATGAATACCTTGAAAGACGAAATTTCATGGTAGCAGAACTGAATAAAATGGAAGGTGTTTACAGCCCAATGCCTAAGGGTGCATTTTATACTGTTGTTAAACTTCCTGTTGATGATGCTGATAAATTTGCCCAATGGATACTCGAAGAATTTGAATACAATAACCAAACTGTAATGATTGCTCCGGCATCAGGATTTTATGCAAGTCCGGGACTTGGTAAAAACGAAGCTCGTATTGCTTATGTTCTTAAAAAAGAAGATTTGGCAAATGCAATGGAAACTTTAAACGCAGCATTAAAGGTTTACCCCGGTAGAACTATTTAATTTTTTAATCAAAACAAGAAAATGATATTAATTACAGGGGCATCGAGGGGAATTGGAAAATATTTATTCAATAAATTTGAAAATTCTGACAAACCGGTATCCGGGACTTTTCACAATACATTACCACCTGCTGAAAATAAAAACAGCTTTTATCAGGTAGATATTACTGACTGTAATTCTATTGAAAGCTGGTTAAATAGTATTAACGATTTATCAAATATTATTCTAATTAATTGTGCCGGAACAAACTATACTTCTTTTGCGCATAAATCTGATAATGAAAAATGGAAAGAAGTAGTTGACGTTAATTTAACGGGTACTTTTAATGTAATTAGCAAAGTGCTTCCTTTTATGAGGGAACAAAAATTTGGAAGAATTATTAATTTCAGTTCTGTTGTTGCTCAGGTTGGCACCCTTGGTGCAAGCGCTTATGCTTCCTCAAAATCAGGCTTATGGGGACTTACAAAAAGTATTGCCGTTGAAAATGCAAAGAATAATATTACTATAAATAATTTGAATCTTGGATATTTCAATATAGGAATGATTGATGAAGTTACGAAAGAGTATCAGGAAATTATTAAACAAAAAATACCAACAGGGAATTTTGGAGACCCTGAAAATATTTTTCAGGCAGTAAACTATTTAATTAAATCAGATTACATTAATGGTTCATCCATTGATGTAAATGCAGGGTTATTTTAAAAAGTTTATGTAGATTTGCATGAATAAAATTATGTCGGTTTGACAGCTTAAAAGAATAGAAATATGACAAAAATTGACCCCGTCCAAAATTACGAACATACCAAAAAAGAGATTGGGTATGTTCCTCGAAAACAAGCAACACAGAAAGATTATGACCATATTGGATTCATGTCAGGCCTTGAAGTTCACCAACAACTTTTAACAAAACGAAAGCTTTTTTGCAGATGTCCTGCCGGAATTTTTCAAAGCGATGAAGGCTATAATGCCGAAGTAATACGTCACATGAGACCAACGCTTAGTGAATTGGGAGAATATGACGGAACGGCATTAATGGAATTTAAAACCAGAAAAGAAATTATTTACAGACTAAATAACGAAACAGCATGTACTTATGAAGTAGATGATACTCCACCTTTTCCAATTGATAAGATAGCTCTTGAAATAGCCCTTGAAATCTCAATTCTTAGTAAATTAAATATTGTTGGAGAAGTTCATATAACAAGAAAACAATATCTTGATGGTAGTATTCCAACAGGTTTTCAAAGAACAGCAATTCTCGGTGTTGAAGGTGAAATTCAATTAAAAAACAAAACCGTAAGACTTATTCAATTAAGTATTGAAGAAGATTCTTGTCGTGAAATATCAGACATAAAACATACCAGAGTTTACAAAACAGACAGACTGGGAATGCCTCTAATTGAAACCGTAACTTATCCCGACATGGTAAATCCTGATGAGGTTATGGAAGCATGCGATTATATCCGTTTTTTAAATAGAAGTACAGGAAAAGTCAGAACAGGAATTGGTGCAGGAAGACAAGATGTGAATGTAAGCTGTAAAGGTGGAAGTCGTGTTGAAATAAAAGGAGTTGCACACACAAAATGGATACCTGAACTTACACATAACGAATGTTACAGACAATGGGCATTGCTTGTTGTAAGGGAAAAATTATTAAAAAGAATAAAAGATCCCGGTAATTGGAAAATTGAACATGCAAATTTGGATTGGGATGCTTTTCAAATTACTTATGAGCCCTTAAAGATAGCTAAAGATAATGGGGAAAAACTGTATGCTGTAAATCTTCCAAATTTCAAAGGTATTCTTTCTCACTTTACACAACCCGGAAAAATGTTTTCAAACGAAATTTCCGACAGATTAAAAGTAATTGCCTGTCTTGAAAAACCCAACATGCTTCATACAGAACAATATGAGAAAATAATTAATAAAGCCGACCTGGAAATTATTAGTTCAATTGTTAATGCGGGCGAAAACGATGCACAAATTATTTTCTGGGGACCTGAAGAAGATATTAAAACGGCATTAGAAACTATTGAAGAAAGATGCCAAATGGCTTTTGAGGGAATTCCTGAAGAAACACGAAAATCATTTGAGAACGGAACAACAATTTTTGAAAGAGTTCTTCCCGGAGCCGACAGAATGTATCCCGATACAGACAGTCCGCCTATTCCTCTTGAAAATGACTATATTGATAAATTAGGAGAAAACCTTCCGGTTGACATAATTGACAGATACAAGCAATTAAAAGACTGGGATATTCCTGAAGATACTTATAAATATATTTTAAGTAAAAATCTGGTACCGCTTATTGAAAAAATTATCAATGATTTTGCTTACAATCCAAAATATATTGGAACTTTCATAGGACACAAACTAAAATATGTTGAAGGTCATTATGTTTCTCCTGCAAAATTTGATTATGACCTTGTTTATGATCTATTCAAATTTGTTAAAGACAGTAAGCTGGAAATTGAAATTGCAGAAGAAATGATCTCAGAATTATACGAGCATCCACAAATGGATTTCGAATCAATTCTTGCAACTATTAAGTATAAAAAGAAATCGAAAAAAGAAATTCTTGAACCTGTTGACTTACTTAAAAAGAAGTTTAAGAAAAACGGGGAAAGACAGACTCCTGATTCAATTAATGATTGGATTATGGGCGAGTTGCGCAAGCAAGCAATCGGGAATTGTAATTTAACAGAATTAAGAGAATTAATAGAAAATTAATATTACTAAATATTAAAGGTTCCTCCCCTTTGGGGAGGTTAGGAGGGGCTTTTAATAATAAAATCTAAAATTAAAAGATGGACAAAGATATTTTTCAAGGATATAAAGGTGAAGCTCTTGAAATATTGAAAAAATATAATGCAAGAGTTTGGGGAAAAGTTGAAATAGAATCAACAAGAGGAAGATTTGACGGCACTATTTTGCCTCGTGCCGAAAATGATGACGACCAGCACATTGTTCTTAAAATAATTACAGGCTACAATATTGGTGTAGATATCAAGACAATAACTTCAATGGTAGAAGTTGATTACAAAAAAGCTAATTACCAGATACCAGAAAAAGAATTTCCATTTACAAAAGGACTGCCTTCTGTAAAACTTTTTGGAACAGGAGGAACCATTGCTTCAAGGCTCGATTACAGAACAGGTGCCGTTATTCCTGCTTTCTCTCCAGGCGAACTTTATGGTGCAGTACCTGAGTTAGCAGATATTTGCAACCTTGATACCGAAAAAGTTTTTGCTGTTTTTAGCGAGAATATGGGACCAATGCAATATATGTCGCTGGCAAAAGCAATAAAAAAAGAAATTGAAAACGGTATTGACGGAATAGTAATTGGGCATGGAACTGATACTTTACATCATTCAGGTGCAGCTTTAACATTTATGGTGCAAAATTCTCCGGTACCAATAGTTTTAGTTGGTTCTCAGCGTTCATCAGACAGGCCAAGTTCTGATGCTGCTCTGAATCTTATGCACGCAATGCACACCGCAGGACATTCTGATATTGCAGAAGTTATGGTTTGCATGTTTGGCCCTACTTCCGATGAGTACGGGCTTTTGCATAAAGGAACCAGAGTTAGAAAAATGCACTCATCATATCGTTCAACATTCAGAACAATTGGAGATATCCCTCTTGCAATGGTTGATAGAAAAAAGATAACACCAATTCATAAAGAATATAAAAGAAGACGTAAAGATAAAAATGTTGATATTTATCCTTATTTCAGCGATAAAGTTACAATGTTATATTATTATCCAGGAATGAATCCAGACATACTGAATTCTATAATTGATAATGGTTACAAGGGAATTATATGGGTTGGTACAGGATTAGGTCACGTTAATAAAGAATTATATCCGGCAATTGAACGTGCTCACGCAAAAGGAATTCACATGTTTATGACCTTACAAACAATTTGGGGATATGTTCACATGTTTGTTTACGATACAGGTCGTGATATGATGGCTAGAGGAATTATCCCTGCCGGCAATATGCTGCCCGAAGTTGCGTACATTAAACTTGGTTGGGTACTTGGACAAACAGACGATGCCAAAAAAGTTAAGGAAATGATGCTTACGCCAATTAACGATGAAATAACCGAACGCGAACCTTACAATGGATATTTAGTCTATCAGGGCGGTGTTCCCGAAGTTGAAGACTTTATTAGAAATGTGCATAAGTAAAAAAAATCCGAAGTAAGAAAACCCAAGAAAGAAGTCGGTAGTCAGAAGAAAGAAAAATGTTCTTTACATGTAAGTTTCAATAGTATATTGTTAACGACAAAGAACATAATTTTAAATTAAAATTTTCAAGCTAAAATCTAAAATTGGAAAATTTCTTTTCATTTTTTATTACCTTTGGTCTAAATATAAAAACTGTATATTTGAATTATGAATAAAAAACAATTTGATAAACAAAAAATAATTGACCATTGGATAATGGGTTCAAATGAAGATTACGATACAATGATAGCCTTGTACGATACACACCGATATAGTTGGTCACTGTTTCTCGGACACCTAACAATAGAAAAATTACTAAAAGCATATTTTGTAAAAGTAAAAGAAGATTACCCGCCATTTACACATAATTTATTAATATTAGCAAAAAACTCAGAACTTGAATTATAGGAAGAATTAAAGATAAGTTTAACAACTATTACAGCTTTTAACCTTAATACAAGATATGATGATTATAAAAATAGTTTTCAAAAAAAATGTACTCCGACTTTCACGCTTGATTGGGTTAATAAGATAAAAACAATAAGATTATGGATAAAGGAACAAATAAAATAATTAGTGATTATATTTTATTGCTTGCAAAACAAAATAATCAATTAATAAAAGCTTATTTGTTTGGTTCTTATGCAAAACAAACAAATAAACCAGACAGCGACATCGATATTGCCCTGGTTATTAATAATTTAAACGATGATGAGAAATTCGACTTACAAGTTCAATTAATGCTAATAGCATCTGATTTTGATATGAGAATTGAACCACATCTTATATCTAATGAGGACTTTAATTCCGAAAATCCTTTTGTTGCAGAGATTAAGAGAACAGGGATAGAAATAGAACCATTAACGCCCAATACATGGTATATTTAAAATAAGTCAGACTGAAGTCAGAAGATTTTAGGTTGTAAAATATTTAGATTATCTCCAAGAAAAATAAACTTATTGCTAAGAACAATAATGACAATGCGAAGAGGAAGGAGGAACAGTCGGAGGCAAATGATGAAGCAGCGAAGGTGAATGATGAAGCGGAGAAGGTAAACGAGGAAGCAGCGAAGCTCAATGATGAAGCGGCGAAAGTGAATGAGGAGGCAGAGGAGGTAAGTGATGAAGCAGAGAAGGCGAATGATGAAGCAGAGGAGGTCATTGATGAGGCGTCGAAGGTAAAGGAGGAAGCAGCGAAGCTCGACTATGAAGCTGCGGAGGTCAATAATAAAGCAGCATAACTCAACAATGAAGCGTTAAAGCTCAATAATGGGGCATTATAGCTCAAATAATGGCAATAAAGCTTGGTTTATGTCGCAAGATGTATTATCTTTACCCGTGAATTAAATCATTAAAAATATGAAAAATTCAAAAGAGACAAAGAAACCAAGCGAAAACAATCTGAAAAAACTAAAAAGCTTCTTAGACGAAGAGTTTAAACCCAAGCCAAAAGATATTAAGCCCCCAATGATGACATATGATGAAATGCAAAATTTCCATAAACAGAAAATACTGCCCGTATATAAAAAGCTAAAACAACAGCTAAGCCAATATAATTTCGATAGTGTAGATTATAGCATACACACACGTGTTGCAATACTAAAAATTGCCGATACCTTAAGTTTATTTCATCTTAAAGTAGATATTAATAACGCAAGCCGACAAATAACAATATATTATAGTTTGAAATACCGCCATAAAAAAAAGAAAAAGCTTTTTGAAATTCGAGACCTCGAAAATAAAACAATACCCTTTAACGATATAAACACAATAAACGACGATTTAATACTATCTCTTTTCACTAAATGGTACACTGGCAAAAACGAAACAATACAAAAGGATAAAGAGAGGAGTGTAGAATAAAGTTAAAAACCAAATAGCAAAAGACGAAAATATTTTGCAGTCTTTGCGTGAATAAAATCTAAAATTAAATGGGAGTTTTGCTCCTTTTTTTGTTACTTTTATGCAACCTTTT
>CAYTAU010000032.1:0-40655 GCA_964435855.1 uncultured Bacteroidales bacterium | reverse complement strand
AAAAACCGTAATGAATTCTGAATCTAATTCTATAAAGATTTATGGAGCTAAAGTCCATAATTTAAAAAATGTTGACTTAACAATTCCAAGAAACAAATTTGTTGTTTTTACAGGTGTTAGTGGAAGCGGAAAATCATCATTAGCATTTGATACAATATATGCAGAAGGTCAACGCAGGTATATTGAAACATTCTCTGCATACGCACGGCAATTTATTGGTAATTATGAAAAACCCGATGTTGAAAAAATAACAGGATTAAGTCCTGTAATATCCATTGAGCAAAAAACAACAAACAAAAACCCACGTTCAACAGTTGGCACAATTACTGAAATTTATGATTTCTTAAGACTACTATATGCCAAAATTGGTGTTGCCCATTCTCATATTTCAGGAAAAGAAATGATAAAATACACTGAACAACAAATAATAGACCTAATATATAATAATTTCACAAACAAAGACATCCTTTTGTTGTCACCTGTGGTTAAAGGGAGAAAAGGACATTATAAAGAATTATTTGAAAAATTCATAAAAAGAGGATATTTAAGAGCTCAAATTGATGGTGAAATTACAGAGTTAACTTATAACTTAAAACTAGACAGATACAAAAACCACAACATTGAAATTGTTATTGACAGACTTAATATTAACGATAAAAATAAAAAAAGATTACGAGATTCACTTCAACTTGCGATGCAATATGGTAACGGAATAACAATGATTAAAGATATTGACACAAATGATACTAAATTTTACAGCAAACATTTAATGTGCCACGAATCAGGTATTTCATATCATGAACCTGCACCTCATCATTTTTCATTTAATTCTCCAAATGGAGCATGCCCTAAATGCAATGGTTTAGGATATATTTATAAAGTTGACATTGACAAAATAGTTCCTAATAAAAATATAAGCATTGCCAAAGGAGCAATTACTCCTTTGGGTAGTTACAAAAACACATTAATATTCTGGCAAATAGAAGCAATTGCAAAAAAATATAAATTTTCGTTAAATACGCCTGTTAAAGATATTCCTGATAATGCATTGAATATTATTCTACATGGGTCAGGAGAGCTTTTTAAACTACAAAATACGCCTCTTGGAAACACTTCAAATTACTTTTTAAGTTTTGATGGAATTGTAAATATTATATCTAACAATCAAGATTCTGACAAACCAAGATCAAAGCAGAAATGGTCAGGACAATTTATGAAAAAAGGTATCTGTGATAAATGTAATGGTAAAAGATTAAAATTGGAATCTCTTCAATTTAAAATAAATAATAAAAATATTGCAGAATTATCCTCAATGGATTTGAATCAATTATTTAAATGGTTTAATGACATTGAAAAACATTTATCAGAAAAACATAAAATAATATCAAAAGAAATCATTAAAGAAATTAAAACGAGATTATCATTTTTATTAGATGTTGGATTAAATTATTTATCACTCAACAGAAATTCCAGGTCACTATCCGGCGGCGAAAGTCAACGAATTAGGCTGGCAACCCAAATTGGCACACAATTAGTAAATGTTCTTTATATTTTGGATGAACCAAGCATAGGACTTCACCAAAAAGACAATAAAAAACTTATCAATTCCTTGAAAAATTTAAGAGACAACGGCAATTCCATAATTGTTGTTGAACATGATAAAGAAATGATTACATCTTCTGATTTTATTATTGATATTGGACCGGGGGCAGGGCGATATGGAGGAGAAATTGTAGCAAGTGGAAAAATTAAAGATATTCTTAAAAAAGATACAATAACTACAAAATACTTAAAAGGTCTTTTAAATATTCCTATACCTGAAAACCGAAGAAAAGGAAATGGTAAAATGATTAAACTTTATGGTGCCAAAGGGAATAATCTGAAAAATATTAATATTGAATTTCCATTAGGAAAATTTATTTGTGTAACAGGCGTTTCAGGTAGCGGGAAATCGTCACTAATTAACGAAACTCTTCATCCAATATTATCTAAAGTGTTTTATAATTCTTTTAAAGAGCCATTAAAATATGATCATATTGAAGGAATATCTAATATTAACAAAGTAATTGAAGTAAATCAATCACCTATTGGAAAAACACCCAGATCAAATCCCGTAACCTATACAGGCATATTTGCAGACATAAGAAAACTATATGAACAATTACAAGAATCTAAAATCAGAGGATATAAAGCAGGAAGGTTTTCATTCAATGTTAAAGGAGGAAGATGTGAGGGTTGTAAAGGAGCAGGTTTAAAAACTATTGAAATGAATTTCTTGCCAGACGTATATGTCTTATGTTCTGACTGTAATGGCAAAAGATACAACGCAGAAACTTTGGAAATAAAATATAAAGGAAAATCTATTGGAGATATTTTAAACTTAACTATTAATCAAGCCGTAGAATTCTTTAATTCAATTCCTTCAATTCTTTATAAATTAAAAATTTTACAAGAAATAGGTCTTGGATATATTAAATTAGGTCAAGCTTCAACAACATTATCGGGAGGCGAAGCACAAAGAATAAAATTAGCAACTGAGCTTTCAAAAAAAGATACAGGTAATACATTATATATTTTTGACGAACCAACAACAGGCTTGCATTTTGAAGACATAAGAGTTTTACTTGAAGTTTTATATAAACTTTTAGATAAAGGAAATTCCATTATCGTTATTGAACATAATATAGATGTTATTAAAGTCGCTGATCATATTATTGATATTGGTAAAGAAGGTGGAAATAAAGGTGGGGAAGTTATATGTACAGGAACGCCTGAAGAAATTTCAAATAATGAAACAAGTTATACCGCACAAATTTTGAAAACCGAATTATTTGGAAAATAACATATCTTTTCCTTATTTTGTTATAATATAGTGTTACTAATTCTAAATAAATCACTAAAATATGAAAAAACCTGACGAACGTATAAAAAAAGCTTTTAAAAATATGGATTGGAACGAAATACATATTTCGGACTCTTGGAGAATTTTTCAAATAATGTCAGAATTTGTAACAGGTTTTGAAAAATTAGCTAAAATTGGACCTTGTGTTTCAATATTTGGTTCGGCACGAACAAAATCCGGAAACAAATATTATAAAATTGCTGAAGAAATAGCATTCAAGTTAACAAAATTAGAATATGGAGTTATAACAGGTGGCGGACCCGGTATTATGGAAGCAGGCAATAAAGGAGCAAAAAAAGGGGGGGGGAAATCCGTTGGAGTTAACATAGTACTTGAATTTGAACAAGAACCCAATAAATATATAGACCAAGATAAAATTATAAATTTCGATTACTTCTTTGTTCGCAAAGTAATGTTTATGAAATATTCTCAAGGGTTTGTTGTATTACCCGGAGGCTTTGGAACATTAGATGAATTATTTGAAGCCATTACTCTTATTCAAACTGATAAAATAGCAAGTTTTCCAATTGTTTTAGTTGGCAAAAAATATTGGCAAGGCTTAATAGATTGGATACAGGAAACTATGTTTGAAAATCAAAAAAATATTAACAAGGAAGATATGAACATTTTTAAAATTGTTGATACTGCTGATGAAGCAGTTGAACACATCGATAATTTCTACTCCAAATATGTAATGAAACCAAATTTCTAAAAGAAATTAACACTTGTTAATTATTTTTATTACATTTGTGTTTTAAGCAGTTACGGCGATTTCAACAAAAGTTGTTAACAATTGTTTATAAACGGCAAGTTCTATTGTTATATTTCACCTTTAAATTATTAATCAGGTATTTAGTAATTGTATTAAATTATGATTAAATATATAATATTAGCTTTCAACACATTATGTATTGTTTTTATTTCATTACTCAATGGAGATATAAGTGTTAAAGTTAATGCACCGAAAGAAATAACTGCAGGAAATGATTTTACTGTTGAAGTTTTGATTATAAAAGGTGAACTGGAAACTTTTGCCAGATTTCAACAAGAACTACCAATTGGTTTTAGTGCTACACCTATTAATGTAGCAAATGGTGATTTCTCTTTTGAAGAACAAAAAATTAAAATTATTTGGCTCCAATTAACTACTAAAGATACAATAGTACTTACTTATAATATTCATGTTAAAGAAACTGTTTCCGGTATTTTTAATTTATGTGGCAAATTTTCTTATATATATGAAGATAACATAAAAACAATTGAAGCTGATTGTGAAAAAATCATAGTAATGCCCGGTTCTCTTTCTGATGATGTTACGGATAACATTAACAATACCGATGTTAGCAACACTTCTGAAAACATATCATGCGGTAGAAAAAGAACTGTTTCTGTAATTTCCGATAAAGAAATTAATGTTGAACTTTTAATTAATAAAAAAGATTTTAATAATAATGAATTTGCAAAAATTCAAGAAAATATTCCAATTGGCTATTCTGCTCAAGGAATTGAAACCCAAGGAAGCATTTTCGTGTTTAAAGATCAAAAAGTTAAATTTTTATGGATGACATTACCCCAAGAAGATGAATTTATTGTTTCTTATAAAATAATTTCCGATAATGTTATAGACTTGAATAATATTGCACTTAATGGAACATTTTCGTTTATTGAAAATGGGAATACAAAAAGCATTAACATTATTGAAGAAGACTTTGAATCTGACATTATAGCTGACAATAATGATGTAGTAAATATAACAAATCCTCAAACAGGTGTTTCATATAGTGTTCAAATTTGTGCATTAAGAATGTATAGAAATCCTACATTCTTCAATAAAAATAAATATAATCTTAAAGATCAAATTAAGGCAGAAGCTCATGAAGGCTGGAATAAATACACTATAGGAGCATTTAATTTGTATAAAGAAGCACGCGATTACAGGGTTAATGTTTGGGAAACAACTATTGTTGATGATGCATTTGTTTCTGCTTATAATAATGGAACAAGAATCACTGTTCAGGAAGCTTTAATGATTGCCAATCAAAAATGGTATCAATAAATCCAAACAAATTTTGTACTTTTGCGTATAAGTTTAAAAATCTATTAATGTTAAGATTATTACTAATATTTTTATTTGTTTTTTTACTTGAGTATAATACTATTGCTCAGGTTATAGACACGTCTAAAGTTAATACTGAAGACCCATCGTTTGTACCTCCTCCCGATACATCTGATTTTGATTTTTTCTTTACTGAAGAAGAAGAAACTAAATTTTTATCTTATAAACCAATTATAGGTATTGGATACGGAGCCATAACATTTTTAGGCGATGTTAGAGATGTATATTATAAAAATTATATGAATGGCAGATTTGCTCCAAATCTCAATATTACAAAAGGTTTTAGATCATTTTTAGACGTTAAATTCAATATGATATATGGAAAGCTAACAGGAAATGAACGTAGCCTTGATAGAAACTTGAATTTTCAAACAGAATTTTTTAATGCAGGTGTTCAAGTATCATACAACTTTGAACATTTACTTAAAAAAGATTGGATGCTTATATCCTATAAACAACAACGCAGATTAATTCCGTATCTGAGTATAGGTATTGAATCTTTTGGTTTCAATTCTAAAATAGACATGAAAGATAGTTTTGGAAACAAATATTTCTACTGGTCTGATGGAACTATTAGAAATATCACTGAAACACAGGGGAACGAAAACAATAGCATAATACTGCAACGCGATTATGTTTATGAAACAGATATTAGAACTTTAGATAACGATGGACTAGGACCTTATAATTTAAATGCTTTTGCTATTCCAATTGATTTTTGTGTTGAATTTCAAATCCATGAAAGAGTTCAACTTCAACTTGGTGCATCATATCACTGGGCATTAAATGACCTTATAGATGATATAAGCGATATTGGGGAAGGGAATAGAGAAGGAAATAAAAGCGGTGATAATTTCTT
This sequence comes from uncultured Bacteroidales bacterium, assembly GCA_964435855.1. GTDB lineage: Bacteria > Bacteroidota > Bacteroidia > Bacteroidales > CAYTAU01 > CAYTAU01. The sequence goes on along the minus strand of CAYTAU010000032.1, from coordinate 34,778 downwards.
TTATTCATACTTTACATTCAAATTAGATATTTTCTCTTCTGTTAAAATTATTGAAGATTCATTAAGAATTATTGGAGCATCAATTGATTATGATGCTATTGTACTTGATGACGAAGATAATGATGGAGTTAATGATTTATTTGACAATTGTCCTTTAACACCGGAGAGTATCCCAGTTGATTCCGTTGGATGTCCACTTGACGAAGATAATGATGGAATACCTAACTATAGAGATGATGAAATTAATTCTCCTAAAGATTCAATTGTCGGCACTAATGGAGTTATGTTAACAGAAGACGAAAGAATTGCTATGTCTACTCCTGCTCCTGCTGTTGAATCATATATGATTTGCAAATATTATCCAAGTATGTGTGGGAAATCATGGAAATCACGTTCAAAAATTCCAATTCCCGGCAAATATCAACATTTAGACTTAAATGATGATAATTATATTTCTCTTGAAGAACTAAGTAAAGCAATTGACAAATTCTTCGATTTTGATACAGATATGACAATTGATGATATCTACGAATTGACTGATTTCTTCTTTAAGCAATAATGGAATAAAAATTATATTTACTTATACAAACACTTATAAGCTATATCTTTTTCCATTTTCACTTTAAACTTTGTGTCTTTTTCAACTTTAAAAGTTTCGTTTTCATTAAAAGTTTCCCATTCATTTTTTCCTGAAAATAAAACATCCATTTTACCAGAAATAACAGTCATATACTCAACTGATGTAGTTCCAAATTCATATTCACCTTTTGCCATTACACCAATTGTTACAGGACCTTCAGGCGATTCAAATGCTAAAGAAGTAACTTTACCTTCAAAATATTCATTTACTTTAAACATATCGTTTTAAATTTTAAATTTTTTACAAATTTATTTAAAAATAACCGCACGTACAACATATAATTATTTGTTTGTTTTTTTAACAATATAAAACCTTTTTGTTATAATTTTACATCTCAAAATTGTATTAACTTATAATTTAAATATTATGAATAAAAGAACAATAGTAGCAATGCCTGGTGACGGTATTGGTAAAGTAGTTTTGGAAGAAACTATAAAAGTTTTAGATGCTGCCGGCTTTGAATCCGATTATGTTGAAGGCGACATTGGATGGGATTTTTGGTGTAACGAAGGAAATCCACTTCCTCAACGCACACTTGACCTTATTGAAAAATATAAAATAGGGTTATTCGGTGCTATAACTTCTAAACCAAAAGATGAAGCTTTTGATGAATTATCTCCTGAACTAAAAGAAAAAGGCTTGGTTTATTCTAGCCCTATTGTTGGATTACGCCAGCATTTTGGATTAGATATTTGCATGCGTCCATGCAAAACATATAAAGGAAATCCTTTAAACTTTATTAGAAGAGGAAAAGGCGATTCAATTGAAGAACCAAAAGTTGATGCTATAATTTTCAGACAAAATACCGAAGGTTTATACGGAGGTGTTGAATGGAGTAATCCTCCCACCAAAGTACATGATGCATTAATGACACATCCTAAATTTGTAAGGAATTTTGGCGATGTTCCCGTTGACGAACTATCTGTTTCAACTCGTATCTTCACAAAAAATGCTACGGAAAGAATATTGCGTGCTGCTTTTGAACATGCAAAAAAATACGAATACAAATCTGTAACTGTTTGCGAAAAACCAAATGTTATAAGAGAAACATCTGGTATGATGTACAAAATGGCACAGCAAATACAAAAAACAGATTATCCAAGCATTGAAGTTTGGAACACAAATATTGATGCACAAATGATGTGGCTAACAAAAAATCCTGAAAATTATGGTGTAATTGTAGCAGGTAACATGTTTGGCGATATTGTATCTGATGGTTTTGCAGGTTTAATTGGTGGTTTAGGATTTGCATGCAGTGCACAATTTAACCCCGATTCAGGAATTGGCGTATTTGAACCAACTCATGGAAGCGCTCCTAAATATGCAGATTATCCTGTTTCAATAGTTAACCCTATTGCTATGATAGAATCTGCCTGTATGATGCTTGACTTTATTGATGAACAAGAAATTGCTAAAAAAATACGTAAAGCAGTAGCTGAAGTTATTGAAGAAGGTAAAGTAAAAACTTATGATATGATGAAAATGACAGGATGTGCTGACGTTATTGAAAAAGGTGCTGCTTCTACAATAGAAATGGCAAAAGCTGTTATCGCTAAATTTTAATGTACTATGAGAAATTATTTTGAAAAAGTATTTAAAGAATTATTAGATAAGATCGAAAATTCTGATCTAAGAGTAAAAACTCTTGATGCATGGGAATTGGCAGCTAAACAAGGTGGCTGGACAAAACCCGAAGACATAGAAAATATGCCTTTTACTTTGCTTACAGAGTGTCATGGCATTAATCTTATTGAGCATACTGTAGCTGTTACAAAAGGAGCCGTAGCCCTTGCAGAATCTATTAAAGGAACTTATAAAACTCCTTTTGAAATTAACACGGACTTGGTTTATGCTGGTGGTTTACTGCATGATGTTGGCAAATTAGACGAATTTGAACTTGTTGACAACAAATACCGCAAAAGTTTTGCAGGTAAATGTGCAAGACATCCGTTTTCGGGAGCAATAATTGCCTCTAAAGTTGGATTACCACTTGAAATTGTAAATATGATAGCTTGCCATGCAAAGGAAGGCGATGGCAGACCGCAAAGAGTTGAAACTGTTTTGGTACATCAGGCAGATTTTGCAACATTCAACCCTATGGTAATGCTTGAAAAAGGAACGCTAATAACCTGAATTAGACAATATTACATAAAACAAGACAGGTAATTACTCAATATGTTTTGTTTTAATTATTTTGCTGATTATTTGAAACATACAAAACAGCTTGTTGTGAAATATTTAATTAGCAATATGCAGAATATCATATTATAAAATTATTCCATGCAACCTTTTTAATATTTTTATAGTCTATTGAAAATTCAATTAGTAAGTGCGACAGTTTCCCTTTCAAAGATAAAAAATCTAGATTTTTTATCTTTGAAAGGGAAAGCTTAAAAACTGTTGCATTATGGACAAAAAGAATTATACTCATATTAGTGTTGAACAATGAGACTAATAATATTACTAATGCCTTTATTAATGGTGAGTTTAGGGTACTCACAAGATAAAGATTTCAAGAAGAATGATATCTCAATAAATCTGTTTAGATTGACAAAATCCCCATCAAATACTGAAGATGTTTTTAAGAACACATTTTACTTGATCCCTTTCAGTAATTTAAAATATAAAAGATATCTTAATGATAGGAATGCAATAAGATTGATATATTATAGACCTATTTATAGAGAATATAATAACCAGTATGGTGATCTGATAGACGAACAGAAATATAATGAACAAATGTTTGTAAAGATCGGGTATGAGCACGTTTTAAGTCAAAAAAAGATTTCCCCATATATTGCTATTGATGTTTTTTACCAAAAATCTGAATTTTATAGAGTGACGGGAAATGTTATGGATAAAGCTAGGATTAGTGAGACAAGTGATAAAAATATGTTTGGATTAACACCAGTTATTGGACTAAATTATGAAATATATAAGAATATATCTATAGGGTTAGAAAGCAATGCTAGCATTATATATACAAAAGAATTAAAAGAATCTTTTAGTTTCTGCAAGGATGCATATTGTGCAAACTTGATATATTCAAAAAATGACAACTATATTGAATATATTATGAGTCCAGTATTATTTTACGCAAAAATAAGATTCTAAAATACAGTCCCAAGTTGGGCGTAGTTTGTAACTACGTCGTAAATAAGAAGTAGTTTTTAACTACTAATACCGAATAACATTAATTTTTTATTTTTAACTTTATTTCTTTGTCCCTTAGGCAAGCTCAGGATAACACTTTTAATTTAAAATTTAAAAGAGAGTTTTGTCCCATCTGCCACAAGGCTGTAACTCCAACATGTTAAAGCATGTTAATAAAACATAAAAACATTGAACATTAAAACAAAAAAAAACACTCAAAATTGAGTGTTTTTTTGTTGACCCACAGGGATTCGAACCCCAACCGACAGGACCAAAACCTGATGTGCTACCATTACACCATGGGTCAGTTATTCAAAAAAAAATTTGCATTTTTGTGCTGCAAAAGTATAAAAGTTTTCTTTTATACAAACCTTAATAAAAGTTTTTTTTAAAATTGTATGAAAACTATATTTTTTTTAAAAACATTGAAATATATCAGGCTAAAAAAGAATAAATTGTTTTATATTCGCCACTTTAAAATAAATGGAAAATGAAAAATTATAAACTTATTAATAACATAGCAGGTTGGCTTATATTTTTAATTGCTACAATTACTTATATGCTAACAATTGAGCCAACTACCAGTTTTTGGGATTGTGGCGAATTTATTGCAACGGCATACAAACTTGAAGTTGGTCATCCTCCCGGAGCACCATTATTTATGATTTTTGCAAGATTTTTCTCTCTGTTTGCAGGCGACACAGCTAATGTTGCTGTTCTTATAAATGCAATGTCTGCACTGGCAAGTTCATTTACTATTCTTTTTCTTTTCTGGACAATTACACATCTTGGTAAAAAAATTGTTACCAAAACAGGTGAAATGTCATCAGGAAAAATATTGGCTATAATGGGCAGCGGTGTAGTTGGTGCGCTGGCTTATACATTTTCCGACAGCTTTTGGTTTTCTGCAACTGAAGGCGAAGTATATGCTACATCTTCATTATTTACAGCTATAGTTTTTTGGGCAATATTAAAATGGGAAAATGTTGCACACGAAAAATATGCAAATAGATGGATAATTCTAATTGCTTACCTTATGGGATTATCAATAGGTATTCACTTACTTAACTTATTGGCTATACCAGCTATTGTTTTTGTATATTATTTTAAAAAATACCCTGTTACCAAAAAAGGGATTATATATTCAGCTTTAATTGCTGTAATAATTTTAGGAGTAATAATGTATGGTATTATTCCGGGTATTATTGTCGTAGCAACATGGTTTGAACTTCTTTTTGTCAATTCATTTGGACTTCCATTCAATTCAGGAGTTCTTTTTTACATACTATCACTAATTGGCTTAATAATTTGGGGATTACATTATACTTCAAAAAAGAAAAAAGTAGTGATGAACACCATTATTCTTGGTTTTACGGTTATTTTAATTGGTTATTCTTCATTTACAATGATAGTTATTCGTTCATTGGCTAATCCGCCAATGGATGAAAATAATCCGGAAAATGTTTTTGCACTTCTTTCATATCTTAATCGAGAACAATATGGTGACAGACCTTTAGTATCAGGGCAATATTTTAATGCGCCTATAACTAATCAAACAGAAGGTAAAGCAACATATATTCAAAAAGATGGTAAATATGTTATTTCAGACAGAAAACCTGTATATGAATATGATGATGAATACACAACAGTATTTCCACGTATGTGGAGTCCGCAAAAAAACCATGTTGACGCATATATGAGTTGGGGAGGAATAAAAGAGAAAAATATGTTTGAACTTAAATTGGATGCTAATGGCGAAATAGTTACTAATCGTGAAGGAAATGCAGTTTATGACCGTACTAAACAAAAGAAAGCTCCCTCATTTGGTCAAAACCTAAAATTCTTTTTCACATACCAGATAGGACACATGTATTTCAGATATTTTATGTGGAATTTTGCCGGCAGACAAAATGATATTCAAGGGCACGGCGACATTTTAAAAGGAAACTGGATCAGCGGTATTCCATTTATTGATGAAGCACGACTGGGACCTCAAGACAATTTGCCAAAAAGCATGACTAATGCAAAAGCAAAAAATACATATTTTATGTTACCTTTCCTATTGGGCTTAATTGGATTGCTTTTTCAGGCAAAATATAGTTCAAGAGGGTTTATAATTGTTTTATTACTATTCTTTTTTACAGGTATAGCAATTGTTATATACTTAAATCAATATCCATATCAACCTCGTGAACGAGATTATGCCTATTCGGGCTCCTTTTATGCTTTTGCTATATGGATAGGCTTGGGTGTTATGGGGCTATATCATTTAATGAGTAAGAAAATTCCGGCAATAGTAAGTGCATCGCTTGCAACAATTGTTACTTTGTTTGCAGTTCCTGTTCTTATGGCAAATCAGAACTGGGATGACCATAGCAGGGCAAACAGGTATACAGCAAGAGATTTTGCTCACAACTATCTGGAAACATGTGCACCCAATGCAATAATATTTACAAATGGCGATAATGATACTTTCCCACTTTGGTATGCACAAGAAGTTGAAGGAATACGCACCGATGTTCGTGTTGTAAATCTAAGTCTGCTTAATACCGATTGGTATATAGACCAAATGAAACGTAAGGCTTATGATTCTGATGCTGTACCATTTTCACTTACTCATGATCAATATCTGCAAGGCAGTAGAGATATTGTATATTTAATGGAAGATGAAAGATATTTTCGTGAAGAAAAATATAATAGTAATAAAGATAAGTTTGAAAACAGATATAAATTACTTTTTAATAATTTATTAGAGATTTTAAGAAATTCATCATTCGCCGAAATTCAAAAAGCAGATATGAAAATTCTTGAAAATGGACACAAAACATTAGATATATTAAAATTTGTAGACTTAATTAAAAAATTGTCTCAAAATAAAAATATAGAAATATATAAAATTAATAAAAACAACATTAATCAACTTAATGATCAAACAAATATGTTGATTACTGACATATCAAAAAGTTATTTACCGGTAAAAATTGCTATGAATTTTGTTGCATCTGATGAATCAGGCACAAAACTTGGTACTCAGGGTGGTGAGCAAATAGATTTTATTCCAACAAAGAACATAATGGTACCTGTTGATTCTGCTTTGGTAGTATCTAATGGTACTGTAAGAGAAGTTGATGCAGATAAGGTTGTTAAATCATTAGATTGGAGAATAAATAAAAGTTATGTTTTAAAAAGTGAACTTATGATTCTTGACTTGTTGGCAACAAACAACTGGAAAAGACCTGTTTATTTTGCAATAACAGTTGGTTCTGATAGTTATTTAAAACTTGAACCATTTTTCCAACTCGAAGGTTTGGCATATAGGCTCGTTCCAATTAAAGAAAGATCAAGAGATGGACAAATGGGTAGAATTGCTTCTGATATTATGTACAATAATTTAATGAATAAATTCAAATGGGGTAATATTAGTGATACTACAATTTATCTTGATGAAAACAACATTAGAATGACAATGAACATAAGAAATAATTTTGCAAGATTATCCGATCAACTTATCGCCGAAGGAAAAATTGATTCAGCATTGAATGTACTTGACAAGTGTATGGAAATAATGCCACACAGGGCAGTTCCGTACAATGTATTTATTTTAGGAATTGCCGAAGGATATTATAAAGTTGGGAAAAGTTTAAGTACTAAAAATGAAGCAAAAACATTCTCTGTTGAAAAAGCTAACGATATTATTAGAAATCTTTGTGAAATAACTGAAGATAATTTAGATTACTATTTTTCAATTCCTGAAAAATATGCAGGTGCGTCGGTTGATTCTGAAATACAACGAGGAATGGCAATTATGCAGGAACTTGTTCGCATAACAAGTCAAAATGGGGAAGAAGAATTAAACAAAGAACTGGAAGAAAGATTCCAACAATTATATGTTTCATTTTCTGAATCAATGCAATAATTATGGTATGGGTTAAACCTCCAAAAATTGCATCTGTAATTTTTAAAGATGTTATATGGCAGATGCCGAAAATATCGCAAAAAGTATATTTAACTTTTGATGATGGTCCTACACCCGATGTTACTTCATGGGTAATATATATTCTTGAAAAATATAATGCAAAAGCAACATTTTTTTGTGTTGGTAATAACGCCGACAAATACCCTGAAATTATAAAAGAAATTATAAAATCAGGTCACGCTATTGGCAATCATACAAATAATCATCTTAATGGCTGGAAAACAAATAATGATAATTATTTTAGTGATATTGAAATAGCCAATAAATTATTAGATGCTAATATTTTCAGACCTCCTTATGGAAGAATAAAACCATCTCAAATAAAATATTTAAAAAAATATTATAAAATAATTATGTGGAATGTATTAAGCGGAGATTATGATAAAAAATTATCACCCAAACAGTGCATAGATAATGTAATTAACAATATTGAAGCAGGGGCAATAATAGTATTTCACGATTCAAGAAAATCAGAAAAGAAGTTGAAAATAATTTTGCCTGAAGTAATGGACTTTATTAATAGTAAAGGGTTTATTTGTGCAGGTCTATAATCTAAATGCCCCGTGGATTGCCTTGTAATGTTTGCTTTTATAAGCTTAAAATTCTTTTTCAAGCAATTCTTTTAATTTATTGGAAGTCAATTTAGGTTGAATATTCCCTTCTTTTACAAAAGCTATATTGCCGGTTTCTTCTGATACAACAATTACTACAGCATCTGTTACTTGAGTCAAGCCAATTGCAGCTCTGTGCCTAAGCCCGTATTTAGAAGGCAAATCTTTATTATCAGACAAAGGCAATATACATCTTGCTGATTTTATTTTATTTCCTGATATAACAATTGCACCATCATGCAGCGGATTGTTTTTAAAGAAAATACTATTTATTAAAATACTCGATATCTCTGCTTCTAGAGAATCTCCTGCAGATGTAATATTAATAAGGTCAGATTTTTTGGTTAGAACAATTAAAGCACCTATTTTTTTTGAAGACATTTGCTTGCATGCTACAACTATTTCGTCAATATTAGTTTTAGTGTTTAATTCTCCTGACAAAAATTTATCAAACGAAAAATGTTTGTCAAATTTATACCTGGAACCAATCATAAGTAAGAATTTTCTAATTTCTTGTTGAAAAACAATTATTAATGCAATCATTCCTACTCCCATAAACTGTCCGAGAATTGTGCTTAACAGCTGCATATTCAATGCCTTAACAACAAGCCATATTAAATACACAGAAAATATTCCTATAAATATTTTTATTGCTACAGTTCCTCTTACCAGCATATACACCTGATATAAAAGAAATGCAACTAATATAATATCAATTAGATCAAATATTCGTAACGAAATAAAAGTAAGTGTCATTATTATACAATCAAATAAATTATCACTATTTGCAAAGTTAGATTATTAACTTGATTAATTCATAAATTTAAAAAAAATATCTTTTATAATTCACAAGCAAGGATGCATGTGTTACATGAATAATTAGCTTTTTAGCCAAAGTCGTCTGACCGCTTTGAGCGGTCTGACGGCTAGTCAGGCTTTGTTATTTCATTCCTCGGAATGAACAGATTTGAAGAGTCTTGTTAGATACACTAGTTATTCGTTAAACAATAAATTACAACCCCTGATATCACTATTATCTAATCTTCCTAATACTTCAAATGAACCATTATTATTAATTTTTCCAATATCTTTAGTTTCAATAAATGAACAGGAGTAAATATTTGCAAGGTCAATAACATTAATACCTCCACTTTTTCCTGAATCTTTAAACATGAACGGATCATAAGCGTCTCTAATTAGTATTTTCATCCATGGTGGACAATAAAATCCCCCATTTTTCTTAGAGTATGCTTGTGATAAAAGTTCAGTCATTCCGTATTCAGAATGTATTTCTGATAATCCAAATCCTTTTTTAAGAAGTTTATGTAATTCCGTTTTAGGTATTTCTTTTCGCTTTCCTTTCATTCCTCCTGTTTCAATTATAGTAGTATAATTAAGCGGGAAATCAATTATTTTGGCAATATCAATAAGAGCATAGCTAACCCCAAACAGTATAGTTTTTTGTTTTAGTTTTTCGAGTTTTCGGAGTTTGTCAAGTAAATCATTATAGTTATGTAAATAAAATCCACTTAAATTATGTTTACTTTCATTAATGAAATTATTAATCATATAAACCAAAGATGAATTTTCTCTCTCTAAATAAGAGGGAAGTAATGCTAAAATGCAATGGTCGGTAATATCACCATAAAATAATTGAAAACTCTTCTTAAAACTTCTAATATATACACTTATATCGTTTACATAATGATAACTTGGAATGGAGCCTGTAGTACCGCTACTTGTAAAAACTTTTTCATTTTTTTTGTTTCCGGTAATAACTTTATGAGTTTTAAAAAAAATTATTGGTAAAAATGGAATCTTATTTATTGAACCTATATTTTTCACATTGATCTTTAAATGATTTACATAATCATTATATATTTTATTATTGTTATATTGATAATTAAAAATATCTAAAGCCAGTTTATCAAAACCTTGTTTTGAAACATTAAATATTTTATTGATTAAATCTTCAATCATATTTTTAAATATCATTTAATTTTGAAAAAATATCCCAAATTACTATGCCTGCACTCACTGAAATATTTAATGAGTGCTTTGTTCCAAATTGAGGTATTTCAATACACTCATCACATTTATCTACAATTTCCTGAGCTACCCCTTTTACCTCATTTCCAAATATAAAAGCATATTGTTTATTAAGTTCTACACTAAAATCTGACAAAGAAGTGCTATTTTCAACTTGTTCTATTGCAACAATATTATAATTTTCTTCTTCCAATTTTTCAATAACATCTATTGTTTTTGTAAAATATTCCCAATCAACAGACTCTGTCGCTCCTAAAGCTGTTTTATGAATATCTTTATGCGGAGGTTTTGCTGTAATTCCACATAAATAAATTTTCTTGATTAGAAATGCGTCAGAAGTTCTAAATATTGAACCAATATTATTAAGACTTCTAATATTATCAAGTACAATAATTATTGGCTTTTTATCAGATTTTTTAAATTCTTCTACTGTTTTACGCTCTAATTCGGAATTTGCAAGTTTTCTCATTTAATATTAATTTGTTATATTACTGCAATATACAATAAAAAAAAAAGTTTGTACAGTTTATAAAAAACCACTAATTTAGAATATCTATTTAAATGTAAAAATATTGAAAATTTTTTAGAGATGAACATTCATGAGTATCAAGCTAAATCTATTTTAAAAGAATTTGGAGTTGCAGTCCCTTATGGTATTGTAATAGAGAATAGTAACGAGGCGGAAGAAACTGCAAAAAAAATTGAAAAAGAAACAGGTTTAAGCACTTGGGCAGTAAAAGCTCAAATTCACGCAGGAGGAAGAGGTAAAGGCGGAGGTGTAAAAATTGCTAAATCTGTAGAAGAGGTAAAACAATATGCTAATGACATTATTGGAATGCAATTAGTTACACATCAAACCGGACCGGATGGAAAAAAAGTAAGCAAAGTATTGATAGAGCAAAGCATTTATTATCCCGGTCCCGGAAAGATACAGGAATATTATATGAGTGTTTTATTAAATCGTCAAACAGGTAAGAACATTATTATGTATTCTACTGAGGGAGGAATGGATATTGAAGATGTTGCCGAAAAAACACCACATTTAATTTATAAAGAAGAGATTGAGCCTTCAGTAGGTGTACAAGCATTTCAGGCAAGAAAAATTGCTTTTAATCTTGGATTATCAGGCAAAGCATTTAAAGAAATGACAAAATTTATTATTGCATTATATAAAGCGTATGAAAATTGTGATGCGTCAATGTTTGAAATAAATCCTGTTTTTAAAACTTCTGATGATAAAATATTTGCAGCTGATGCAAAAGTGAATATTGATGATAACGCATTATTTCGACACCCTAAATATGCGGAGATGAGAGATATTACAGAGGAAGACCCTGCAGAAGTTGAAGCAGGAAGATACAATCTTAACTTTGTTAAATTAGATGGAAATGTTGGATGTATGGTAAACGGTGCCGGTTTAGCTATGGCAACAATGGATATTATTAAATTATCGGGAGGAGATCCTGCAAACTTTTTAGATGTTGGGGGAGGGGCGAGTGCAGAAACTGTTGAAGCCGGTTTTCGAATTATTTTAAAAGATCAAAATGTTAAAGCAATTTTATTAAATATTTTTGGAGGAATTGTGAGATGTGATCGTGTTGCACAAGGTGTTGTAGATGCTTATAATAAAATTGGGAATATTGAGATTCCTGTAATTGTTCGTTTACAAGGCACAAATGCTAAAGAAGGGAAATCGCTTATTGATAACTCCGGTTTAGAAGTTTTTTCTGCAACTACATTACAGGAAGCTGCTGATATTGTTAAAAAAGTTTTAAATTAATTACAACAGTAAAAGAATTTCTAATGGCATAATTATTGAAAGTCTAATTAAAATTTAAGAATTTTAATTATATATTTTTACTAAAATCAAGCATTTATAATTTTAAGTATTTTAGGCATTTTAAATTTTAGGCATTCGTAATATGTAGTTTTATTTTTATAATAGATATTCAGTAATTTATACGGAATTTTTAAGAAGTATAGATGTATATAAGAATCTTCATATTAACATTATTCATTATTATTTGTCAACAATTTTCTGTTGCCCAAACATCTCTTGGTGAAGGGCAAGGTTATTTGGTTAATGCAAAAATTGTTGATGGAGACACATTGCCACATATTAGTCTTAGACAGGTAATTATAATCCCTCCCAGAACCTTTAAAAATGAAAGAGACAGAAGACGATATCGTAAGCTTATTCGTAATTTAAAGAAAACTTTGCCTTATTCACGAATGGCAGGAGAAGTATTTAGAGAAATAAATGATGAATTACCTAAATTTACTAGTGATAGAGAAAGAAAAAAATATGTGAATAAGATGGATAAAAAACTGAAAAAGCAGTTTGAAGGCGAATTACGCAATTTAACTATAAGTCAGGGAAGATTATTAATAAAGCTTATTGACAGAGAAACCGATAACACAACATTCCAAGTCATTAAGCAGCTAAAGGGTTCTTTTTCGGCATTTATGTGGCAATCTGTAGCTCGCATTTTTGGTTCAAATTTAAAGTCAGAATATGACGCAGCATTTGAAGATAAATATATTGAAGAAATTATTATACAGATCGATAATGGTCAATTATAACGCCATTTAAACAATAATTATGTGTTTGCCATGAATTAGGTATAAGTTTTTTTTGAGTTTAATTTTCAATTTCATACTTTTGCATTCCAATTTGGAAAGGTGGGTGAGTGGCTGAAACCACATGTTTGCTAAACATGCGTACTGGGAAACTGGTACCGGGGGTTCGAATCCCCCTCTTTCCGCAGAATGTAAAAAAAGCGATATGAAGCTCTAATAATTAGTATTATTAGGGCTTTTTTCATATACTAGAAATATGACTCGTCCTAAAAAAAGTTTACAGCTTAGATTAAAAATTCAAAACCTACAAGGTATAAAACATTAAATTCTTTGGCTGCTTTAGAAATGGATTAAATTTAGTGTTTTTGTATATAATTGAACAGATGCGACAGAACATAACTTAGTTATTGGTATTTAAAATAGATGAAATATTTGCATTAGTCATAAATTTTACGTAAATTGCACAAAGTTTATTGTATTATATGCTTTCTAAAAATTACTATACCATTATCCTACTTTCATTCTTTTACGGGTTCTTTTTACCTGTGGCTAATTCACAAAATGCAATATGGATAGAAGATTTTGATGATGGAGGCGGAGCAAGATGGACACTTGAAGATTCTCCTGGTTCCTTAACCAATCCAACTCCCATTGGTATTGTTGGGCTTACTTATGGTGTCAATGCAGCAGTTGCACACGATAATTTTATAATAAGTGATCAGAATACACCAGAATTAGATAATGATATTGTAGTAGGTTCATCAATCTCTGCGCAAGGACAATTTGTACGTGGAAGGCATTATGCCTGCTCGGCACCAAGCAATCTGCCAAATCCGTTTATTAATGGAGTCCAACCTGGGCCTAATCAAAGTTTGCATATTACAGCCTACCCCACATGCGCAACACTTCTCTATGGAGGAACAGCACAATCTGATGATTGGAATTGCATTTCAGATCCAGATAATGGAGATAATCAGACCCAGACAGAACAAATTGCTTTTCTTAATAATAATATTGATGTTACTGGCTCATGCAATTTGGTACTAACTGCCGATTTCTTTCTGGGAGGTGATGCCGATGGTATAAAATCACATGGAACTATTCTTTATAGTGTCGACGCAGGTGTAACATGGCAAATATTAGAAGATAACCTTAAAGGTTGTTCTCCCTCTTTGGCAGGAACATGCAACAACTGGTTTAGAAGGTCATTTGAATTTCCTGTAGATGCAAATAACCAGAATGATCTTAGAGTTGCTTTTCGATGGTATGATGATGGGGATATAGAGAATACAGGCGATTATGCTTTGGGAGCTAGCTTTAACGTAGACAATGTAATAATTACAGCATGTGCTGTACCTACAGCTTTGTTCTCTGTTAGTCAGACTACAGGATGCAAAGGAGATGTGTTTTATTTTACTGACAACAGTATTGTGGGTGATGGTTATTATTCCAATTGTTTTAGTTTATTAACAGGAACTTGTGCCATTACTGGATGGACATGGGATATTGCTAAACCGGGTCCTCCTGGTGGTTTTATATATGTAGGTGGAACAGATGCAAATAGTCAAAACCCAGAAGTAGAGTTTACAGACAACGGAACATATACTATAACATTAACTGCAACAAATTGTGCAGGCGATGGCATACTTGTAGAAACAGACATGATTGTAATTGACGACTGTCCACCCATAGCAAATTTCATCACTTCTCAGTTAACAGTATGTGCAGATCCTGTTAGTTCTCAAGATACTGTTACATTTACAGACTTAAGTACTTCCACAGCTTTTGCACCTATTACAACTTGGTTATGGACATTTACCCCAAACACAATAAGCTATGTAAACGGAACAAGTTCATCAGACCAAAACATAGATGTAACCTTTGACGCTGTTGGAACATATGAGGTAGAATTGACTGTAACCAATGCCGAAGGAAATGATACAGAAACAAAGACAACATATATCGAAGCCATTGATTGTAATTGTGGAGGCGGAGGTGGTGGTGGCCCTGTTACACCATTCTATGAAGATTTTGAAAACGGATGTAGTTCTGGCTGTTCAGCAAATGGGATGAACTCGGGAAATGGTGCTTGGACTATAATAGATAGTAGCCCTGCATTTGATGGTTGCGGCTTCCCAACATCACCTAACACATTCTATGTAAGTTGTGCTGAAAATGGAAATGCTGCTGGTGGATGTGGAACTGGGTGTGGAACAGATGAGTCACTTCATCTTAGCTCCACAACGCTCGGCGACTTGGGGGCAGCATATGATGCTGGGGGGTGGTGTCTCCTTGGTCTCGGAGGATGGGGCTTTGGAACAGATACGGATGTATTAGTTGTATCACCGATAATTGACCTTACCGGCGTTTCTTCAAACACAGTAGACTTTGTTTATATGGAAAATGGTAGTGGGGTAATGGATGATGCATCACTTTGGTACTACAATGGAGCAACATGGGCATTACTTAATGGACTTGCTAAAACAGGATTAGGATGTAGCCCGCAAGGTACTTGGACAGCATTTTCAATTGCTCTTCCAGCTTCAGCGGACAACAATGCAAACGTTAAGATAGGATTTAGGTGGGTGAACAATGATGATATGACTGGAAGCGATCCTTCTTTTGCAGTAGATGACATATCAATTAATGGTACAGGTGGAGGAGGTGGAAGCGCCAACATATGGGAAGGTGATATAAATAGTGTATGGAATTTGGCAGGCAATTGGTCTGATAATGCTATTCCTTTGTCAACAACTGATATACTTGTTCCCACTACCCTTGGTGGTGGATGCTCTATGCCACAGATTGGTGCAGCTTCTTTTGCAAAAGACGTATGTAATTTTGGTATTATTACAATCACTGGTGATAACACATTGACCATTGATGGTTATCTATTAAACGAAGGTGATATTAGCACAACTACTGTGCTTCAAAATGCAGATGTGATATTTGCAAATAGCCCTTCCCTGTATAAAGGTAGTGGCACCTTGTATGATGTTGATGTATCAGTTTCATCAAGTGATTTTACTCTGGAAGCTAATATGTGGCCACGATCCATGATTATATCTACAACAGGAACTTTCGACATTGATGTTTATACCCTTTCTTTAAACAGAAATCTATCAAAATCTGCAGGAACCTTTACAGCAATTAACGGAGAAATAGAATTTATCGACGCTTGTGCTACATGTTTGGATCAGACAAATACAAGCGATGTGAGTATTAACACTAATCAGGTGTTTGGTAACGTGCTTGTAAACAAAAGTGCAGGAATTAAAACCTCATTGATTAGTGCATTTAATTACACCCTAAATACTCCGAAAACATTAACTATTCAAAGTGGAGTTTTGGATGCAAATACATATACCTTAAACGGAACAGGCAACCTCACAATGACTGGAGGAGAATTGCAATTAGCTAAATGTGCAACAGTACTACCAGAGTTAACAGGCACCTATACATTGTCGGCAGGAAAAATTCGATTTGATGGTGCTTGTGCACAAACGGTGAAGCAAACCAGTGTGCTAGGAGCAGATTATTTTAAAGTTCAGTTCGATGGTTCTGGTATTAAATCCTTAAGTGGAAATACTGTAGTTTCCGACAGCTTGATCTTTACTCTTCCTACAGGTATTGGTAATTACGTCAATGCAGGAACTGATACTTTATTTGTTTCAAATAATAATGCGGCTATTGTTACTCATACTGGCGGACATGTTCTGGGCAACTACAACAGAACATTTACAGTTTCGGGAGGAGAGTATACTTTCCATGTAGGAAGTGATAATTCGGATGGTGAAACCTATTTTGAGCCTATACGTTTTACACCTAATTTATTGACAGGAAATACCAGCCTGACTGCTCGATTTTTAGATGCAACACCAAATTCTACAAGCGTAGTTCCGAGTATCATATTTGGTTTTCCATTGGCCATCGATACTGTAGAGCAAGTTGAAACAGAAGGTTATTGGCATATGGGAGTTGCAAACCCTGTATTAGGTGGTAATTATACAGCATCAACCAGTCCAGATATTAATTTTTGGACCTTTACCCAGACATGGGGAAGTGGTGCATATACTTTGCTTAAGCAAAAGATAGCAGGAGGTGCATGGGACTATACCGCAGGCGGAGTCCGTGTAAACGATTCTACAACTACGGCCTTTAGTAATTTCTCAAATTATGCTCTTGGCTATGCTAAGAATGGTTCATTAATATTATCGGTAGAGCTTATTAGCTTTAGCAGTATCTGTAAGGATGATGCAGCTCATTTATCATGGATAACAGCTTCTGAGGAAGGCTCTCATAGTTTTTTAATCAAGAAATCTTTTGACGGACATTCATTTGAATTGATTGGGCAAGTACCTGCTGCAGGAAATTCAAATCAACTTATCCAATACGATTTCATCGATAAAAATCGCAATGGAAATAAGGTCTATTATAGCTTGAGCGAAAAAGACATGAATGGCGTAATCTCAGAGCATGGTATTATATATCTTGATTGTTCTTCAGAAGATGGCAGTCTGTTAAATTTTAATGTTTTCCCAAACCCAAGTAGTGGAACTATAAATTTAAATATCTTTTCACCACAAGATGGAGTTGGCAAAGTGAGTATTCTCAATATTATTGGAAAAGAAGTTTATCTTCTGGAAAATATTGAGGCAGTTAAAGGCTTTAATCTAAGTTCTTTTTCTTTGCCCATTAGTTCTGGTGTATATTTTGTTTCTGTTGAAATTGGTCTTAATCGAAAAATACAGCGGTTACACATTGTTCGGTAATTCCCATTCTTTTAAAAACAGGAGCAAACACTTTATTTCTTATATCAGATTGCCTGGATTTCATATCGTCATAGTTAATTGTTGGTGGTAATAAGCCCGTACTTGATATTTCAATCCTATCATCAAAAACAGCTACTTTAATATCTTTACCTGTTAATGAATAATCTCGATGAATAACTGCATTACGAATAACTTCTCTAACAGCAATAACAGGATATTCCCATATGTCTTTTCTATAAACACCATCATAACCTTCCGTACCTTCAGAAATATGTCGTCTTACAAATTGCATTGCTAAATCAGCTTGTTCAGATATCCTACCATCAAAAGTTTTTTGATCGATAAAATTACCTACTCCAATTCCTTTAAATCTGGCACACTCAATTTTTGCATATGGGAATTTAGATCTACGTATTTTATCATCAGAAAGCAGAATGAGTGCATTTACAGGAAATTTTGCTCCCCGTTCTACTTTTATCAACTCCAGTTTATCCAATACATTATCAGTCAAATCTTCTCCCGCTTTTTCTTTATATAAGTTTTTGAAAGAACTAATATCTAATGAATCAACAGATCTTCTTGAGGCCATTAGTATCAATGCTATACAGAGGTTGAAAGCGCCATTTTTCGCAGAAATCTGTCTTCAACACCTTCAACAAACTATTAAATGTTGAAAGCAGAATTATTCTGCCTTCAACACTATATTATATTAATATTCTTTTATTTATGCGTAAAAGTTGAAGGTTGAAAGCAGAAATGGAGTTTTGTATAAAAAAATACAGTTTTTATCAACAGCATTTTTTGTCTAAAATTCAACAAAAAGGGTCAAATCGTCTCCGCAAAATCTCTCGAACCCTCGGTATCAATTTGCATTTTTATAATTACTTCTTTTTCAATAATTTTAAAACTTTAAATTAGGAGGTTATTATGAGACAACGAGCAACAATGAACTTACTGTTTCTGGTAAATCAACAGAAGCATCAATAGGTAAAAACATATTACCTGAGCTTTGGTCAATTAATAAATGTAAAGCTAAAGGAACTTCAAAAGCTGCACAGATTATTAATAATCATATTGACCATATTAGAGCTGAAATATATGAATACTATAGATCTTTAGCAATTGAAGGCAAAGAAATTACTGCTAAGTCTATAAAAAATATCTTAAAATTATTGATGAATATTTAATATCAATGAATAAAGAAAAGATTAAATTCCCATAGATACGAAAATTCCTACCTGCGGCATAGTCCAACAGTATTTTATCCTTAATTATTTAGGTCAGAAAATGCATTAATGTTTTTTAATCCCCGATTATGCAATAGGAGACTTGAAAAAGTCGAACTACTTGCATTAGCGAGGGTTAACCCCGACTCCTGCCTGTTGGTTTACCTGTCGAAGGCATGGCAGGCAAGGTAGAGTTTCAACATTTTGATGTTTTTCAAAATGAATGAAACTCTTTATCGCTATGCAATAGAAATTTATTCTTATTTCTATTGCATAGTTTGGGTTTAACTGCTCCTTTGATAGTATGTCGGTATTAACAATTGCATGAAATATGAAAAAAAACATTAATACTATTTTGCAGTATTTTACATTGTTTTTATCTTTGAGCCGGAATATAAGTTTAGTGCAAAAGGATGTATTTCTTTTCATAACATATTATTCTTTTGGATTATGTTCAAATCGTGTCCAAACGTTTATTTAAATTGTAATATTCATAATATGAGGAGATTGGGAGCAAAGTTCATTTCTCCACTCCTCCGACAGAATAAATCGTAAAGTGAAGTAAATGACTGAAAACTAATGATTTTAGTCATATTTCTTTTAAAATTAATAATTTATATTATTTTTGACTTATTTGTTTAATGTAACATATATTGAAATTAATAAACCACATAAATGATTTAACAATTTCTAATGTAGAATCTATTTTAATAGAAGGAGAGAAAATAGAAATTGATACAGAATCGATTGATTTAGTAGAAAAAAGTTATAATTTCTTGATTGATTTTGCCAAGAATAAAATCATATATGGCATAAATACAGGCTTTGGACCAATGGCTCAATATAAGATTGATTCAGGGGATTTAAAAGAACTTCAATATAATTTAATTAGAAGTCATTCCGCTGGAGCGGGAGATAAAATACCCGACTTATATGTAAAAGCAGTTATGCTGGTTCGTTTAAGAGCTATTATGCAAGGGAAATCAGGAATTCACCCCTCTTGTGTAGAATTACTCCTGAATCTTATTAATAATAATATATACCCATATATTCCTGAACATGGAGGAGTTGGGGCTAGCGGAGATTTGGTTCAATTATCTCATCTTGCTTTAGTGTTAATAGGAGAAGGTGAAGTTACATATAAAGGTAAATTATACCCTACTAAAGAAATTTTTGAAAAGAAAGGATTAAAACCTATTACTGTTAAATTAAGAGAAGGATTATCTTTAATCAATGGTACATCAGTAATGACAGGGATTGGTCTTATTAATATAATTAAATCAAAACAATTATTAAATTGGTCATTAATTGCCTCTGCAATGTTAAATGAAATTGTAGAGTCGTTTGATGATTATTTTAGTTTAGAACTTAATAATGTAAAAAAACATGCAGGGCAACAATACATTGCAAAAGTTCTTATTAATATATTAAAAGATAGCCAACTTATTTCTCGTAGAGCAGATCATTTTTACAATAACAATGTGGATGATAGAATTTTTAGAAGAAAAGTTCAGGAGTATTACTCATTACGTTGTTTGCCACAAATATTAGGAGCTGTTCTTGATACTATTCTATATACAGAAAAGGTTGTTATTAATGAAGCAAATTCCGTTAGCGACAACCCCATTGTTGATTTAAAAACAGAAAATGTATATCATGGAGGTAATTTCCACGGAGATTATGTTTCTATAGAAATGGATAAGTTAAAATTGGCTGTTACTAGAATTTCAATGCTTTCAGAACGTCAATTAGCATTCTTACTAAATCCAAGATTAAACGAAATACTTCCACCATTTATAAACCTTGGTAAGCTGGGTTTGAATCAGGGTATGCAAGGTGTTCAGTTTACAGCCACATCCACAGTTGCTGAAAATCAAACTTTATCAAATTCTATGTATGTTCATAGTATTACAACAAATAATGATAATCAGGATATTGTTAGTATGGGAACAAATGCTGCTATGCTAACTAAGAAAGTAATAGATAATGCTTATCAGGTTCAGGCTATAGAAATGATTGCCTTAATTCAAGCTGTTGATTATCTTAAGATTAAAGACAAATTATCTTCAATTACATCTAATATTTATAATACTTTAAGAAAAATTGTACCTGTATTTATTGAGGATACACCAAAATATAAAGAGATTAAAAAAATAAGTAATTATTTATTTGAAACAAAAATAGATTTGCAAAAATAGATTATTTATGAGATATGCATTAGTTACAGGAGGTTCAAGAGGTATTGGGAAAGCTATTTCAATAAAATTAGCTCAAGATGGTTTTTATGTATTGATTAATTTTAAAACTAATATTGAAGAAGCAGTAGATACTCTGAATAAAATCAAATCAAATGGAGGTGATGGTGAATTATTACAATTTGATATTTCTAATTCTCAAGATATTAAAAATGTTTTGGGTAATTGGGTAGAAAATAATAATGATAAGTTAATAGAGGTATTAGTGAATAATGCAGGTATTGCCAAAGACAACCTTATGGTATTTATGTCTGATAATGAATGGAAAAGTGTAATTTCAACTAATCAGGATAGCTTTTTTTATGTAACTCGTTTATTAATAAAAAATATGCTGATAAACAAATGCGGAAAAATAATTAATGTTGTGTCTCTATCTGGACAAAAAGGACTACCTGGACAGGTGAATTATTCTGCTGCAAAAGGAGCTGTAATTGCAGCAACAAAAGCATTGGCAATGGAAGTAGGAAAGAAAAAGGTTACTGTAAATGCAGTTGCTCCTGGATTTATCAGGACAGATATGACTAAAGATCTTGATGAAAAACAATTGAAACAGTTAATTCCTTTAAACAGATTTGGCGAAGTGGAAGAAGTTGCAGAAGTCGTTAGTTTTTTAGCTTCCGGTAAAGCTTCATATATTACCGGTGAAATAATTTCTGTTAATGGAGGTATGTATAGTTAAGTTAAAATTACTATGAATAGAGTTGTTATTACAGGTTTAGGGATTTATTCCACAATAGGAAAAAATCTGGAAGAAGTTAAAAAATCCATATATAATGGAAAATCAGGTATTGGAATAGATCTCAGAAGAAAAGAGTTTGGTTTTCGGTCTTCACTTACAGGTATAATTGAAGAACCAAATTTAAAAGGTGTTCTTCCTAGAAGAATGCGTATAGGACTTGCTGAGCAGGGAAAATATGCATATGTTGCTACTATGGAAGCGCTTGATAATGCAAAAATTAGCACAGATTTTTTAGAAGAAAATGAAGTTGGTATTTTATATGGTAATGATAGCTCTTCTATTCCTGTTATTGATGCAATAGACATTGTAAGACAAAAGAAAGATACATCATTAATAGGTTCAGGTTCAATATTTCAATCAATGAACTCGACCATTACTATGAATTTGTCAGTTATCCTTAAACTAAGAGGTATAAACTTTACTATTAGTGGAGCATGTGCAAGTAGTTCTCATGCAATAGGAATAGCTTTCCTATTAATAAAACAAGGTCTTCAAGACATTATAATATGTGGAGGGGGACAAGAGATAAATGCAGAGTCTATGGGAAGTTTTGATTGTTTAGGTGCTTTTTCTATTAGAGAAGATGATCCAGCAAAAGCATCAAGACCTTTTGATAAAAATCGTGATGGACTTGTGCCAAGTGGTGGTGGAGCAACAGTAATAGTGGAAAGTTTAGAGTCAGCAATAAAAAGAGGAGCCAATATTCTTGGAGAAATAAAAGGTTATGGTTTTTCGTCAAATGGTGAGCATATTTCTGTTCCTAATGTAGAAGGTCCTGTAAGATCATTAGAAAGATGTTTAAAGGATGCGAACCTATCTCCTAAAAATATAGATTATATAAATGCTCATGCTACATCAACTCCTGTTGGAGATATAAGTGAAGCCAAGGCTTTAGAAATTGTTTTTGGCCAGCAAAAAATACCAATAAGTTCTACAAAATCAATGACCGGGCACGAAATGTGGATGGGTGGGGCAAGTGAAGTAGTATATTCTATGTTAATGATGCAAAACGATTTTATTGCACCAAATATAAATCTTGAAAATATTGATGAGTCTGCAAAAAATTTGAATTTAATCCGTGAAACAAAACATGCAAAAATAGATACTTTTTTATCCAATTCATTTGGATTTGGAGGTACTAATTCAACATTAATAATTTCCAAATACTAATTAAATATGAATATAACTGATATAGAAAATATAGTAAATGAGTTTTTAATAGATGAATTCGAAATAGAAAAGAGTATTATTTTTGGTGAAGCTCAATTAAAAAATGATTTAGGCATAGAAAGTCTTGATTTTGTAGATATTGCAGTAATAATAGAAAAAGAATTTGACTTTAAAGTAAAACACAAAGATATGTCTAATATTCGTACACTAAACGATCTTTATAGCTATATTGAAGAACACGTAAATTAAATTTACCTTCATGACTTCTTGGTCTGGAAAATCAAGGGGAGGAAAATTTGGTTACAGATTTTTTATATCCCTATTAAAATACACAAATATTAAGGTTACTTATTTTTTTATAAAGTTTGTAGCCTTGTATTTTTTAATAGTATCAGACAAAACATCAAGCAAGTTCTATTTTAAAAAGATTCTTGGTTATAATAGGCTGAAAACATTATTAGGCATATATAAAAATTACTGCCTTTTAGGACAGGTTCTTATTGATAAAATATCAGTGCTATCAGGTTTGGAAAAAACATTTACTTTTGATTTTGAAGGAGAAAGTTTTTTAAGACAAATGGTTCAGAAAAAGAAGGGTGGTTTACTTATTGGAGCTCATATGGGTAATTGGGAAGTTGCCGGTCAACTTTTAAAAAGGTTAGATATAAAAATTAACATTGTGATGTATGAAGCTGAACAAAAAAAAATTAAAGAGTTACTTGAAAATAATATGGTAAAGAATGATGCGAATATTATTTCTATTAAGGATGATTTTTCGCATTTATTTAAAATTAAGGAAGCTTTTAATAATAACGAAATGGTTGTTATGCATGGTGATAGATTTTTGCTCGGTACCAATACTATTACAATGAATTTTATGAATAAATCAGCTCAGTTTCCAACGGGTCCGTTATATTTAGCAAGCAAAAATAATGTTCCTGTTTCATATGTTTATGCATTAAAGAAATCGGCAACTCATTATCATTTTTATGCAACAAAAGGAAAGGTGTATCCTTATCCTGCTAAAATAAAGAATAGAAAACAGGAATTAACAAATATGGTTCAAGATTATATAAATTCTCTAGAATCAATTATTAAAAAATACCCACTACAATGGTTTAATTATTATCCATTTTGGGAAGAAGAAAAAATATAATATATGACTTTAAATTTTGGTTCAGATAAAAAATCGGCTTTGCAAGCAATGTCTGATGCACAAAAAATTGCATTTGCTCCTATCATGTTTCAAGCAGCAAAATCACTTAGAGATTTGGGAATACTTGAAACAATAAAAAAAAATAAAAAAGGAGTAACTATTAAAGAAATTTCTAAAAAGTTGGAAATTCCTATTTATGGAGTAAAAGTGTTATTAGAAGCAGGTCTTAGTCTTGAAATGGTTAGAGTTGATGAAGATAAATTCTTTATAACGAAAACAGGCTGGTATATTTTAAGTGATGAGCTTACTAAGGTAAATATGGACTTTACTAATGATGTAAATTACCGAGGAATGTTTAGCCTTTCAGAGTCTATAAAGACAGGTAAACCAACAGGATTGAAAGTTTTTGGCAATTGGGATACTGTTTATGAAGGTTTATCTCACTTACCTGAAGATGTACAAAAAAGTTGGTTTAATTTTGATCATTTTTATTCAGATTATGCGTTTCCTGAAATTTTACCAATTATATTTAAAGATAACCCAAAATATATTCTGGATATTGGAGGAAACACAGGAAAATTTTCTATAAAATGCACTGAGTATGACTCTGATGTTAAGGTAACAATTTTAGATTTACCAGATCAATTAAAAAATGCAAATGCAAATATAAAAAAACATAATTTCGAAAATAGAATTTCATGTTACCCAATAAATCTTCTGGATCATTCAAAACATTATCCTAAAAATAGTGATGTTATTTGGATGAGTCAATTTTTAGATTGTTTCTCACAAAACGATATTATTGAATTATTACGCAGAGGGAAGGAAGCGATGAATGATTCTTCATCATTATACATTTTGGAGACATATTGGGATAAACAAAAATTTGAAGCCTCAACATACGGTTTACATGCTACATCATTATATTTTACAAATATTGCTAATGGATGTAGCCAAATGTATCACTCTGAAGAAATGCTTAAGCTAATTGGAAAAGCAGGATTATATGTTAAAGAGTCTTTTGAAGATATTGGCGTGAGCCATACTCTATTTAAATGTAAAAGATAAAAAGCCTTGATAAGCAAAAATAAAATAGATAAAATGATAATATATCGAAAAATTAGTCTTCTAACCATATTCCTGCTTATTTTTCTGTTTGCCAATAAACTAAAAAGTCAAGAAAGCAATACTTTTCTTTTAAAACCTACAGGTAAATATAATATTGGAACTACTGAGTTATTTTTAACAGATTCCAGTAGAAAGGAAAAATTAAAATCATTTAATAATGACTACAAAAGACTATATGTGAAAGTCTGGTATCCTTCTATCGATCATGAAAATGAATCTTACAGCAAATATTTCTCAAATTATAGTTCAAAAACCATTTATAAAATCTTTAAATCTAAAAAAATATCAATTAAAGACATTGATCTAATAAAAAAAACTGATACTTACTCATCTCCTAATATAGATGTTTCAAGTGAAGAACAGCATTTTCCGGTTTTACTTTTTAATCCAGGATTCTATTTTGGCATGGTTGATTTATATACTAGTTATATGGAAAATCTCGCTAGTAATGGATATATTGTTTTTTCTATTATTCATATTTACCAACAACCATTAGTCGTATTTCCAGATGGTAAGAAAGCAAAATTAATGAAAAAGAAGATGCAACTTGCCTTTTTAGAATGGGCTCTTGAGGATAGAATTAAAACCGAAAAACTTAATACTCAAGAGATAATAGAAGAAGCTACGAATGCTACGCTTGATCAACTTAAACGATTTAATAGAGTTGTTGATTTATGGGTTGTTGATAATGAATTCGTTATAGATTACATAAATATTATAAATGCAGATACATCCAGCATTTTTTATTCAAAATTAAATACAGATAAAATTGGAGTGTTTGGACAATCAATTGGAGGAGCTGTTGCAGGTCAGCTTTGCTTTAAAAACGAAAAATTAAAAGCCGGAATAAATCTTGACTGCTTCCAGTTTGGAGATATTGTATGTAATGACTTGAAAACTCCATTTATGTTAATTGAAAGTGAATATCAAAAAAAATGGAACAGGGGAAATAAATATATCTTTTCAAATGTTAAATCTGATTTTTATTCTTTATTACTTTTAAATACAAAACACTTTATTACCAGTGATGTTCCTTTATTTCCTATACTTTCAAAAGAACAGCAAGAATCATTTTTTGGAAATGCAGATAAAATAAATTCTGTAAGTCTTATTAATAAGTATATCTTGGATTTTTTTAATTTATATTTAAAAGATATTTCGTCAAACACATTAACAAAAGAGATAACTAGTTCTGATATTATTTATAAAGTAAGAAATGAAAAATAATATGTTTATTCCGGAAATCGAAACAAAAACAAAAGAAGAAATTAAGAAGTATCAGGAAAGGAAATTGCCTGAACTACTAGGGTATTTAAATAGTAATTCTAAGTTTTATCAAGATGTGTTTAAAGAGCACAAAATTGATGTGAAAAAAATTAAAACTCTGGAAGATTTAACTAATATTCCTGTTACTACAAAAGATGATCTTCAAAAAAGAAATAAAGATTTCTTATGTGTAGATAAAGTGAAAATTATAGACTACTTATCTACATCAGGAATCTTGGGAGACCCTATTGTTTTTGCTATGACAGATAGCGATCTGGATAGGTTAGCCTATAATGAATATATTTCTTTTTCATGTGCAGATGCTGTGCAAAACGACATCTTTCAGCTTATGGTAACTATGGATAAGCGTTTTATGGCAGGTATGGCATATTATTCAGGAATTAGAAAATTAGGTGCAGGTATTGTAAGGGTTGGTCCGGGAAATCTTGAATTGCAATTCGATACCATTAATAGGATTTCTCCCACAGCATTAATTACAGTACCATCTTTTATTATTAAACTTATTGAGTACGCCGAAAAAAATAACTTTGACTTAAGTAGAACATCCATTGCAAAAGCAGTCTGCATAGGCGAATCCATTAGAAATGAGAATTTTGAACTCAATACTTTGGGGCAAAAAATTAAAGATAAATGGGATATTAAATTATACTCAACTTATGCTTCAACAGAAATGGGAACTGCTTTTACAGAATGTGCTGAAGGTAAGGGCGGACATCATCATCCCGAAATAATTATTGTTGAATTTTTAGATGACAAAAACCAAGCTGTAAAAGAAGGAGAACCGGGAGAAGTTACCATAACTAATATTGGTGTAGAAGGAATGCCATTACTTCGTTTTAAAACCGGGGATATTTGCATTTTCCATACAGAGCCTTGTAAATGTGGCAGAAACACAATGCGATTAGGCCCTGTAATTGGTAGAAAAAAACAAATGATAAAATATAAAGGCACTACACTTTATCCCCCTTCATTGTATAATATCTTAAATAATTTCCAGAATGTAGAGAATTATATTGTTGAAGTTTATACAAATGAACTAGGAACAGATGAAATTTTAATAAAAGTTGGAAGTAATATTCAAAATAATAATTTTGAAAAAGAAATAAAAGATTATTTTAGGGCAAAAATAAGGGTTGCTCCTACTATTCAGTTTATGGATCCTGCTGTAATTTCCAAATTACAATTCCCTGAAATGAATAGAAAACCCATTATTTTTATTGATAATAGAATTAAAAAATAGTTGCCATGAATTTAGCACAAGAATTTGAAAAAATAAGACCATATAATGACAGTGAAGTTCCTGCGGCTGTAAATAGGATTATTAAAAAAGAACAATTTCAATATATTCTTTCTTTTTTATATAGTAATAATGATAAAAATGAAGTAATTAAGAAGTTTAAAAGTATTAATACTGTTTCTGATTTCCAATCAGTATTTTCTCATTATGCCGTACGAGAGGTTGTAAGAAAAACTTCTGATGGATTAAGTCTTTCTGGTTTAGATAAATTAGATAATAACAAACCTTACTTATTTATTGCAAACCATAGAGATATTGTTTTAGATTCTGCAATAATGCAAATATTACTTGTAGAAAATAATCATAAGACATCCCAAATCACTTTTGGAAGTAACTTAATGTCAGGAGAGTTTATTATAGATCTTGGTAAGCTAAATAAAATGTTTGTATTTTACAGGGGGGGGGCAAGGATACAGATGTATAAAAATGCTTTATTACATTCCGGATATATGCGACATGTAATTACTGAGGAAAAAGAATCAATTTGGATAGCACAAAGTGATGGTAGAACAAAAGATGGGAATGATAAAACACAAGAAGCTCTAATAAAAATGTTTGCAATTGGGAGAAAAGATTTTATTACAGCATTAAGAGAGTTTAACATAGTTCCTGTTACAATTTCTTATGAATATGAACCTTGTGATTCTGAGAAAGTTAATGAATTATATATTTCAAAAAGAGAAGTGTATAAGAAACAACCAGGAGAAGATTTAGATAGTATTCTAAAAGGTATTAAAAATTATAAAGGGCATATACATATGTCTTTTGGTACACCAATAAATTCAATTTTAAACAAATTGATGGGTAAGAATCTTGAAATAAATGAATTAGTTGATATTGTTGTTGATGAAATTGATAGTCAAATATATAAAAATTATGCAATTTGGCCAGGGAATTATATTGCCTATGATATTTTGAAAAAAACTAACAAATACTTTAAAAATAAATATAATCAAGAGGAAAAAGATAAATTTATAGATTATATAAATACAAAAACATCAATTTTACAAGGAGATAAAGAAGAGTTAACAAATATATTTATTAGTATGTATGCAATGCCTGTTGTTAATAAAAATGATAAACATTATTAAAAGTTAATTGTTTCGTTTGTTTCTAAAAAATGAATGTTTGCTTAACCCGCTTTATTCTTGCAAAAGCGAAGTGAATTATATGAATCCCGATTTAGATAACCCCATTTTTGTGGTTTAATTGGTATAATTGAAAAAAAGAAAATTAATCCTTTCAATTATGCTTATTGATTGATTAAATGCAGTAAATGTTGAAGTGATTTAATATTTATTTTTTAACTTTTTTTTATCACGATAAAAATCTGCCAACCTATTTTAGGACGACACATCATTTAAATCAATAAACTCAATTATAATTTGTTGTAAGTTTTAAATTGTATAAATTTCTAAATTCATACAAATTAATTTTGTTTTATTCTTAAAATGTAGTAATTTAGTGTGTTCTTTTTTACAAATATTAGAAACTATAGTGAGTTCATGGCTTGTTCCGTTTTACGGAAAACACCATTGAATATTAACACTATGTAAATTAAAATTAAAAATTATATGTTATGAAAAAATTTATTTTTACTTTTTTATTTTCAGCTGCATTTATTTTCAGTTATGCACAATTAGTTACTATTTCTGAAACTCATCAAATTCCACAGATAGGTGATACAATACATTATCAGGATGCCAACACTTTTGGGTTTGATGAAGAAGGAGTTGGAGCGGTTACAGACAAACTTTGGGATTTTGGAGCATTAATGGATGCAGCAACTACTGTTGATTATATATTTCTTGATCCAACAACTACGGCACAATCATCAATGTTTCCTAATGCAAATTTAGCCCGTGAAATTTCAAATGAAGCAGGTTATTTTTATTATGAAACAACTAGTACAGAAATAAATCGTTGGGGATTTTATGGAGGAGCAACACTTTGGTCCACTTATAATAGTAGTGCTACTGAATTTCGATTTCCTATTACTGCTGGTGATAATTATAATAGTACATATTATGGAGAATTTCCACTACAAAGTATAGAAGATTCAACGACACTCGATCAAGGACAGATTATTGCACAAGCAGATATGCAAGGAACATTGATTTTACCAACAGGTACATTTATAGATGTTTTAAGAATACATATTATAGAATCTTTTCACATTAAAACATGGTTTATGGGTTCAGTTTTAGATGATACAGTAATAGAAGATGACTATTATTATTGGTTCCATGATACAATTTTAAAACCTGTTTTAATATATGGAACTACAGACCAGAATAGTTCGCAA
The DNA here is from genome assembly GCA_964435855.1 of uncultured Bacteroidales bacterium. Lineage (GTDB taxonomy): Bacteria > Bacteroidota > Bacteroidia > Bacteroidales > CAYTAU01 > CAYTAU01. The sequence goes on along the minus strand of CAYTAU010000032.1, from coordinate 4,434 downwards.
ATAGGGGAAGTTTTAAGATATCAGCTAATTGATATTGCCACATCTGTAAATGAGGTTGATTTAAGCAATATGATTATAGTTTATCCAAATCCAACAAAAGATGTAGTAAATGTTAGAGGTAGTGAAATTGAAAGAATTGATGTTTATGATGTTGTTGGCAAAATGATATCAAGTTATGAAGTTAATTCATTTAATACAGAAATTGACCTTTCTGATAATCCTGAAGGAATACTCATATTGAAAATTTACTCTAAAAATAATATAGTTGTTAAACGAGTTGTTTTAGAGAAATAAATTATAAGACATCCTTAAATTTGACCGACTTACATTATGTAAGTCGGTTTTTTTAATTTCTAAATCTAAACTCTCATAAAACAGACAATAGTTAAGTTTTGTTCATATATAATATGGGAAAACTATTCAATACCTACTCGTAATATATAAAATTCCAATAAATTGATATTACTTATTCTACTTTATATGTTTTGTACACCTACACAAATAATTATAAATGCCCACAACAAGCTCAAATATTGAAGATTAGGAATTCGTGTTTTTTCTACAACGAAAACATACCTAATATATTTAAAATTGTATATGTGTTTTTATTATATATTTGCACTTTAATTCAAAATGAATTTAAATTAATATATCATGCGAAAAGTATTAATCAATGTGTTTTTATTAAGTTTTTTATTCCTTTTTAATTTTAGTTTTCAATTTTCTCAAAAAACTAATGCACAAATTCTTGATCCTGTAAAATGGACATATTGGACTGAAAAAATAAATGATACTGAATATTATTTAGTTTTTAAGGCTAAAATTGATAAGGGCTTTCATATGTACTCTCAAAATGTTGGTGATGGTGGACCTTTGCCAACGGAATTTATTTTTGAGGACCCAAAAGGTTTTAATGTTATTGATAAAGCACTTGAAATACCTAAGCCTAAAAAAGAGTATGAAGAAGCTTTTATGATGGATGTATTATATTTTGAAAAAAATCAAACCTTCAAACAAAAAATAATAATTAAATCAGATCTTCCTCTTAATATAACCGGCGAAATAGCATATATGGTATGTAACGATGAAACATGCGTTCCCTTATATAAAGATTTTGATTTTACTGTAGTTGCCGAAAATGGCAGTGATGAAAACTTAACAGAAATTCCTGATACTTCTGATACTTTGCAGGTAAGCGACACAATAGAAGAAGATATTGCTGATAATAATCAAAATGAACAAATATCACAAAATGATGAAATTGAGAGTACAACAGATGAGAAGAAGTCAATGTGGGCTATAATAATTGAGGCAATAATATGGGGATTTGCGGCATTACTTACACCTTGCGTATTTCCTATGATACCAATGACAGTATCGTTCTTTATGAAAAGTGGTGAAAATAAAGCTAAAAGCAGATTTCAAGCATCTGTTTATGGAATTTCAATTGTGGCATTATATACAATACCCATAGCTGTAATAATATTGATTACATATTTTGTAGGTGGAAAAGCTGTTACAGCAGATATATTTAATTGGTTAAGTACCCATTGGATACCAAATGTAATTTTCTTTGTAATATTTATGTTATTTGCTTTTTCATTTCTCGGTATGTTTGAAATTGTTCTGCCAAGTTGGATGGTAAGTAAAGCTGACAGCAAGTCTGATAAAGGTGGAGCTTTAGGTTCTTTCTTTATGGCTTTAACTCTTGTTTTAGTTTCGTTTTCGTGTACAGGTCCTCTTGTAGGAACAGTTATGGTAAAATCAGCACAAGGAGAATTTTTTGAACCAATTATTGCAATGCTGGCATTTTCAATTGCGTTTGCAATACCATTTACATTATTTGCATTTTTTCCTGCCTGGTTACAAAAATTACCAAAATCAGGTGGTTGGCTCAATTCTGTTAAGGTAATACTTGGTTTTATTGAAATTGCTCTTGGATTGAAATTCCTTAGTATTGCAGACCAGACTTATCATTGGGGAATATTAGACAGAGAAGTTTACTTAGCATTATGGATAATTGTTTTTACATTAATGGGATTTTATTTATTAGGAAAACTAAAATTTGCTCACGATTCCGATTTGCCATTTATTAAAGTGCCAAGGCTAATGTTGGCAATTATTGTATTTTCTTTTGTCCTGTATATGATACCGGGAATGTTTGGCGCACCAATAAAAATGTTATCGGGATATATGCCTCCTCAACAAACATTAGATTTTGATTTACAAAGAATAATTAGAGAGAATACTGGTAGTAATAAATATTCTGATAATAGCTCTATTTGTGAATCACCAAAATATGGAGACTTTTTACATTTGCCGCATAGCTTACAAGGTTATTTTGACTATGAACAAGGTTTAAAATGTGCAAAAGAACAAAATAAACCAATTTTCATTGATTTCACAGGTCATGGTTGTGTAAATTGTAGAGAAATGGAAGCAAATGTATGGTCAAATCCGGGAGTTCTTAAGATACTTCGGGAAGAATTTATTATAATAGCATTATATGTTGACGATAAGACTACTTTGCCGGAAGATGAATGGATTACTTCTAAATATGATGGTAAAACAAAAAAATCAATAGGAAAAAAATATTCAGACTTTCAAGTATCAAATTTTGACATGAATGCTCAACCATATTATATATTACTGGATAGTAAAGGTAAAATAACTGATAACAAAGACCAAATAAATAAGAATCTTCTTGTTAAACCTAAATCTTATGATCTTGAAATAGAAAATTTTGTTGATTTTCTAAATAAGGGTTTAGAAGAATTTGAAAAACGTCATAAGTAAAGTTTTTAATAAAACTATACCGATATCTTGCACTATTTCATCAAATTGTGGAATATCAATAAAAATAAAAAAACTATACAAATATTTTACGGAAAATAAATCGTATTGCTTTGAAAACCAGCATTAAGCCTGAGATGCATTATAAATAACTTATTGTATTTTATTACTACATAAAAATTTCATTGTCAATATTTTTTGAGTTTATAATAGTTTTATGTTTACTTTTATATAATATTTTAAACATATTTAACGCAACCTTTCTATAATATATTCGTCTATATATTATAGCATTTGCAAAATAAAATTTATAAAATATGAAAAAGATTCTACTTTCATTTATAGTAATGATATTTGCAGCAAATCTTAATTTTGCGCAAGTTACATTAACAACTGCAGTCGATTTTGACCTTGTAGACGTTCATGGTAACAATGTTCATTTATTTGACATACTAGACAATGGCCAATATGTAGTCATTGAGTTCTGGGCTTCATGGTGAAGTACTTGCCCTGGTATCGCAACGATATCAAATGAAGCATATACATATTTTGGTTGTAATACAGCTGACGTGTTTTTTCTGGGAGTTAATGGTGATGGACAAACTGATGCCGAATGTATTGTTTGGGATGATGCAAATGGTGTTGAGTATCCAACAATTGCGGGTGTGAATGGAGGAGATGATATATTTAATGATTACAATCCAGCAGGATTGCCCACTTTGATACTTATTGCCCCTGATCATTCAATTGTTGAACAGGATATTTGGCCAATTAGCACTGTAGATGATATTATTGATGTACTTGAAACATATCCTATTGTTCAAGCTTCATGTGTAGTTGTTTTAAATGCTAATTTTTCAGGTACTCCTACTACAATTGATGCAGGAAATAGTGTTGATTTTACAGACCTTTCAACGGGTGGAATTCCAACATCTTGGAACTGGACTTTTTATGGAGCAAATACAACAAGTTCTGCAGTTCAAAATCCACCAAATATTGTATATAATACCGCAGGAACTTATGATGTTAGATTAATAGTATCTGATGGCGTTGTTATTGATACTTTAATTAAACCTGGTTATATTACAGTAAACCCTCCAACTACATTATGGTCGGATTTTACAGCAAGCGCTACAACAATTCTTGAGGGTCAAACTATTGATTTCTTTGACCAATCGATTAACGGACCACCTACTTCGTGGACGTGGAGTTTCTCAGGTGCAGAAACTACTGGTTCAACCGATCAAGATCCCGTGGGAATTCAATATCTTACTGCAGGAACTTATGATGTTACACTTGCTATTTCTGATGGAACAAACAATCATTCAACTACCAAAATTGATTATATTACTGTAGTAGATTCAAATCAAGTGCCTGTTGCTGACTTTACATCAAACTATACAACTGTTTTTGTAGGTGGAAGCGTTGATTATTATGATTTAACTACAGGTGCCCCAACATCATGGTCATGGGAATTTCAAGGTGCAGATGTAACAACTTCAGTTGTTCAAGATCCTACTACAATTGTATATAGTAATATTGGTGTTTATCCTGTAACTTTAATAGCAACTAATTTTTTAACTTCAGATACCCTTACTAAAATTGACTATATCACTGTAATTGATAATTCATTTTTAGATA
>CAYTAU010000031.1:0-41046 GCA_964435855.1 uncultured Bacteroidales bacterium | reverse complement strand
GGGATCTTAAAGAGTTAGAACATGAAGAAGCTGGTGCCGTTACGGTAATTCGATAGATGTTTTTAAAAAACAATTTGTTTTTGTATCTTTAAAAAATAAAAAACAGGATATTAAATACAATAAAAAAACGCCATTATTTACATGTATTAGTAATAATATTTCTTTCTTTTGCTTTATATGTTAATACAGTAAACAATGGCTACTCGCTCGATGATGAATTCGTTGTATATAACAACGAAGAGATACAAAAAGGAATCAGTGGTATCTCTGATATTTTCACATCTTACTATTATTCTTCAGATTTAAGTGGAAGGAAATTTGGTTATAGGCCAATAGCTCAATCAAGTTTTGCAATTGAATATTCATTATTTGGCGAAAATCCTCATATAAATCATTTAATTAATGTCTTATTATATCTAATTACGGCTGTTTTTTTGTTTTTTATACTTAAAAAATTATTAATTAAGTATAACAGCCTGCTTCCTTTTATAATAACATTATTATTTATTGCACATCCTATTCACACCGAAGTTGTTGCCAGTCTGAAAAACAGAGAAGAAATACTGAGTTTTTTAGGAAGTTTGGCATCCTTATATTTTATAATGAAATTTTATAATATAAGAAATATCTTCAACTTAATTGTTGGGATAATATTTTTCATATTCGCATATTTATCTAAAGAAAGTGCAATAGTATTTATTCTGATAATTCCATTAACAATTTATTTCTTTTCTGAATTTTCAATAAAAAAAATATTGCTCATTTTCATACTTCTTTTAATTACAGGAATAGTATTACGTAAAATAATAAATGTTAATTTGCCTGGAGAATATTCTTCTCTTTTTTTCGAAAACCCCTTAAATAATAGCAGTATTTGGTTGAGATTATCTACAGGAATGCTAGTATTGGGTTTTTATTTAAAGATGTTGATATTTCCGCATCCTTTGTTGTTTTACTATGGCTATAATATGATACCTATAGAGGGATTTGGTGTTTTATCTATCGCCTTATTAATTTTTCATCTTGGAATTTTTGTTTATGCAATAATTGGGTTTAAAAATAAAAAGTTGTTGTCGTATGCAATTTTGTATTACTTATTTTGCATTTCAATGTTTACCAATATTATACTGCCAATAAACGGAATTGTTGGTGAGCGCTTTGTTTATTCTGCATCATTAGGTTTTGCAATAGCTTTAGCAGTTTTATTATTTAAAATTTCCAAGATAAAAATAATGGATTTGTCATATTCGAGGAAATCTTTCGGGATTTTAGTAATAGCTGTTTTGATAATTTTAATTCCATATTCTGCAAAAACAATATCAAGAAATAATGCATGGTTTAGTCATTATTCCCTGTATTCTAATGATATTGAGCATCTAAAAAATTCAGCAAAAGCCAATGAATTAATTAGCGATTGGATGTTTCATCATTTAGGAGAATTTCCTGTAAATGAAAGACAGGATGTTCTGGCAAAAATCGAAAAATATTACAAGCGAAGTTTAAAAGTATATCCAAATAATGCACAAGCAAATAATAATTTAGGAACATTGTTTATGGAGGAATATAAAAACCCTGATAGTGCAATTGTGTATTTTAATAAATGCCTGAAGGCAGATTCAGTTTATACAAAAGCACATTTTAATATTGCACAGTGTTATACACTTAAAAAAAATGAAAAATTAGCGAGATATCATTACGATATATTTAACAGCTTAGACACACTTTATTTTAATGAAACTTCAGCTCTGTCAATTAAATATTTAAACAACGAAAAATTTCAGGAAGCAATAAATCTTAACTACAGGCTTAATAGAATAGATCCAAGTTCAGAAGTCCCGTATTATAATTTTGCGAATATCTATATCCTTATGGGAGATACGGTAAAAGGGCTTATGTTTGCAGAAAAATCTTTAGAAATAAATCCATATAATACAACGTTCTCGCATACGGTAGGGGAATTCTATAAAATATTAGGAGATATTGAAAAGGCAAATTTTTATTATGATCTGGCTGAAAAATATAAGAATATCAGTAATGAAAATAAATTGCAATAGGTCTTATTATATATTGAAACTGCAAAAATTCCTTGAAACAAAAAAGAACATTATTAGGGAATTATTGAGTTTTAAGAACTTTAAATTCAACGCGTCTGTTCATCTGACGACTTTCTTCATCAGTATTAGGTACAATCGGTCTTGATTCTCCATATCCTTTTGCAGAAAGCCTACTGCTGCTAATATCATTAATCATAAAATAATTTGCAATTGACTCTGCTCTTGCCTGAGAAAGTTTTAAATTAAATGAATCTGAGCTGGTATCGTCTGTATGTCCTGCTATTTCAATTTCAATTTTAGGATTATTTTCCAGAAACTTAATAGTTCTATCTAGCTCAGGAAATGATTCCGGTTTAAGAGTAGCTTTACCATATTCAAAAAATATATTATTAAGACGAACAATCTGTCCAACTTCTATGGGTGCAAGAAGCAAAAGTTCATCATCTATTTCCTTATATTCATCAATATCAGATAAGTCAATATTTTTATTTGCTTCAAAAAATCCAAGTCCAATTGCTCTAAAACCATATTTTTTACCGGCAGGCAAAACAATTTTAAAATCTCCTGTATTAGGGTCAGTACGAGCAACAGCTACTTCTTTACCAGAAGGCAATTCTTCAACAATTATTCTTGCATCTACCGGTTCCTTTGTTTTTTCATTTAACACTTTTCCTGATATCAGCACAACAGGCTTTGGTTTGGCTTTTTGAGGCAGAGCAATCCTGAAAATGTCATTTTTTCCAATCGAATTATTTGTAGTTGAAAAATATGCAAATTCACCGGAAGCAGGAATATTGTATTTTGTATCTGATTCAGGGCTATTAATTGTATTTCCTATGTTTTGTGGTTCTGTCCATTTTTGCCATGTATCATCAAGTCTTTGAACAACAAAAATATCTTCCATTCCATAACCTGCATGACCGGAAGTAGAGAAATAAAGACTTACTCCGTCTGCTGCAAGAAAAGGGCTATAGTCATTTTGTGTTGTATTAATAGTTGGTCCTAAATTTATTGGTTTCGACCATCTGTTTTTACCTTTCATAAAACTAACATAAAGGTCAAGTTTTCCATAACTGTCTTTTTGTTCTATTGCCATTAATAAGGCTTTTCCATCATTCGAAAGAAAATAATTAGCATGTTTGTTCAAGTTGAAAAACCCAACAATTAATTGCTTTTCGGGAAAAGCCCATCCGTTAAGAATTTTATATGTAAAAGAAACACCTTCCGATATTGTACCATCTTTGTTATATGCATTACCTAATAATAAAGAATTACCATCGGGTGTTATAGATTGCACAAAATTATCGGATTTATTATTTAATGGTTTTCCAATATTTTTTGCAATCTTCCATTTTCCGTTATTATCAATTTCCGAAACCCATATATCATCAATATCCTTAAACCCGCCTACATTTTCAGGATGATTTTTTCTGTCAAAAAACAAGATTTTTCCATCAGGAGAGATCATTGGTGCTATTTCATCGTAGATTGTATTAATGCCTGTACCCATATTTTCCGGTTTGGTATTAAAAACAACATCAGGTATTAGGTCTATTTCGGCTTTTATTGAATCTTTACAGTCTGAAATACCAATAGCATCAATCATATTCCAACCAGTTACTGCTTCAGGGTTCATATAAACAGCTATTTCTTTTACATAAAAATCGCTTGGACCGGGAAGAAATATATTTAACATTCTGGATTTTACATTTGCTGTTGAAGCAGATTTATTATAAACCTGAACCTCTTGTTCATCTGTACTATATATTAAAACCTTAGTTATAGCACCAGGATTAAAACTTTCAGCAATTGCAATTTGTTGTATTCTCATAGGAGCAACATATTCAACTCTAATAAAAGCTTCTCCTGAAGCTTCTTTGCCTCCTTTAGCTTTTACTGCCCAGGCAGTTGGGGCATCGCCTCCTTTTGGTAATACATTGGGTTTTCCTAAAACCTGATTAGCAGATTTATCTGTTTTGCTAAATTCTGATGAGAATTTTACAACTTTATAAGCCCATTGTACATTACATATAATTGAATCTTCTATATTTTCAGCTTTAATTAAAGCTTGTTCCCACAATATCTTATTACTATCAAGTGCATTTTTTGCATTCTGATCAATAATTTCAATTTTGTTGCTATCTAATGAATTAATCTCTTGTGAAAACAAGCTGGTTACCAATAACAATAATGAAAGACTTAATGTGATTTTTAAAACGTTCATAGTGTTTAAAGTTTTTGATTTCAAATGAAAAATATTCATTTGAAATTTAAAATTACAATATTTTTTGTAATAATTAGAAAATAGAGCGTAATATTAGCAATATAACAATTTTATTGAGGTATTTTTTATTTCTTAAAATGATTATCTGTAATTTTACTCATCTTAAATTTATGTGTTTTTGTTTTTTATTTTTTCTAAAATATTATTTTTTCTTTTATCTCCATTGGTATGGATAATAGCATTATTGTCATATTCTTTATTTGGAGAAAATAAAAAGTGGAAAAGAAGAACATTAGTATATTCCTTAATAATTTCTTTATTTTTTTCTAATTCATTTATTCTTGACGAATTTATGAGAATATGGGAAGTTCCCGCTACAAAATATGAAAACCTTAAAGTTTATGATTATGGCATCTTATTAGGCGGAATGGTAAGTTACGACAAAGAAAATGACAGAATAAATTCAATGCGCAGTATCGACAGAATGATACAAACTATCAAGCTTTATAAACTTGGAAAAATTAAAAAAATATTTATTTCAGCAGGCTCAGGCAGTTTAACGTACCCTGATTTTAAAGAAGGGATTTATTTGAGAAAATATTTAATTAGTATAGGTATTCCAAAATGTGATATTGAAATAGAAATAAAATCATTAAATACTTACCAAAATGCTGTATATACAGCAGAAGCGTTAATGCCAGGTTGTAAGAATTGTAGTTTTCTGTTAATAACTTCAGCTACGCACATGAGAAGAGCTCAGGCTTGTTTTAAAAAAGCAGGAATAAATTCTGATACTTTTTCTGTTGATAGGTATTCGGGTGCAAGAAAGTTTACTTTTGATCATTTAATTGTCCCAAATATTGAAACTTTTAGTATTTGGGTTGTATTAATAAAAGAATGGGTAGGTTATATTGTATATAGTATTGTAGGATATGTTTAACTTGTCTGCTGAATAAAAGCAGATTTATAAAATTATAAAAAATGAAAAAATATTTAATTGTATTATTTGTCGTAATTATGTTTTCACAATGTAAAAATGAAAGTGCTATGCAAAATAAAAATGCAGACAATATTGTTGTATCTGAAATTACAGATGAAATAATTAATGATGTTATTAATTTAATAAAAGAAAAAAATGGCAATGCGCATAATTTTAGAATTGAAAAAGGTGTTAATCAGCTTGCATCATTTTGGCGTGTTGAAGATGGAACTATAGAAGAATTTAAAACTTTCTGTGATGAAAATTTTATTGCCGACACTTTAAAATTATATAATGTATTTATGCGTTTATCGGAAAATTTTGAGGTGCTTAATGGAAATTTTAATAAAATCAGTTTGGATTTGGCTCGTCCATTGCATTTAAAAATGGGAGAAATATTACCTATTGACATGTATTTTGGAGCTTATGATGTTTCAGCCCATTTTACTGAAGATTTTTTTAAGAATAAAATTGCAATGATAGTTGCATTAAATTTCCCATTCTATTCTCTTGAAGAAAAAGAAAAATTAGGAGAAAACTGGACAAGAGAACAATGGGCATTTGCAAGAATGGGAGATAAATATACTTCAAGAGTACCTGCAGAATTGTTGCAAAAAGTATCAGAAACAACAACTTCTGCCGATACTTATATTTCGGAATACAATATTTATATGAATAAATTAATAAATGATGAAGGTAAAGCATTATTTGAAGAAGAACTTGTGTTAATTACTCACTGGGGATTACGCGATGAATTAAAATCAAATTATAATATTGAAAACGGGCTTGAAAAACAGAAAATGGTTTATGAAGTTATGAAAGATATTATAAATCAGGATATTCCCAACGAGGTAATTAATTCGGGAGATTATACATGGAACCCGAGATCAGATAAATTGTTTCAGTCAGGAAAAGAAATTGAATTCACAAAAGAACCGAATACGAGATACCAGCATCTTTTAAATAATTTTCTATCTAAAAAAGAAATCGATAAGTATTCTCTTCAATATCCTACGTTTATACAAAGAAAATTTGAAAAGGATATGGAAATTTCTCAGGAAGATGTTGAAAAATTATTCATAGAGTTGGTTTCTTCACCTGAAGTGAAAAAAGTAGCAGAATTAATAAAAAAACGTCTGAATCGTGATCTTGAACCTTTTGATATATGGTATAATGGCTTTAGAGGTGGAAACTCATATTCTGAAATGGACCTAAATAAAATGACAAAGGATTATTATCCAAACCCGGAGGCTTTAAAAGCTGATTTGCCAAGTATTTTAATAAAACTTGGTTGGAAATCAAAAAGAGCAAAAGAAATTTCAGATAAAATAGCTGTTGACCCTGCAAGAGGTGCAGGACATGCATGGGGAGCTGAAATGAAATCGGATGTTGCACATTTAAGAACAAGAATTGGAAATGACGGAATGAATTATAAAGGATATAATATTGCAATTCATGAATTTGGACATAATGTAGAACAAACAATAACATTGCAGGATATTGATTATTACATGCTACGTGGAGTTCCAAATACTGCTTTTACTGAAGCTATTGCTTTTATTTTTCAAAAAAGAGATTTAGAATTACTTGGTTTAACTGAGAATGACCCTGATAAAATGCATTATATGGCATTAGATAATTTTTGGTCATGTTATGAAATTATGGGAGTTTCTTTGGTTGATATGAATGTTTGGAAATGGATGTATGAACACCCTGAAGCTAACGCAGAAGAACTGAAAGTAGCAGTTGTTGATATTGCGATAGACATTTGGAATAAATACTATGCAGATGTTTTTGGTATAAAAGACCAGCCAATTCTTGCAGTTTATTCACATATGATAGATGCTCCATTATATTTATCCGCTTATCCAATTGGATATTTAATTGATTTTCAGATAGAACAATATATTGAATACAAAGATTTTCCAACTGAAATAGAAAGAATACTTAAAAATGGTAGAATTATTCCTCAATTATGGATGAAGGAAGCTGTTAATGAAAAATTATCAAATATACCTTTATTGAAAGCGACAAAAGCTGCTATTGTTGCAATTAATAAATAATCTTGATTATTAAATGCAAATAAAGACCCCGTCATTAATAATTGATGAAAAAAGATGTAGGCAAAACATAAGAAATATGGCTGCTAAAGCCAAAAATAATAATATTATTTTTCGTCCTCATTTTAAAACACATCAATCAGAAAAAGTGGGAGAGTGGTATAGAGAAGAGGGTATTGATAAGATTACGGTTTCTTCAGTTTCAATGGCAAAATATTTTATTGAGCACAATTGGAAAGATATTACTATTGCCTTTCCTTTTAATATATTGGAAATTGATGATGTAAATAGTATTTCAGATAATGTTGTTTTAAATCTTCTTGTTGAATCAAAAGAAACTGTAGAATTTTTAGATAAAAATATAAATCGTGGTGTTAATATTTTTATAAAGATTGATGCAGGATATAATAGGACTGGTATTGATATTTCAAATTTCAATGGCATTAAAGATCTAATTGAGTTAATTATTGATTCCAAAAATTTAAAATTTAAAGGAATTATTTCGCATTTTGGAAATACTTATAAAGCAAGATCAAGAGAGGAAGTGATTAATATATATAATGCTTCAATTGAAAAATTACAGATTGTTAAAGAAAAAATATCTTCTATAACTAAAAATTTTATCACATCAATTGGAGATACTCCTTCTTGCAGTATTATTAATAATTTTAATGGAATTGATGAAATCAGACCGGGAAATTTTGTTTTTTACGATTTAATGCAGGTAAAAATTGGAAGTTGTAGTTATGAAAATGTTGCAGTTGCTGTAGCTTGTCCTGTTGTTGCTAAGCATAAAGACAGAAATGAGATTGTTATTTATGGTGGTGCAATACATTTTTCAAAAGAATTTTTAAAAATAAGTTCGGAAAATAAAATATACGGGCAAGTTGTAGAATTTGAAGATGATAAAATTGGTAATCCAATTGCAAACCAATATGTAATTTCATTGTCACAGGAACACGGAATTATTAAAGTTAGTAAAGATAATTTTGATAAAATTAAAATAGGAGATGTAATTGGAATTACTCCTGTTCATTCATGTTTAGCAGTAAATCTAATGAATTAGCGTAATTCTAATTTAGTTAGAATCTTAATTGCTAATATTTAGGCTTTATATTTGTTGTAATAAAAAAAAAGATATATTTTTACTGAATTATTAATTAAAATAAAATTATATTATGAAAAAATTATTATTAATTATTGTAGTATCATTATTCCTTTTTAATGGAAATTCTTTTGCACAGGATAAAAAAATTGTTAAACCTGCTGCTTTAGGAAATGCAAAATTAGACGGTTACATAGATGAATGTTTTGCTATTTATGACAAAACTTTTGTAATTGAAGAAAATTTAACTGAGTCAGAAACAGCTATTGTTGAGGTTGAAGCAAAAGAAGCACCAACTAAAGGTGATATTATAACAATAAGTGCTAAACTTAAAGAAAGTACTAATAAGTTGGAAGCTCTTCAAACAGACGCTACTACATTGGCTGAGAAATATGATGAAGTTATGAAAGGAGCTAAAACACTTACTCCTAAAACTAAATCTTTTAAAGCACTTAAAAACATGAAAACTGCTTTAAATGCTTTAAATTCTTCAAAAAAGAGAATTCCTGAATTGCTAAAGAAAGCAGGAGGTCAGAAGACTAGAGTTGAAACTGTTAAAGTATTGAATTAATTAAACAAATTTTATTTAATTAAAAGAGTGTTTAAAAATAAACACTCTTTTTTTTGTTTTAAATTTTGTACAGTATTTTTTAACGACAAACGACAAACGACAAACGACAAATGACAAACGACAAATGAACTATTGAATATATACAGTTCTGTAGCTTAATTTTCCGGAATCATAAGTGTAAATCCTATAAGAAGCTTGTCTTCCCCAAAACCCTGCTATGGATGGAGAAATATATAATGGAACATCGCCAAGCCAATGCATTTCGCCTCTGTGAAAATGACCGGCAATAACAGCTTTTACATTATTTGAATTAAGTATTTTTTCCCATTCCATTCGTTTTTCGTTATCCCATCCATTATGCATTTTGTTATTATAAAAATCATCGACTGAAGGAGAATGATGGAATACAATTTTTTCGATGCTTTTATTAATATTTAAAGTTTCTTTAAACCATTTAAGTTTTTCATTGTAATTTGGAATTAAATTATCTCTAAAAGATTCAGTATAAACAAAAATTAATTGAATATTTTTATGAATAAATGCAGTATCTGTTCTGTTAAAATATTCAATGTAAGCCTTATGGGTTGAGCTGTAATTATCATGAAGAATATCATGGTTTCCCGGTACAAAATATATCGGTGCTTCTAATTTGTTGAAAATTTCTAAAGCTGTTTCTGTTTTTTTTTTGTTTAAAATATTATCCTGAAAAATATCTCCTGTATGAACGATAAAATCAATTTGCATTGGTAGATTATTGATTGAATACACAATTTTTCGCATAAGTATATTGTGTTTTTCATAACCTAAATGAGAGTCCGTTATTTGAACAAAATGAAATTGTTCATTATTTTGTGATTTACCAATTGATATGAGAATGAACAAAAAGTAAAACAGTATAGTGAAGTATTTGATTTTAAGCATTTTTATAAATCAATTTATATTTAAATATTGCAAATTGGGTTAAAGTTAAAATCTTTTATTGAAATTTTAAAATCAATGCTTGAAAAATCACTTATGGCAGGTAGTTTTTTTTTAAGATGTTTTATTGTGTCATTTTGTAATGTGCAGCAATTGTGTGTTATGTGAAAATAGTTTTTTTTTTGAATTAATGCAGCACTTAAAATATTTAGTCGTCTTTTTAACAGAACAATTAAGTAATTAATAATAAAAACATAAAGTTATGAAAACAAATAAAATAATTTTAGCAGCAGTTTTAATCTTTTTTCTAAGCTATAGTTATGCAGCATCACCGGGTGGTGATAATTTAAAGAAGGTAAAGAATCAAATTAGCAAGTATTTGGATTACCCAAAATTTCTTAAATCTGAAAAAGAAAGAGTGGTTTTTGTTGACTTGTCAATTTCAGATGATGGAAAAATAATAATAAATGAAATATATGGGCATGATGGTTTTAGGGAATATGTAGTTAATCAATTGAATAAAGTTAGTTTTGACCCAAAAAAGTATGCCTCTAATGAATCATTTTTATTCAAATTTAGTTTTAAATAATTTTACTAGTAGTTGTTTAGTTTAGTTGAAAGGTCCGGTTTTATACCGGGCTTTTTTTATGAAAATTTGTGTCTCGCATCTTATTCATTATCTTTGTTTCTTGAAAGGAAGGAATTAATAGAAGCCCACTAAAACAAGTCTTTCACCTTTTTAATATATTTAATACTTTTAGATTTTACACCTTTAAATTCTTTGTAATTATCGTAAATATATTCTGGAAGTTCAAATAGTATTTCTCCTGCCTCAGTCTTTTTTACTTGTTTATAATATTCGTTTTCTTTAATAATATCGGAGATTATATTTTTCAGCAAATCTTTTGACTTCATATTATTAAGTAAATCATGTTTTAAATTAATTTTCCCATCTGTTTTAATGGATTTCTTTAAATCCATTAAATATTGCTTTTGCTCTTTGTTTAAGTTTTTGCTTTTTTCAAGTTGTTTTATAAACGAAATTGTTTTTTTGCTGTCTTCTTTTTTGTTGTATACATAAATGCCGGCAATGCTGCTTAATTCATTGTTAAACCCATTTTTTTTCGATATATTAAGGAAGTTTGTAAAATCTTTTATTGCCTCATCTTTTTTAGCGATATCATTCATATGATTACGTGAAAATCCTCGTATTAAATAGCTTATTCCTATTAATTGTTTTATTTGTTTTTCCTCGTTAAATATTTTATTCTTTAACATTTTAGAACTTACAATTTCACCTTTTCTAAGAGTTTTAATATTTCTGGTCATTAAATCTTCTGATAAATAATAAAGGTCGGCATTGTTGTAAACCATGCTTTTGTAAATCATGGCAATAGGTTTCATTTCATTGTTTTGCATTTTTGTTTCGTCAATCAACGATGCTTCATATAATCCGTAAATCAATGTATGGTCTGTCATATCATTTAATAGCACCGAAAGAAAAAAGTGTTCAATTGAGGAATTCCAAAATGATAAACCTAAAACATTTTCTTTTTTGCCTGAAATATCATTTGTTGCATTAGTAATAGCTTCAAGTATAGTTGGTAATTTGTCTTCGTCAATTTTTTTCAATTTGCTTTTAAGCTTATTAAACTTAATAAAAACATGATAGAGATCCTTAACTCCTAATTTTTTATCTTTTGAGTTAACATCAATTAATTTCTCAAAAATATAATTAGACAGTTCCTGAATTTCTGTAATATCACCTGATTTTTCTGAAAGATTAGCAGAACGTAACAATACTTTAATTGACTTATAAATAGTAATTTTTGAAGAAGACAGCTTTTCTTTAAGTAATTTTTTGTCTTTCTCAAGCATTACATTTTTTTCGTCTTTACATGAAGATATTGAAATAAGTAATGCAAAAACTATTACTAATGGTGTTATAATTTTGTAAGCATTCATAGGGTTAAAATTATACAAAGTTTGTAAATATCCACATTTTAAATAAAATAATTATTAATTATTAAATATTGAATATAGAATGATGAATGTAAAATGTAGAATTACTTGTCGTCGTTTTTTACTTTGTTTTTTGAGCTGTTTTGATGCTTTTAGCGAATATAGCTACCAGTTCGTTACATTCTCCTAAATCGGAATCTATTTTATTAGGTGGAGTTATAAGCGGTTTACGGATAATAATAATAAGACAAACCCTTGTTTCTCTCAATTCTTTTAAAATTACTTTCATTTTATGAATAAAATCTTTAGGAGATTCTGCTCCCTGTACTTCTCCATAATTGAATGCAGGGGAAGTTCCGCATCTTACCAATTGACCTGCAACGTGATTTCCTGCTTTTGTTTTTGTCAATTGTTCAGCAATTTCCATCATTCTGATAGCGAACGCAATAAGCCTTTCCTCCAAATCGTATTTTCTTTTCATTTTATTTTTTTATTCATTCTACATTCATCATTGAAAATTTTATATTCTACATTTAAGATATACGTTTCTTTATTAATTAAATTTCATTACATTCTCAAACAATAAGTTTAAACCCTTGCCCGTGCACATTAATAATTTCTATAGCAGGGTCATTAATAAGTTTTTTTCTTAGTTTAGTAATATAAACATCCATACTGCGCGCATTATAGTAACTATCGTCAATCCAAATGGCTTTTAAAGCCGTATTTCTGTCAAGTATCTGATTTATATTTTTGCATAGTAATTTTAAAAGTTCACTTTCTTTTGTGGTTAATTTTGATGTTTCATCATTAATCTGAAGTGTTTGTTTTCTGGAATCAAAAACAAATTTTCCAATATTGTAAACTGTGGATTCGGGAACACTTATTTTGTTTTTTGTTCGTCTGAGTATTGCTTCAATTCTTAACAGCAATTCTTCCATGCTAAAAGGTTTTGTTACATAATCGTCAGCGCCTATTTTAAAGCCTTCAAAAACATCTTCTTTTAACGATTTTGCCGTCAAAAATACTATAGGAATATCAGTATTTAACATTCGTATATCTTTTGCAAGACTAAAACCATCTTTAACAGGCATCATTACATCAAGAATACATAAATTGTACTGATTTTGCTTAAAGCCTTTATACGCCTTATCGCCATCGGCATATAAATCAGTATCAAATCCTTTTGCAGATAAATACTCTTGTAAAAGCATGCCTAAATTCTGGTCATCTTCGGCAAGTAAAACCTTAATTTTTTGTTTTTTCATTTTTATTCTTGTTTGTAAGGAAGATAAATTTCAAATTTAGCTCCTTCGTTAATTACACTTTCAACTTTTATATTTCCTTTGTGTTCATCAATAACTTTTTGCACATAACTTAATCCTAAGCCAAAACCTTTTGTATTGTGAATATTGCCTGTTGGCACTCTGTAAAATCTTTCAAATATCCTGTTCTTATCATTTTTGCTAATACCAATACCTTTATCTTCTACACAAATTAATATTCCTTTATGTTTATTACTCGTTCTTATAATAATTTCAGGATGTTCTTTACAGTATTTTATAGAGTTATCAAGTAAATTATAGATCACATTAGTAATATGTATTTCGTCGGCATCTATAATCGGGCTTTCTGCTTTAGTATCTTTAATTAGAGTACCGCCACTGTTTTTTACCTGTAACTCCAGATTATGAATACTTTTGTCGATTAACTCATTGATATTAATTTTGGTGTACTTAAGTTTTAGTTTACCTTTTTCAAATATCGCAACTTGCAATACTTTTTCTACCTGAATACTTAATCTTTTGCTTTCATCTTCTATAATCGAAGCCATGTTTTGTAGTTTATCATTATCAAAACTAATATTTTTATCTTTTAGCATTTGTGCAGCCAGCGATATTGTTGATATAGGAGTTTTAAGCTCATGTGTCATATTATTTACAAAATCGTTTTTAACATCAGATAATCTTTTCTGACGAAAAATAATATACATTGTAAATGTAAATAAAAATATTAAAATAAGTGTAAGTAAAACTACTGCAATGCCCATGTATCCTAAAGAAGTTAATATGTAATTTTTCTTTTGGGGAAAATATAAATACAAATATACAGGAGAAGAAAACATATCGTTTTGAAAAAGCTGGGTTTTATAGGTCTCATTATTTTTAGGTTCTTTATAATTTTTGGTTTTAACAATACAAGTTGTATCTTGTTGTTTTACAACAAACTCATATTGTGGTGTTATTCCGTGGTTGGCAAACGATTTTACTATTAAGTTGTTTAATTTATCGTAATTAATTCGCTGATAAATATCATCGTTAAAATTTAAAAGCTTGTTAACTATCTTTTCTACAAACAATGTTTTGTTGGTTACTTTTTCGAGTATATAATTCTGAATATCGTTATACTTAAATTCATTGTTTTTTGCATTAGTGTTTACTTTGTATATTAACGAATCGCCGGAATATAGCCTGATAACAGAATCGTAAGCAGGAAAATTATTGTTGGGTATTGTTATTTTTTGTGTGCTAAAAGTTTGGTTTAAACCAAAACTATCGGAAATGCTTTCGGGGAGATTATTAAATGAACCAAAATCGGGTAATGATTCTTTAGAACTGCTTAGTGAGTACACTTCATTAGATATTTCAATTATTGTTTCATCGGTTTCTAACTGTTTGCGTACTTCTGCCAACGATTTATTTACAAGCTGACTAAATTGTTTTTCTTTTAAATTTATTGAGTTTTTTATCCAGTATATCTGAAAAATTATAAGCCAAATAAGGGCTATTGTCATTACTGCTGTTAATATCCAAATGGTTTTTTTGTTCATTGCAATTACAAATATAAACAGTAAGTAATTATATGTATAATTGTTTTAACATTCTTTAACAATAGTTTAATAAATTTTGCAATTTTATAGCATAATTTTGTGTTGTAATAATGTTTACACTATTAAAGTTTACCTATGGGTAAATAATAGTAGTTTTCATGGTATTAGTTATTAGTGTTGAAAGGCGGGGTGGTTCCCGCCTTTCTTTGTGAATACTATCTAAACCGGAGGCTCGCTTCGCAAATTTAACGAATGCTGATTTTAGAAGTTTTCATTTATACCATGTGAAAGAATTTGGTAGTAGGGGCACTGATTACAAATCAGCGCTATTGGTGTTTTCAATATGTGTAAGTAACATCATAATTTATCCTTATTTCAATCACTTCTTTATTGCACTTAACGGGTTCAAATTTCTTTAATTTAGCAATCTTCTCTTTTAAATTTCTTTCAATAAAATCATTTAAGCTGTTTTTAATTACAACATCTTTCGCAATTCCATTTTTGTCAATTGTGAAGAAAACATTTACAACACCTTTTACTAAATCAGTTGAATCTTTGTATGGAGGATAGTCAGCTCCGTAAAGGGATTTACAAAGTTGTTTACTTCCCAATGAATATTTTGGAGGTGTCAGAATACAATCACTATTAGTAGAGTCTAGTAATTCAAATTTAAGGTTTAAGTGTTCTACCTTTAGAAATGTCATACTATCTGTTTTAACAAATTCTTGAGCTATAGTTTTGTTAACTATACTTAAGTTAATTAATAATGCCAGAATTAATAAGTATCTAATCATAATATGTTAATTGTTTACAACATCTTAAACCAGAATGCTCTAATTATTTAATTATAAAACTACACATAATTACTTAATAAACAAAAAAAGGATACACAGTACCATCACTTTTGATTTTTGATTTTTATCATGCCCGGCTTGAACGGGCATCCAGAGGTAAAAGAGAAATGTTTCATATTACTATATTCCCTTTTTCAAGGGAATGTTTAAAATTGTCTTTTGACTTAAAAAACCACCACAAGCATTTTTTTTAAACCAAAATACTGGAGGTGGCACTTTCTACACCAATTTCCTCATCGTTTATTACAGCCCAAGCCATATACTCGTAATTAACATGTTTGTCCATATCTTTGGTATCAACGTATGGGCTAAACAGGTCGTAGGCAATAAATTCCCAATCGCCCTCGCCTTCTTTTTTGCGATAAATATTTACACCTTCGGTCTGGCTTTTTATAAACGAAATTTCTACTCCGCCCGATACTTTACGTAGTTTAATTTTTGGTGCAAAGCTGTCTTTATCAAAACTGGTTTCGGCTCCAATAATATCAAATTCTTTGCCATTTGCCGATGTATAATTCAGGCTGAATTTTATTCGCTGGGCTATATCTCTGCTCAACTTTTCCGATTTTCTTTTTATAGCACGGGTTTTTGCATATTGTGCTCTAAGCAGGTTTAGCATGTGGTTTTCTTCTTGCACAGTAGTGTCGAATTCTGCAGCAAGATCAAGCAGAAGTTTAATTTCCTTTTCGGATATTCCGTGATTGCCGCCTAACTTTTTTACTTTACCTGCAAACTTACTTAGCCAGAACATAAATTCTGCCTTTTTGCCGGGAATATAATCTTTGTGTTTTCTCATAGCTCTATCATTTTGTGTCAAAATTAAAATATTGGCAGCAGAAATCCAAATTAAACATGCAAAAACAATATGCCAAGCAGCAGTAATTGAAATACGGGCTACAATAATAAGAATACAACATGCAGAAACATGAAAGCTAACTACCAAAACAAGAATACAACATGCAGAAACATAAAATCTAACTACCAAAACAAGAATACAGCATGCAGAAACATAAAAGCTAACTGCCAAAACAAGAATACAACATGCAGAATCACAAATATTGCACACCTTTAGGTATCTGTTGGCTATCACAAATCATTGTTTGGTGACACTACAACATTGTGTAGATAGCTTGATAGAGTGGGGCAGAGCAGATATAGACTTATTGTATTGCTTTGGGAATAGATACTTGTTGTGTGGAGTGTTTTTTTAAATAAACAATAATCAACAATCAATAAGCAATAAACAATGAAGAAGAGATATTTGCTTTTTAAAAGATTTTGTTGTAGTTTTAGAGGGTGAAAAAAGCAATAATAATAATATTAGTATTTACAATTATCCTTCTATTTTTTACAAATTGTAAAAAAGACCCACCAAGAAGTGAATATATATACGAGCCTGACGGTTTATTTTTTAATGCACAAATTGGAAATGAATCTTTTTACATTAATGACGACTTACCTAATGTTATTGAGTTATCAAGTACTTTAGACCATACTTGGCGTCCAGATAGTATGCTAATATCATACAAATGTTGTTATCCGTTGGATGAGAATAAAGATTTCAAAATCATTTTTCAAGTACAAGAATCGAAAGATAATTTTACAGAAACAAATGGTAATTACATTTATAATAATTTCTTTGAAATGTTGTTTGAAGGACAACAGGATTATCAATTTGATGATAGACCATTACCAAAAAATGGATTTTACATAAAATACTATGTGAATGATACTATGCTTTATGTAGTTGATGATTCAAATCCATTATTACCACCTGCTTTTGATTTTAATATTAATGAAATAATAATTAAAGATTATATAGATCATAAAAATTATCATTGGAATGAAATAATATTCTCAGGAGATTTAAGTTGTGATCTTTGTTATTGTTATTCCAACAATGGAAATTTAGTAATAGATACATTAATAATTAATAATGCAACATTAAAAGGCAAATTTGTTCAAGGTTATTATCCTTAATGAGTATTTTTTTACGAAAGTAAATAAACTTGTTGCTTATTGAATGTTTTTTTAAATAAACAATAATCAATAAACAATGAGGAAGAGATATTTGCTTTTTAAAAGATTTTGTTGTAGTTTTAGAGGGTGAAAAAAGCAATAATAATATTAGTATTACTCTTTCTTGTGGAAATGGGAACTCTTTTTGCACAAAATAGAGTATTACCAAATAAGCAATGGTCGGTAGGTTTAAATTATAGGCATCAAAATTATAATTCAGTTTTATTTGACGATAGAAATTATTTTGGTTTATCGTTTGAACACATCGTTTACAAAAGATTTTACCTAAACACCTGTATTGAATATAGCAGTAAAAAATACCATAATGAATTTGATGGTACAATGCTTTCCCCATTGTTTGGACCATCCCCACCATTAAAATCAGTAAGTGATGGTGTAATTACGAATGTTTTATTACCAATTGATTTCAAATATATTTTCTTAAATAACAAAAAGAATACTTTGCAATCTTTTGCATACTTGGGCATAGAAAATCAATATTATTCAGATAAGTCAGATTGGATTTCTTATTATGCAGATAGAACAGAAGAGGAAACAATAAGAAAGAAATATATTTTTACTTATTTACAATTTGGTGGAGGTTTAAACATTAATATATATAAATTCTGCTTATCAATTGAGATGTTTTGTAATTCAAATTATTATCAGAATTATAATTTTGAAAGAACTTATCGCAGTCATAATAAATTTAATTTAAAGGCTGGTGTTCACTATGTATTTGGTAAAGATTAACTGAATAATACCCTGTTGGGCGTAGCTTGTAGCTACGTCCATAAAATAACAATGCAGCTAATAATTTAACGACGTAGACAGGAGTCTACGCCGAACTGGTGGAGTGGGGCAGGGCACATATAGATTTATTGTATTGCTTTGGGTATAGATACTTGTTGTGTTGAGAGTTTTTTTTAATAAACAATATTCAATAAGCAATGAAGAAGAGATATTTGCTTTTTAAAAGATTTTGTTGTAGTTTTATAGGGTGAAAAAACTATTTCTTATATTATTTGTATTTCTATCTCTATTTGCTTTTACTTGTTATTCCCAGAAAGACACCCTTAACTATACAGATGCGAATGGTCTGAAACAAGGAAAATGGATTTACTATAGAATTCGAGCTTGTTCTTCAATAACTCTTGATACTACCATTATAACGACTTTGAGAATTGATTCAGTTCCTTTTTTAGAAGGATTTTATAATAATAATTTAAGAGTTGGAGAATGGATATCTTATAATTTAAAAACTTATAATCCACAGATGAAATCCACAATTATTTTTGATAATGATAGCCTTACTGGAGAGTTTAAATATTATTCTAAAGAAGGAAAGATCGTATATCAAAGCAAAAATAAAATAGAAGAGGACAACGATTTTATTAAAATCGAGACTTATCTCAGTGATGGTAGATTTTATAAGGAGAAGTTTATTAAGGTATCAGAAATATTACCACTATATTCAAATTTCGGTGTTTTGGAAGAATACTTATTACATAATAAAATTACTTTATCTAATATGAAAAATCGTGAGATTAAAACGGAATAATTCTAGGCACTTCTTTTCTATCACACGAAAGTGGATAAACCAATAAACAATGGAACAACAAAAAACCCTGCCATTAATAAAAACAGCAGGGTTATAATTTTAGGCATTTCTATTTAATAAAAATCAACCATATAAGGCAATCTTGCTTGTATGCCTTTTACTTTTAAAGCTTGTTGTGCTTTCATATAATAGCGATAGCTTTCGCCCAAATGACTTTTAATTAAACTTGTTTCTGTTTCGCCTGTTAGTTCTTTTACAAACATTTCAAAAGGATCTTCTTGTTTTGGTAATGTAACTATTCTGAAGTTTTCCAGTTCGGCTTTTTCTACTGCAATATCAACTGCTCTGCGAAGTCCGCCAATTTCATCTATCAAGCCAATATCTATTGCATTAATACCGCTCCATACTCTTCCTTGTCCAATACTGTCAACTTCTTCTATACTCATATTTCTTCCTTCTGCTACATGATCAATAAAAGTATTGTAAACTTCTTCTACTTCAATTTGTATAACTTGTTTTTCGCTGGCTGTCATAGGTCTGTACATTGAGCCAATATCAGCATGTTGATTTGTTTTTACATTATCAATTTTAACTCCCAATTTGTCGTTCAGTAGTTCCTGAGCATTCCATAAAATTCCAAAAACTCCAATTGAGCCTGTAAGTGTTGTAGGGTTACAAACAATAACATCGGCAGGGCATGCAATATAATATCCGCCCGAAGCAGCATAATCGCCCATTGAGACAATAACAGGTTTTGCTTTTTGTGCCAATACTACTTCTCTCCAAATAACCTCAGATGCCAAAGCACTTCCACCCGGTGAGTTTACACGTAATACAATTGCTTTAATGTTGCTGTCTAATCTTGCTTCTCTAATAGTTTCCGATAAGCCGTCAGAACCAATTGTAGTAAATTCTCCTTTACCCATGTCAATTTGACCTGTGGCATATATAATAGCAATTTTTTCTTTTACTAAGCCTTTGCCTTCTTTATGTTTTTTAGGTGCTTTTGTGTATTTTGAAAGTGAAACAAAACGTAAATCTTTTTTTGTTTCAGTACCCGAAAGTTCTTTAAGTTCAGTAATAATTTCGTCTTTATATTTTAATCCGTCAACAAATTTAAGTTCCAATGCTTTTTCGGCACTTGTAAGTTGCATGCTGTCGGCAATAATATTTAATTCTTCTACACTAATATTTCTTGTAGCTGATATCCCTGTTAAAAGATGATTCCATATAGAACCAACATAAGTCATGGTTTGCATACGGTTAGCATCACTCATTTCTGTGTACATAAACGGCTCAACAGCACTTTTAAATTTGTTGTTTCTGCCACGTATAATTTGTGGTTCTACACCAAGTTTTTCAAGAGTATTTTTAAAGAACATTATTTCGGCATTTAATCCTTTAAATTCAATTAATCCTTCAGGATTTAAATAAATTTTATCTGCTACAGTAGCTATGTAATATGCACCCTGTGTATAATAATCGCCGTAAGCAATAATAAATTTATCGGTAGAATCTTTAAAATTAATTAAAGCCCCTCTTATTTCTTCTATTGTAGCAATGCCCGATGGAATAACCGAAAGATTAAGAAAAATACCTTTTATATTATCATCGGTTTTAGCTTTTTCAAGATTTTTAATAATATCGTTTAAACCTATTGATTGCTGATTTTCCATACTTTGAAAATTGAAATTATCGAGAGGATTATTAGATGTTCGTTCTGTTACCGGAATATCAAGTTTAATTTCAATAATTGAATTCTTCTTTACTTTAGTGGTTTTGTCGGCAGTAGCCGAAGATACTATGCCCCCAACAATAAGCATGGTAATAAAAAACATTATAACTGATGAAATTATTATTCCAACAATTGTTGCTAATGTGAACTTTAAAAAACTTTTCATTTTAGTTTAGATTTTAATGATTATTAATTAGATTTTACAAATTTAAGACTTAGACGTTTTGATGTGCTAATTTGTTACATGCAAAAATAGATAAATATTTTTTTAATTTGAATAATTTGCAAAAAATATATCAGTAGCCCCGTCCTTTAGGGCGGGGACAAGGATAAAACATGATGCCCTCTGCGAAATTTTCAAAATTTTATAAAATAAAATTTTGAAAATTTCGCAGAGGTGGGTGTTGTTTAAATCTATAACCCCGCCCTAAAGGACGGGGCTACTGAATAACATATTTAAAAAATTTATGAATAATTCATTTAGCTATGAAACAAAAATATCGTCATTAATATTAGAAATTAACTTCAGCTTTTCGGCTTCATTAAATAGCTTTAAAATTGCTTGTTTGCCAATATCTCCGAGCTCAAGCGTAAATTCATTTACATAAAGTTGTATATGATTGTATATTATTTCCCTGTCAATTTCCTGTGCGTATTTTTTCACATATTCATAACTTGAAGAAGGATCTTCAAAAGCAAATTCAATGCTTTTTTTAAGTAATGCGTTAAAATCAGTTTTGATATTATTTTCAAGTTTTTTGTTAATTACAATCCCTCCAAGTGGAATTGGTAATTCAAATTTGTTTTGCCAAAATTCCCCCAAGTCAATTATTTTTATTAATCCTTTTTCCTCATAGGTAAACCTATTTTCATGTATAATTAATCCTGCATCAACTTCGTTTGATAGCACAGCATCTTCAATATCAGAAAACAGATATTCAATTTTATTTTTCGCCTCCGGATATGCAATGCTTAATAAAAGGTTTGCTGTAGTGTATTTTCCGGGTATAGCAATTTTCACATCTTTAATTTCGTCGGGGTAAATTTTTCTTTTACTAATTAATAATGGTCCATTTTCATAACCTAAAGCACTGCCTGATGTTAGTATTTCGTATTTATCTGATATATGAGTAAAAGCATGAAAGCTTAGTTTTGTAATATCTAATTGTTTGTTAAAAGCCATTTTGTTTAATTCTTCAACGTCGGCAAGCATTACGTCAAATTCAAAATTACCGGTATCGATTTTATTATTTACCAGTGCATCAAAAATAAAAGTATCGTTTGGGCAAGTAGAAAATCCTATTTTTAACTTTTGTTTCATTAGTATTATAATTTATTGTATTTTTGTATTTTAATTTTTAAAAAAATATATTATGAAAATAACAAAAGTAATTCTTTCGGCGATATTTTTTATTGCATTTTTAACTTTTACAACAAATTCTGTTTTTGCTCAAACAAAAAAAGAAACAAAAGAAGAAACAAAAAAAGAAACAAAAAAAGAAAAGAAAAAGGCTAAAGTTTCTGCTCCGGCTCCCAAACCTGTGGAGACAAAAAGTGAGCCTGTACCAGGAGCCGAAGTATATATTGAGCAAGAGGGTACTTCAAATTTAAAAAACCAACCTGCAAATTCAGAAAACAAGAAAAAGAAAAAGAAAAAAAAAGGAAAAGCTAAACCTGAATAGATCAAGTTATTTTATAATTTGTTAAGTTTATTGAATAAATGTTCGATATAGTTGTTTACTTGCAATCTTTAGATATTTATTCATGGCAAATAATCCTTATCCTGATAGTTGCCGGTTTTATTGTTGGCTTTATTAATACAATAGCCGGCAGTGGAACTATTATTTCGTATTCAATATTTATGCTGCTTGGACTCCCTGCCAACATTGCAAATGGAACTATTCGACTTGGAGTTATAATGCAAACCTTTGCTGCATCAGCAAATTTTAAACGCCAAAATATATTAGATATAAAAAAAGGCTTAATATTAGGATTGCCTGTTATAGCCGGGTCAATAGTAGGAGCACAAATTGCTGCAAATATTAATAAAGATATTTTTGAGATAATTATTGGAGTGGTGTTGCTTCTGATGTTGTTGATGATATTATATAATCCTGATAGATGGATAAAGGGCAAAATTGGTTTAGTGAAAAAAAAGCCTACAATAATTCAGTTGCTCATGTTTTTCTTTATTGGTGTTTATGGTGGGTTTATTCATATTGGAGTTGGTATATTTCTTCTTTCGGGTTTGGTTTTAAGTGCGGGTTATGATCTTGTTAAAGCAAATGCTTTGAAAGTATTTATAGTTCTTTTATATAGTCCGTTTGCGCTTGCTGTGTTTATGTTAAACGGACAAGTAGAATATGCAATAGGTTTAATTGCAGCAATTGGTAATGTTTTTGGAGGCATACTTGCTTCACATTATTCGGTTGTTTGGGGAGCAAAAGTAGTTCGCTGGATTTTAGTAGCGGTAATTGTTGTATTTTCGTTAAAGTTATTTGGTGTTTTTGAAATGTTTTAATAGCTCTTTCTAATCTCTCCAAAGGGGAGGGACTATAGAAAAAAATATTTCAGAATGTTGAAAAAATGAAATTTTATATTGAATTGAGTGGATGAAGAAATAAAAAAATATTCGCGTATTCGCGGCTAAATAAATAAACACATGAAAACAATATTTGCAATATGCACAGTATTTTTATTTTTAAATATAGTTTCTAATTCTCAAACTGCAAATTTTTATTACGACAGAGGAGTAGAAAAACTTGAAAATAAACAGTACGAAGAAGCAATAAAGGATTTCAAAATAGTTGCAGAAAAAGATGATTATTACTGGGAAGCTTTTCACGATATGGGAGTAGCTTATATAGAATTGGAAAAATATGATGAAGCAATAAAAGAGTTTACAGGCGCTTTAATTGCAAAGAAAGATTACTATGAAGCATATATAAAAAGAGCTTACACATACATAAAACTTGACAAAAAGAAAGATGCGATTAAAGATTTTGAGCAAATTATAAAACTTAAACCTGAATATTTGCCAGCTTATGAAAAGCGTGGCGAAATGTATTTATCTTTTAAAGAAACCGAAAAGGCATTCGCTGATTTTTCAAAAGCAATTGAATTAAATACAAAAAATAAACAAGTATATTTTAACAGAGCATTGATAAACTTGCAGAAAGAAGATACAAGCAAAGCTTTAAGCGATCTGTTATCAGCAATAAAATTAGATAATAAATATAAAGAAGCATATTTTGAGAGTGGAAAAATATATTTTAAACTCAAAGAATATCAAAAAGCTATTGCAAATTTTACTAATGCCATGAACAATGGTTTAAATAATTCTGAAGTATATAAATATCGTGCAAACGCATATTATGAAAATAAAAAATTTAAAGAAGCAATAGGGGATTATTCTAAACTAATAACTACTTATAAATCTAAAGATAAAGAGGTCTTTCTAAAAAGAGGTGTATCATATAATGAAACCTTACAGCCTGCTTTAGCTATTAAAGATTTTAACAAAGCAATAGTTTACGACAGGAGTTATTTTCCGGCATATTACGAAAGGGCTGTATCGTATTCAAAGCAGGGTAAATCTAAACAAGCACTTGCATTAAGAGATTTTGGAAAAGCAATAGAGCTAAAATCAAATTGTTTTGAAGCCTATATGAAAAGAGGCAAGCATTATTTTGATTACCAAAAATTTGAATTAGCAATAAAAGATTTTAATAAATCGATAAAATATAATAAAAACCCTGATGCTGAAATATATTACTTAAGGGGCGCTACTTATTTTGAAATAAAAGATAAGTCTAAAGCTTGTGCTGATCTGCAAAAAGCCAAAGAAATGGGACACAAAAAGGCAGCTGAAGTGCATGGTAATTTTTGCTATTGATAACAATCGTTCCTGAATTTTCGCTATAATTTCTTCAATAAAGTTGTTGTATTGTTGTTTCAGTAGCCCCGTCCTTTAGGGCGGGGACAAAGATAAAAACACGATGCCCTTGCAAAATTTGTGAAAATTTTTAATCTTAAAATTTTCACAAATTTTGCAAGGGTTTGGTTGGCTTTCTTAAATTCCCCGCCTTAAAAGGCGGGGCAACTGATTTTCTGATTATTTGATACCAAACTAAGATTAATCAAACTGAATAGCTTTAATAGGAGATATTTTGGTAATTACAAATGAAGGTATTACCATCATTAGTGTTGTAACTAATAATGTGCCGATATTTAGCAGTAAAATACTGGAAATATTTAAATTTATTGGAACGGTATTAACATAATACGATTCTGGATCGAGAGGGAATAAGCCTGTGTAATGTTGCAATAAGCATATAGCTATACCAATAACATTGCCCCATAAAAGTCCTTTTGCTGTTAAAAACATGGCATTGTATAAGAATATCTTTCTTACACTTGCGTTTTCTGTGCCTATCGATTTTAGAATACCTATCATTTTAGTGCGTTCAAGAATTATTATTAGTAAACCCGAAACCATGTTAAAGCCGGCTACTAATGTCATAAGAATTAAAATTACCCACACATTTGTATCAAATAATCTTATCCATGCAAAAAAGTAAGGATATTTTTCTTTAACAGATTGCACTTTAAGTTTTGAACCTGTTTTATCGAATTTTGTGCCTGCTACATTAAAAACAGACATTTTCATATTATCAAGTTCATTATAATCGTTAATAAGAATTTCAAAACCGCTTATTTGATCACTATCCCAATCGTTAAGTTTTTGGACGTGTCCAATATCTACTATAGCAAACATTTCGTCAAATTCCATAAGACCTGTTTCATATATGCCTTCAATATGAAATTTACGAATACGAGGCGGGTCTTGAATAAAATACGCACTGAGTTTGTCGCCAACTTTTAAATTTAACAGCGATGCAATCTTTTTTGATATAAGAATTTTGTTTGTTTTGGCAGTATCGGAAACTCTAAAGCTTTTACCATCAACAATGTTATCTTCAAAAAAACTCCAGTCAAAATCAGAGCCAATGCCTTTTAATATAACTCCCTGTATTTCCGTATCGGTTTTTAAAACACCTACTTTGGTTGCAAATATTTGTATGTTTTTTATCCCCTCAATATCGGTAATACCGGGATAGAAATCCTGATCTTTGCTTATAGGAACAGTTTCGAAAGAATAATTAGCATCGTAATTTGTTATTTGTATATGTGAACCAAAACCAACAACTTTTTGCCTTATTTCTTTTTTAAATCCCGATACAATAGAAATAGCAAGTATCATTATTATAAAACCCAAAGCTATACCAATTACGGCAATATTAACTATTGGGCGACTAATTTTAGGCTTAATCTCTTTGTTCGAAAATATTCTGCGTGCTATGTATAGTTCGGTGTTCATATTATATGCAAATGTAATAATATTAGGTATAAATGTCAATCAAGAGATGATTTTATATAAAATCATTTGGAAACTTTTTTTAGGACTAGTCAAACAATAGAATAATTATGTTTAAAAATTACAGAAACGATTAGTAAGATAAATACTCCCTCTCCTTTTTAAGCTGAGCGTAGTCGAAGTATGGAAAGGGTTGGGGAGAGGCTTCTTTTTACCCGCCACTAACAAGATGCAAAACGGTAACATCATCTTTGTTATTAATAATAGCAGAATTATATTCGTGTTTTTTAATAAGCCTGCCGTTAAGTTTTATAATAAGCATTTTAAAAGTAAAATTCTTTATTTGTAAAAGTTCTTGTACAGTTAAGCTTTCCTTATCAAAATATTCTGTTCTGTTGTTTAGTGTAATATTCATTTGTTAAAATTATTGTGCAAAAATACAAAAACTGTAACACAATCTTTTAATTTTGCAATTGATATGTTAGGTAAAGATACAATTTGTGCAATATCAACTGCACCCGGCAATGGTGCAATAGCCATTATTCGCCTTAGCGGAGATAAAGCTTTTGATATTACAAAAAAGATTATTGCATTTAAAAACAACAATGTTGGTCTAAAACACAACACTATTGCTTTTGCCGATGTTTATAATGATAATAATATTATTGATGAAGTGCTTGTTAGTTCATTTCATGCTCCCAACTCATACACGGGCCAGAATATTGTTGAAATATCGTGTCATGGTTCAAATTATATTCAGCAACAAATACTTCAATTACTCATAAATAGTGGCGCAAGACTTGCAAAACCCGGAGAGTTTACTTTAAGAGCATTTTTAAATAAAAAATTAGACCTTTCGCAAGCAGAAGGTGTTGCCGATCTTATTGCAACAAGTTCAAAAGCATCGCATAATATTGCTATTAAACAAATGCGTGGAGGATTTTCGGATGAGATATCAATATTGCGAGGAAAGCTTTTAAAGTTTACATCATTAATTGAGTTAGAACTTGATTTTGGCGAAGAGGATGTTGAATTTGCCGATAGAAAACAATTGATGAAACTTATTGTTGAAATTCAGCAAAAGATATTATCGTTGATGTCATCTTTTAAACTCGGTAATGTAATTAAGAATGGAGTTCCTGTGGCTATTGTGGGAAACCCTAATGTTGGCAAATCAACTTTGCTAAATGTGTTTTTAAACGAAGAAAAAGCAATAGTATCTGAAATACCCGGAACCACTCGCGATAGTATAGAAGACACTATAAATATTAATGGTGTGAATTTTCGCTTTATCGATACTGCCGGTATAAGGAACTCAAAAAATAAAATTGAGAAAATTGGTATCGACAGAACATTCAAAAACATTGGTAAAGCAAATATTGTTCTGATTATTGTTGAACCAAACCACAACATCAAGCAATTGCTTGATAAAGTTAAAAAAGCCGCCGATAAAGAAGCACATATTTTTGTAGTAGTCAATAAAACGGATATTTACGATAGCGATGTAATTAAAAACTCTTTTGCCGATATTAAAGAAGATATCACATATATTTCTGCTAAAAACAAAAGCAATATAGATAAACTTACATCAAAAATTACAGATGTTATTAATTTAAAACAAATTGACGGCAATGAGTTTATTGTTTCAAATGCTAGACATTATGAAGCATTACAAAGTGCAAACAAAGCAATTGAAAGAACTATAGAGGGCATTAATAACAATATCTCAGGCGATTTTTTATCTATGGATATTCGCGAAGCTATTCATTATCTTGGAGAAATAACCGGTGAAATCACTAATGACGAAGTGCTTGGTTCTATTTTTGAAAAATTTTGTATAGGAAAGTAACCATCGCAAAACAAACAAATACTAAAAATATATTTTTTACCCGATAGTGTAAAGAGAAAAGTTGAAGATTTTGCGAAAGATTAATTAATTTTGATAATATATTGCAATAAAAAAAATATTGAATCCCATAAAACCATATGGGCTGACAAATAGCGATTTAGAAAACCTAAATGATAAAAAGTGTTAAAATCTTGACGAAAATTCAAGAAATGTATAGATTTGTTGCAACAAAATATAACAAATTTTGTTATATTTACAGGCAATAAAAAAGGAAACTGTAAAAATATCATGGCAAAACACATTATAGAGGGCAAATATTCTCACGGTAAGAATAATTTAGAGTTTATACTATCATTAATAGAGTTTAATGAAGATGATAACATAATTATTTATTCTCCAGCAATTGATCTTAGTGGATATGGTAAAAGCAGGGAAGAAGCTCAAAAATCATTTGAAAATGCAATGGAAGAGTTTTATAGATATACAATGAATAAAGGTACTTTTGAAACTATACTTAAAAAATTAGGATGGAATATAAAGGGAAGCAAAAATAAAAGAAAATATATACAGCCATTTTTAGACAAACTATTACAAGAAAAAGAATATCTACAAGAGATTGTTAGAGAAAAAGATTTTCGTAAATTTCAACATCAAGTAAATTTATCATGCTAAATGTCTACTATACATTTACGCAATATATCCTTAAAAGAACATCGGCAATTTTTAAAGAAGTTTGGTTGTAAATGCAATAGAACAAAAGGCGGACATGAGCATTGGAGCCACAAAAATTGTGATAGAACTCTAACTTTACAATCTCATATATCTCCTGTACCAGAATTTATAATAAAACAACACATAAGGTATTTGGGTATTGACAGAAAAGAGTATTTAAGAATATTGTTTGACTTATAATCCATTCATTTGATTGATATACAAATCTAATAATTTTTAATCTTCCAACAAACAGAGTTGCAAAATCAATTAATATTTTAAATATATAATTTGTTAATTTTGAATACTTTTTGTTAATTTTGAAAAAATAATTTAAAATCATTGTAATTATGTTAAAAAATATTCTTTTTTCAGTTTTGATTATTGTTTTAATTAGCTTTCTTTTTGGGAATACAATTAATGCCCAATGGACACAAATAGGAAATGATATTGATGGTGAGGCAACCGAAGATGAATTTGGTTATTCTGTAAGTTTAAGTTCTGATGGTTCTATTGTGGCTATTGGTGCTTATATGAATGATGGAGGCGGACAGTCTTCAGGTCATGTAAGGGTTTATGAAAATGTTGCAGGAAATTGGACTCAAAAAGGCAACGATATTGATGGTGAGGCTAATGGTGATTATTCAGGAAATTCAGTAAGTTTAAATTCTGATGGTTCAACTGTGGCTATCGGTGCTCAAGGAAATAATGGAATTGGCATAGATGTAGGTCATGTAAGGGTTTATGAATATAATGGCAGTAATTGGATACAAATTGGTAATGATATTGATGGTGAAGCTGATGATGATAATTCAGGACACTCTGTAAGTTTAAATTCTGATGGTTCAACTGTGGCTATCGGTGCTCAAGGAAATAATGGAATTGGCATAGATGTAGGTCATGTAAGGGTTTATGAATACAATGGCAGTAATTGGATTCAAATTGGTAATGATATTGATGGTGAGGCTAATGGTGATTATTCAGGACATTCTGTAAGCTTAAGTTCTGATGGCTCAATTGTGGCTATTGGGGCTTATATGAATGATGGAAATGGCACTAATGCAGGACATGTAAGAGTATATGAAAACATTGGTGGTAACTGGATACAAATTGGTAATGATATTGATAGTGAAGCTTCTGGAGATAATTCAGGATATTCTGTAAGTTTAAGTTCAGATGGCTCTATTGTAGCTATTGGTGCACCTTTTAATAATGGAAATGGAACATATGTAGGTCATGTTAGAGTATATGAAAATATTGGAGGTAATTGGACACAAATTGGGAATGATATAGATGGTGAAGCTGATGATGATTGGTCAGGACATTCTGTAAATTTAAACTCTGATGGCTCTATTGTGGCTATTGGTACTCCTTATAATGATGACAATGGTAATAATTCAGGTCATGTAAGGGTTTATGAATACAATGGCAGTAATTGGGTTCAAGTGGGTAGTGATATTGATGGTGAGGCTTCTGGTGATGAATTGGGTAATTCTGTAAGTTTAAGTTCAGATGGTTCAATTGTGGCTATTGGTGCTCATTTTAATAATGGTATTGGATTTAAGGTTGGTCATGTTAGAGTGTTTAATAATCCAACATTGGGAATTAATATAAATTCACCAAATAAAAATATTTCTATTTACCCAAATCCTACAACTGGAAAAATAAGAGTAAATAAAAAAGATATTCAAAAAATTGAGATTATTGATATTCATGGCAAACAAATATACATTGGCAATACTAATGAAATAGATATAAGTAAACAATCAAAAGGAATTTACTTTATAAAAGTGATAACACAAAATGGTGTTGGAGTTAAGAAAGTGATTTTGGAGTAAGCTTAAAAACACAATTCTATATTTAGGATAGTCTCTAATTCCTCCCCTTTGGGGAGGTTAGGAGGGGCTTTTACCTAATAATTCCAAAGTTCATGTTTATCCCAGAACGCTTTTGCTTTTTCATATCCATTTTCGTATGATAATTTCATCCACTGTTTAACTTTATTCATGTCTTTAAGAACTCCATCCTCATTAAAATAACACACTCCAAGAGTATATTGAGCTTCTGCATGTCCTTGCTCGGCAGCTTTTTCATACCATCTTATTCCTTCTTTATAATCTTTAAGTATAAAATCTTCATTATAATAACATACTCCAAGATTAAATTGTGCTTCTGCGTCTCCTTGTTTAGCTGCTTTTTTATACCATCTTACAGCTTCTTTATAATCTTTGAGAACTCCTTTGCCCTCGTAATAACATAATCCAAGATTATTCTGAGCTTTTACATTTCCTTGTTCAGCAGCTTTCTCAATCCATTTAATAGCTTCTGTGTAATCATTAATGTCTCCTTTAAGATAACATGCACCAAGTTCATACTGAGCTTCGGCATTTCCTTGCTCAGCTGCTTTTGTATACCATGTTATAGCTACATTATAATCTTTAATAACACCTTTTCCCTCATTATAGCATAATCCAAGATAAGATTGTGCTTCTACATTTCCTTGCTCAGCCGCTTTCTTAATCCATTTAATAGCTTCTGTGTAATCATTAATCTCTTCTTTAAGATAACATACTCCAAGTTCAAATTGTGCATTTGCATCTCCTTGTTCAGCAGCTTTAGTATACCATTTCATAGCTTCTTTATAATCTTTAAGAACACCTTTGCCCTCATAATAACATAAGCCAAGACAACATTGTGCTCTTATATTTCCTTGTTCAGCAGCTTTGGTATACCACTTTACAGCTTCTTCATAATCAGTTGGTACACCCCATCCATTATAATAACATAATCCAAAATTATATTGTGCTCCTATGTTTCCTTGTTCAACTGCTTTCTCAATCCACTTTATAGCTTCTGTGTAATCATTGAAAGCACTATCTCCTTTAAGATAACATACTCCAAGTTCATATTGTGCATATACATTTCCTTGTTCAGCAGCTTTAGTATACCATTCTACAGCTTCTTCATAATCTTTAAGAACACCTTTGCCCTCATTATAACATAATCCGAGACAATATTGTGCATACGCATTTCCTTGTTCGGCAGCTTTAGTATACCACGTTATAGCTTCTTTATAATCTTTTAGTACACCTTTTCCATAATGATAACATATTCCAAGACCAAATTGTGCATCTTCATTTTCTTGTTCAGCAGCTTTGGTATACCATTTT
Organism: uncultured Bacteroidales bacterium; assembly: GCA_964435855.1. Lineage (GTDB taxonomy): Bacteria > Bacteroidota > Bacteroidia > Bacteroidales > CAYTAU01 > CAYTAU01. Next base: position 9,067 of record CAYTAU010000031.1, on the reverse strand, counting down.
ACAGCTTCTTTATAATCAGTGAGTACACCAATTCCATTATGATAACATACTCCAAGATTATACTGAGCATCTGCATTTCCTTGTTCAGCAGCTTTTGTGAACCATATTACAGCTTCTTTATAATCTTTGAGTACACCTTCTCCATTATAATAATGTAATCCAAGCTCAAATTGTGCTTCTGCAAATCCTTGTTCAGCAACTTTTCTGAAGCATGCTACAGCTTCTTTGTAATCTTTGAGTACACCTTCTCCATTATAATAACATAATCCAAGAACAAACTGTGCTTCTTTACTTCCTTGTTCAGCAGCTTTCTCAAACCATTTTACTGATTCTTTATGATCTTTGAGAATACCTTTTCCTTCATAATAACATATTCCAAGATTATATTGTGCTTCTACATCTCCTTGCTCAGCCAATTTTTTAGTTTCTCCAAAAGTTTGAGAATTAATTTGCTGTATAAAGACAAAAAAAGTAAGAAGTAATAAGAATATTATTTTTTTCATTTTAAATTGTTGTGATTATATACAAATTTATAAATCAGAAAATAACAGTTTTAAAGTTTATTCATAGTTAACTATGCAAAACTAACATTTTTTTTTTAACTCTTCCAAAATATTTAGAATATAAGCAGATCGAAAAAAATGATTAATTTTTATTTGAACAACATTAATACATGATTGGAAACTATAAATAAATTTTGTGTACTTTTGGAATTGTGCAAACAGAAGAAACAAATAACAGGGATTTTAGTAGTGAACTTATTTTCACAAGTTCTAAAAGTAGCGGACCCGGGGGTCAGAATGTAAATAAAGTAAATACAAAAGTTGAACTTCGTTTAGATATAGCCAATTCTGTGTTATTAACAGACGAAGAAAAAGAAATTATTTTTGATAAATTATCAAATAGAATTAATAAAGATGGAGTACTTATTATAACTTCTCAAGATCAACGTTCACAATTAAAAAATAAAGAAAATGCTATAGGAAAGTTATATGAACTTATTGAAGAAGCCCTTGTTATACCAAAAGAGCGAAAAAATATAAAACCCTCAAAGGCATTAAAAGAAAAGCGTCTTAAAAACAAAAAAATAATATCAGAGAAAAAAACTTTGCGAAAAAATATTGATTTAGATACGTAAATAGCAAGTTCAAATTGATTTCAGAAGCATAAGATTTACATTCTACTTTTGCTTGTCCTTTCCAAAGGAATTTGTCGGGATTTGATAATACAAGTTTATCAACAATTAAATCTATTAAACCCAAACTATGAAATAGAAATAAAAATAAATTTCTATTGCATAATCGGGGTTAAACGAATAGGATTGTATTTCCCAATCCAATTATCAACATGGGGATGTAATAATATCTCATTTCTATTTTTGGGAACTTTATAATGTATAAGTTCTTTTTTTAATCATTTCTCGTAAAATATAATTGCCTTGAAATTAAATATATAATGTGATTTCGTAAACTTTTTTGCATGTTTTTTTAATTTTTATGTTTTCACACAGTCTCTGAAGGACGGGGCCACTGATAAAAATTACGTCAAAATCAAAAAAACAAAAATTAAAAATAACTTTAATAATAATAGCAAACTCTTTACTTTTGCTTTTAACTTTAAATTTTAGTCATTTTGCCCCGAGTGCTCGGGGTAAGTATTTTAATTTTTAATATCATGCTAAAGAAAATAATATTATTTATTGCCATAGTAACAATTGCAGGCAACAGTTTTGTAAAAGCTGACGAGGGTATGTGGATACCCATATTGCTTAAAAAATACAATATAGCAGATATGCAGAAAAAAGGCTTTAAACTCACTGCCGAAGATATCTACAGTGTTAACAAAGCATGTATGAAAGATGCAATTGTAATTTTTGGACGTGGATGTACGGGTGAATTAATTTCAGAACAAGGTTTGCTTATCACTAATCATCATTGTGGATATGGGCAAATACAAACACATAGTTCTGTTGAGCACGATTACCTTACCGATGGTTTTTGGGCAAAAAATAAAAATGAGGAATTATCTAATCCTGGTTTAACTGTAACATTTTTGGTGCGAATAGAGGATGTAAGCGAAAGAATATTATCAGATATTGATGAAAATACTGATGAAAAAGAAAGACAAACAAAGATACAATCAGAAATTAAAAAGCTTCAAAATGAAGCTTCAAAAGACAATCAATATAAAATTGAGATAAAACCATTTTATTATGGAAATGAATATTACATGTTTGTTTATGAAATATTCACCGATGTGCGTCTTGTAGGTGCTCCACCATCGGCAATAGGAAAATTTGGGGGAGATACTGATAATTGGATGTGGCCACGTCATACAGGCGATTTTTCTTTGTTTAGAATTTATGCTGACAAAGACAATAAACCTGCCGATTATTCGCCCGACAATGTTCCTTACAAACCTAAATATCATTTTCCTGTATCGCTTGATGGTATTAAGGAAGGTGATTTTACTATGGTTTTTGGTTATCCGGGTACAACAGAACAATTTCTTACATCTTATGCAGTAAAACAACTTATGGAAGTTACAAATCCTAGCAGAATTGAGGTAAGGCAAAAGAAACTTGATATAATGAGATCTTTTATGGATAATGACACAAAGACAAGAATTCAGTATTCAACAAAGTATGCACATGTTTCAAATGCCTGGAAAAAATGGATTGGCGAAAACCGAGGACTAAAACGATTAAACGCAATAGAAAAGAAAATTAAACTTGAAAAGCAGTTTCAGGAATGGGCAAATGCCGATACTAAGCGAAAAGAAATGTATGGCAACTTATTACCCGAGTATGAAAAATTATATAAAGATATAGAACCATTTCAAAAAACCATTGCTTATCTTTATGAAGTACCATTTTTTCTCGATATTTTTAAAATGGTATCTCAAGTTACAAGACTTGGAAATCAAAATACTAAGCCAATTGAACAAAGAGTTGAAGGTGTTAAAAAAAGTGTTAAGGCAACTTTAAAAAATTATAACATTGAAACAGATAAAAAGCTATTTGCCGAACTAATTAAAATATATTACGAAAAAACAGATAAGGAGTATCATCCTGAATTTTACAATACTGTAATAAAAAAATACAAAGGCGATTTTAATAAATATACAAATGATGTTTATAGTAAATCAATATTTACTGATAAGGAAAAGTTAGACAATTTTTTGGATAATTATACTGAAAAATCGGATAAAAAGCTGCAAAAAGACCCTTTGTATAATATCAATAATCAGTTTATAAACATTTATCTTTTAAAAGTATTTTACAATTACCGCAGCCTTAACGATAAAATAAACAAGCTGCACCGACTGTATGTTAAAGGAATGAAAGAAATGCAAGCTGATAAGTTGTTTTATCCCGATGCCAATTTTACAATGAGAATTGCTTATGGTAAAGTTGACGATTACCAACCTAAAGATGGTGTACGGTACAAGCTGAACACTACTTTAAAAGGAATAATTGAGAAAGATAATCCAGATATTTACGATTATAATGTACCGGAAAAACTAAAAGAGCTTTATAACAAAAAAGAATATGGCAGATATGGCATAAATTCTACAATGCCCGTGTGTTTTACTGCAACAAATCATACTACAGGTGGAAACTCAGGCAGCCCTGTATTAAATGCAAGAGGAGAGCTTATAGGCATTAATTTTGACAGAAACTGGGAAGGCACAATGAGCGATATTATGTACGACCCCGAAATGTGTAGAAATATTAGTCTGGATATTCGTTATGCACTTTTTATTATAGACAAGTTTGCAGGAGCAAAGCATATTGTTGATGAAATGACTCTTGTAAAAACAAAACCTTATGTTCCGGGAACAATTAGAACTCCACTTGAAGCTATTCCTGAAAAAGCCAAACTTAATAATATTGATAAATAGATTGTTAAATTGTTTCATTGTTATAATAAAAATATGGAAGGAGAAAAAACAATACAGGAAACTGTACAAAACGAAATTGCTTGTTCAAATTGTTCGGCAAAATTAAAGTTTTCTCCCGGCACCAACTCACTAAAATGTGAATATTGCGGAACGGTAAACGAAATAGAAATCAGTGAAGAGGAAATTGAAGAGATAGATTTTGACAAATTCTTAAACGAAAACGACACAAGTGTAGAAAAACAGGAAATTGTTACAATAAAATGTAACAGTTGTGGTGCGGAAACTACTTTAGACCCAAATATTGTATCAGACAGTTGTGCATTTTGCGGAAGCAACATTGTTTTAACCGACGGAACATCATGCAGTATAATAAAACCCAAATCGCTTTTACCATTTATAGTAGATTCTAAAAAAGCTTTTACGCTATTTCGTACATGGATTAAAAAACTTTGGTGGGCACCAAGTGCTCTTAAAAAGTTTGCCAAGCTAAATAAAAAAATAGCAGGCATGTATATTCCATTTTGGACTTACGATTCAAATACTACTTGCCAGTACAGAGGTCAGCGTGGCGATAATTACACAACAACCGAAACATACTCAACAGTTGTGAATGGGAAATCGGTAACAAAAACAAGAACTGTTACACGCATACGTTGGAGATCGGCTTCGGGTAGTGTAAATAACAAATTCGACGATGTGTTGGTAGTTGCTACAACATCATTGCCAAAAAAATATCTTGAAAAACTTGAGCCTTGGGATTTGGATAGCCTTATACCTTTTGACGAAAAATATTTAAGCGGATTTCGTACCGAAAGCTATCAGGTGGGCATTAAAGAGGGTTTTGACGATGCCAAAATTAAGATGACAAAAGAAATTAAAGTAACAGTTAAAAAAGATATTGGTGGCGATCATCAGCGAATTTCTAAAATGAATACTAAATATAACGATATTACATTTAAGCATATTCTGTTGCCTGTGTGGATAAGTGCATACAAGTTTAAAGATAAGGTTTACAGATTTATGATAAATGCCCGAACAGGAGAGGTGCAGGGCGAAAGACCTTATAGCTGGATAAAAATTACACTTGCTGTATTGGCTGTTTTGGCAATAATTGCTGCTATTGTTCTTGTGGTGCAGTATTATAATGGTGGGGAGAAGTATTAATTATAAGCTTGGGTAGGATAGAAGCTATGCTTAATAAGGTTTATCAATCAATTAGTCAAAAAGAAGTTTCATTAGGCATATAAATGTTTTTGTTCCTTATTTGCAGCAAATGACAAACATGCATTTATTTGAATCTCATTTAATTCAGGATAATCTGCAATAATTTCTTTTCTTGTCATACCGTTTGATAACCAAGATAAGACATCATAAACAGAAATTCGTGTGCCTTTAATAATTGGTTTCCCGAACCTCTTATCTCTGTTTATTTCTATGTATTTATTAAATCGTATCATATTACAAAAATAATCAAATATTTTTCTCTTGTCAATTTTATTATTGTTTTTTTGTAAAGAGATTATTTCTCTACTTATTTTTTGTGTATTGAATTCCAATCTTCATCAGATACGTATAAAATAGATTCTCCAAGTGAACTTCCTTTAAAAGCTTCTTTACTATAAACATATTCTTTAAAAGTATACTCCTTGTAATTACTATTCGCTTCATTTGGATATAACTTAAGAGTAATATTATCATAATTAATTTCTGCACGAAGATTACCATTTTCATAATATACTTTATGTATACCTACTCCATTGTGAAGTACTGAACAATGGTACTTTCTTTTATTACCAATTTTAATAAACTTACCTTCATACCATAATTGACCATTATAATATGGAGCTTGTATAAGAACTGTATCCTTACTTAAAGTAAATCCTTTAGTTGGAAAAAGTAATTGATGATCATATCCAAATGCCGACCAAATACATTCACCCATATTAAAATAGCTTAACATGCTATAGTTTTTTTCCTCTATAACTCCTCTAAAAAAACACCCATTTAATGTATCATTAATATATGTTTTAATGCCTGCTACTTTTCCTTCCCACATATCAATCCATTTGCCTTGTCTTAATCCATTCTCATCTGTATAATTAATAGAATCGGAATAATCAATTTTATATGGTTTTATTATTATGGAATCTTGATTGGGAATTTTAGTAATAATACCTTCTTGTTTGCTCTCAGAATTGTGATTTGTACAACTAACAAAAACAAATATTAAAATTAAAAATATTACCAATTGTTTTTTCATACAATAAAATTACACATAAATTATTTTTTAACAAAAAAAGGATACTGCGTACCCTCAAATAAAAAAAAGGAGAAACTCAAACTAACACTATTTTCATATCCCGAGTTCAAGTTAATTTAATTTTTCTTTAATATTATTTTTCATTTTATATACATCACTACTTACATCGGGCATACATATTGATGCATACCATGGTAAATTATCGGTAATATATACTGCATACATTTTTGTTTGAAAATTGGGTGCTGTTACAAACAGCTTCATTAGTTTTTCTTTTTCTTGATTAAATTTTTTAATGTTTTTTTTATCTGTATCTGTTTGGGGAATAAAATCGTCGTATTTATTTGAAAGGTGTGCAATATTGTGTTTTTTATATAATGTTCTTTTAACTTTATAAACAGAGTCGTTATTGAATTTTATTGCTACAATTTCTTTATCGGAAAGCTTTTTGCTAAAAGTATATTTAAGTTGATACTTAAATTTATCAATTATTTTATCTATTACCCATGCTTCGTAGCTGCCACTTGTTTTATCACAATTTATAAAATTACATATTAAAGTGGTATCAACACTTGTAATAAGAATAGTGTTAGATGAATCTTGACTTACAAGCCAGTTTTCTGAAACTATACTTTTTATTTCTAAAAATATATTATTATCAATTACTGAAACAGTATTTGTTTGTTTTGTGTTTGATAAACTGCTGCATAAAACAAATATTAGCAGACTACTTATAATTGTAAAAATTAATGTTTTCCAGAATTTACTCATAGCTTATATATTTATATGTTTATATACCATAAAGATAATATTTTTTATTTAATTTAAAAATACTTTTTACTTGCGGCAGATTTACAAACTCATTAGAGTGGGGGTAAGGCTACGCTATGTTTTCGTTGTGTTGTACCTCTTAATATTTACAACCAACACAACACTATGAAATATAGCGATTGTTGGCAAATCGTTTTTTACTGTTTTACAAACTTTTTAGTTATTGTCCTTTCATCAGTAGTCAACTTAATAAAGTAAATTCCCTTTGGTAAATCAGATACATTTATTGTATTAGTAGTTGAAATAAATGCTTTTACTGTTTTACCTGTAAGGTCAATGATATTAACTTCTTGAATGTTTTGTTTTGCATCAATTGTTAAGTGAGATGATGCAGGGTTTGGATGGATAGATAAATTAAAAAAGTTATGTTCATTTATTCCTACAGTTGAACACGCATTATTACAATTAGTACTAAATGAGGCCCAAGCAGTAATCCAACTCCAGTTGGTCGTTGACCAAGTAGAATCATCTACTTCAATACAAGTAAGATTGGGATTTGAATCAGGTAAGAAGCCTGTGAAATTAGCATTGTTCCCATTTTTTACATTTAAACAAGTTAATTCATTATCGTTACAACGGAAGTAAGTTAAAGCCATATTCTGAGAAACATTTAAATTGGTTAATTCATTAGCACCACATTCAAATTCAGTTAAAGCTGTATTTTGAGTAACATCTAAATTGGTTAATTCATTATCTCCACAATTAAATTCAGTTAAAGCTGTATTTTGAGTAACATCTAAATTGGTTAATTTATTATCGTTACAAAGCAATACAGTTAAAGCAATATTCTGAGAAACATTTAAATTGGTTAATTGATTGTGCCAACAACGCAAGTAAGTTAAAGCAGTATTTTGAGATAAATCTAAACTTGTTATTACATTATAGTCACATAATAATTGAGTTAAAGCTGTAAAATCTTCTATCCCTGTTAAATCACTAATGGACAATTGTTGAATTGTTAAATGAGTTACCGTATCTATATTACTTGTTAGAACTGACCCATCAATTGTTCCATCCAGACCTAGATTTATTAGTCCTTGTTCAAAACCAGGGTCAGGAATGGCTGTCGTTTGGGCAATAATTATATTAGAGAATGTAATAATCAATAAAATTGATAGTAGTTTTTTCATAGTAGTTTTCTTTTATGTTTGCCAACTATTAGATAACATGCATTAATACTTGTTATATCTCTTATAGCTACAAGTTTTTTTAATAAATCATTAATAATGTTAAACAAAGATAACAAAAAAAGGGAGCAAAGCTCCCCAATTCATAATTCTTAATTAACTATTCTCTTCTTCTTCTTTTGTCTTTTTTGTGGTGCTTATAATAATTTTAAATCCCCAGTCTTCAATTTGTTTTTCATGTCCGTAATATAAAGCTAAAAGCAAATCTCTTATTCGTGCCACATTGTAATACATAGTTCCTTTGGTGCGTATGTTTTGATCTTTGGCAAAACCCAGCAAATCGTTTAATCTTTCGCTTACCGATTCGGCATCGTCGTGATATTTATTAGAATAAGTGATATATCCATCGGCTTCTTTGCCATATGTTTCAAATGTTTTCATATCAAAACTGTTTAGCGGAGAATCTTTACTTAGTTCTTTATGACGTGCCACACATTTTTTGGCTGCATCTAATATATCGTAAGGCGAACGATTGGGTAAACTAACTCTATAACCTGTTTTGCCTTGTACAACTCTAAATCCAAATTTTTGCAACTCCTCTCTATTCTCAAAATAAGCATTAATAAGTATAGGTTTCATTCTATTCATATTACTGTATATAGTGTTGGGTGTGTGCGAATCCTGCCCCTTATATATACCTATAAGTAAATAGGCTTTTTCGGTATATTTTTCGCCTTCAAAATGCAATTCGCTTACCTGTGCCAACAAATTGTGGGCTGTAACTTGGTTTTTTCTAAACAAATTCATGTCTGTTAAGTCTTTTACAGGCGATTGTTCGCCTAATTTTAGGTCTTCGGCACCAATATTTCCACATAAATTAATAAATTCAGACTTATCTTGCCTGTTCATTTCTACTTTAACATTTACTCTTTTCATAATACTTTAA
>CAYTAU010000030.1:8561-41622 GCA_964435855.1 uncultured Bacteroidales bacterium | reverse complement strand
TATAGTGTTTATAAATTCCATAATTTATAAAATCAGGATAGATTGTTTAACCCAGATGCAATTGAAATTTTTCAATTGTATAAACGACTATGAAAATCTAAGCAAATGTATGATTTTTCAAATCATCATTTTGGAGATTTTCTATATCAGGGTTACCCTTATAAATTCATTAGTTCGGCTGTTTGCGGCCTCCTAATGTATAATTCGGGTTTAACCTGCATAAAGTGCCCAGAACAAGACTCGAACTTGCACACCGTTGCCAGCGCCAGCCCCTCAAGCTGGTGCGTCTACCAATTTCGCCATCTGGGCAATAAGGATTGTAAATTTATAAATTATCCTTAATATATTCTGTCATTTTTTTAAATAAATGATACCTTGTGTTTCTTCCTGTATAAATTCCATGATTACTGTTTGGATAAAACATCAGATCGAATTGTTTATCAGCTTGCACAAGTGCATCAACTAATTCTACGGTATTCTGAAAATGCACATTATCATCGGCACTACCATGTATTAAAAGATATTTACCTTTTAGTTTTTTCACATAATTGATCGGTGAATTTTCGTCGTATCCATCAGCATTGTCTTGTGGTAAACCCATATATCTTTCAATATAAGCTGAATCGTAATAACGCCAATTGGTAACAGGAGCAACAGCTATAGCCATTTTAAAAAATTCGTTTCCTTTAGTTATACAAAGTGTTGACAGATAACCTCCGTAACTCCAACCTTGTATGCCAATACGGTTTGCATCAACATAAGCTAAAACACCAAGATATTTCGCGGCTTCTATTTGGTCTATGGTTTCAAGTTTCCCCATTTGTCCGTAGGTGGAACGCCTAAATTCAGAGCCTTTTCCATCTGTACCACGATTATCAACAGAAACAACAATATATCCGAGATTTGCAATATGCTGATGCCAAATAGCAGTGTATTCCCATCTGTCCATTACTGTTTGTCTGCCGGGACCACCGTAAACAGTCATAAAAACAGGATATTTTTTTGTTTCATCAAAATTATATGGTTTTATCATCCATCCGTTAAGTTCAATATCTTCAGATGTTTTAAATTTGAAAATTTCCTTTTTACTGAATTTGTAATCATTCATTTTAGCATTAAGGTCGGCATTGTCTTCCAGTACTCTTTTTTGTTTTCCTTTGAAGTCGTATAGTACTACCGATGAAGGTGTATTTGCATCGGAATGATAATTTACAAAATATTTAAAACCCTTGCTAAACTCAACTCTGTTTACACCCTGTTTTTGTGTGAGTTTTATTTTGTTTGTTCCATCATAAGCAATTGAAAACATATCTCTTTGTGTGGGTGATAATTCTGTAGACATATAGTAAAACAACTTACTTTTTTCATCAAAACCCAAAAATTTGGTAACCTCCCAGTTGCCTTTTGTTATTTGTCTAATTTCTTTGCCTGTCATATCATATAAATAAATATGATTATAGCCATTTTTCTCACTTGTAATAATAAAATGCTTATTGTCTTTTAAAAAAGTAAGATTATCAGATATTTCAACATAGCATCTGTTTGTTTCGGTATATAAAACACCTGTTTTTCCTGTTAAAGCATTCGCCAATAATATTTCAAATTTGTTTTGAAGTCGGTTTAATCTTTGAATACTTAATTTATCAGCATCTTTTGTCCATTTAATTCTTGGGATATAAATATTGGTTTCTGTTCCTATATCAACAGGTAGGGTTTTATTGGTTTCAACATTATAGATATGTACACTAACAATTGAATTGTCTTCTCCTGCTTTCGGATATTTGTATTTGTACCATGTAGGATATAAATTCTCGTACATTGTTAAATTAAATTCATTAACCCTACTTTCGTTAAATCTAATATATGCAATATTTTTTCCATTAGGCGACCATTCAAAAGCTTTACTGAAACTAAATTCTTCTTCATAAACCCAGTCAGGAACACCATTTATTATTTCGTTAAGTTTGCCATCGGTAGTAACTTGTATTTCTGTTTTTTTCTCAAGATCATAATAAAAAATATTATTATCTCTAGCATAAGCAACTTTCATCCCATCAGGCGAAAATGTTGCCAGCATTTGTTTTCCTTTTTCAGAAAGTGGTGTCATTTCTTTATTTTTGATATCCCATACATAAAACGATGCCGAAAAGGAATGTCTGTAAATTTGTTCAATATCGGTTGATATTAATATTTTTGTTTCATCGGCATTAAATTCATAATCACTAATTTTTTTAATTGTACAATCTTTAGGCATATCTTTTAAACTGAAAATAGTGCCTACTTTTGTTCCTTTTTTGAAACTGTATTTATCAATATCTCTGGCAAGGTTTATTTGTGTATAGTTTTCACCATCATTCATTGAACGTAAACCATCAATACTTTTCGGATAAAAAGTATAAATAGTCCAGATATCTTCAAGTGTAATATCTTTTTTCTCTTGAGCATACAGGTTTAATGCAAATAATATTGCAATTATTAAAGTTGTGTAAATTTTCATATGTTTATTTTTTTTTGTTGCGAATACGCTAATATTTTTATTCGCGAATTAGCGACTTATATTTTTTACTACGAATTAACCATTCAATCATTTAATTTTATTCAGGATACTCGATCCTGGAATGGTAAATATTTATTAATTTGTTTTTCAAGATACTTTTAACATTTGTAATATCCTTAAAAGTTATATTGGCAAATCTAAACTGGTCTTCTTCAATCTGAAAATTAATGATTTTCTCAACCAGTTCATCAATAGTTTCTTCTGTGTATGTTTTTAAACTTCGTGATGCAGCTTCAACAGAATCACACATCATAACAATTGCTTGTTCTTTTGTAGAAGGAGAAGGTCCCGGATAAGTAAATATTTTTTCGTCAACTCCTTCATCAGGATGTTGTTTTATAAAATTTCTGTAAAAATATTGAACTTTTGAATTTCCATGATGTGTTTTTATAAAATCAATAATATGAGATGGCAAATTATGTTTTTTCGCTTTTTCTACACCTTGTGTAACATGGTTTATAATGATTTCGGCACTTTTATCGTATTCTAACTTATCGTGAGGATTTATACCAGGTGCCTGATTTTCAATAAAATATTGTGATATATTTATTTTTCCAATATCGTGATATAATGCACCTGTACGAGCCAAAAGAGGATTCCCTCCAATTTTAAAACTAACTGATTCTGCCAAATTTCCAACTTGCAGCGAATGTTGGAATGTTCCCGGTGCTTTTTCTGCAAGCTCTCGCAATACCGGATGATTTGTATCTGACAACTCCATTAAACTAACATCAGATAAGAAACCAAATACTTTTTCAAAAATATAAATTAATGGATATGATGCTAATAGTAATAAGCCATTTCCTGCAAACCATGCAAAATTTGTTAAATTAATCTTGGAAATATCACCCTCTTGTATCATTGAAATGCCAAAATAAATAACACTATATGAAACAAATGTTATTAAGGCAGTTAAGAATAATTGGCTCCGCCTGTTTATACTAGCTAAACTAAAAATTGCCATCATTCCGGCAATAAGCTGAATAAAAACAAATTCAAAACCATTTGGAGCAAAAAATCCAATAGTAATAATTGTTACAATATGAATAAACGATGCTGAACGAGTGTCATAAAATGCTCTTATAATTATTGGCAAAATTGCAAGAGGTACAATGTAGATACTTATAAAATTGTAGTTTATTGTTATCCTTGAAACAAAAATCATAAGTAGTACAAAAACAAGTATAAATGCTGTTTTTAATGTGTCTTGCAAAATGTCTTTTCTAAAATGAAGTAAAAAAAGATATAACACAAGAATTGATGCTGTAACCAAAAATATTTGACCTAATAGTATTAAATAGAAATTTGAATCTTTTCCTGTGCTGGTTTCAAACTCAGTTTTTAAAGAAAGTAGTTTTCTGTATGTTGTATTATTTACCACATCTCCCTTAGAAATAATTTTTTCACCTTCCTGTACCATTCCGTTGGTAAGCGATATATTATTGATCTTGGCAAGTTTTATCTGTTCTGTTGTTTCTCCGTCGTAATAATAGTTTGGGATTATATATTTTGAAATTTCAAGTGATTCAAGAAAATTTACAGCTATTGTTTCCTCATACTCAGAATTATTTCGCTTTTCTTTTATTTTTTTATTTATATATTCAATTACTGTTTTTTTTGTAAATACTTCGCTTATATATGTTTCTTCAGCAATGTTATTATCTAATAAAATAATTTTCCCTTTATCCGTATTAATTCTTAATTTAATAATATCTGTTATTTCAATTATTCCTTTATCGTAAATAAATGAAAGTAATTTTGTTGAAAAATCGAAATATTTAATTTTTAGTTCTTCTAATTTTTCGTTTATTTTTTTCTGTTTTCTTTTATTGTCAATTCTGTAAAACTTGGTTTTATGTTCTTCCCATTTTTTCTCAAAGCTTTGCAAAAAAACAACAGTTTTCTCATCTTTTATATTTTCACTAATTCTGTAATGTGGAATTATGCTGTTTGCAATACTATCGTTTTCAGCACTAAGTTCTTCATCTGTTTTGTAAATAGGGAAATTATATGGAGCTATTAATGCTTCATGCATCCATGGCTTACCTTTTTGAAACTCATATTTGAATTTTCCTTCTCTTGGAAAAAGAAAAACTATAAAAGCAATAGAAAAAATGAATAAACTTGTTCTTAATATTTTACTCAATACTTTACTGTTTATACCAATATTTTTTTGCATTGTTTAAATTTTGTCCGTTTCGACAAATTGAAATTTTAAAGTATCAAAAGTATCATTTTAATACAAAATTGACAAAAAATTGTATTATAATCAGATGTTGTTCATATTTGTATTTAAATTCAAGTATAAATCATGGCCTACAATGGAAATAAAACTTAAACCTATCGGGATAATTCATTCGCCTTACAAAATTCCTAAAAACATAAGTATTCAAGGGAAATTTGATACAAATACTGAAGCATTTATTGAATTATATGAAAAATATGTTCCGGGATTAAAAGATTTGCAAGGTTTTTCTCATGCTATTATATTATATTATTTTCATAAAAGTAATGTGGAAAAAATATCAGGTACTCCATTTTTGGAAGACGAAGCTCATGGAATATTTGCAATACGAAGCCCAAACAGACCAAATCATATTGGCTTTTCAATTGTTAAAATAAAAAAAATAGAAGGCGCAAAATTGCATTTTACAGAAGTAGATATGCTTAATGGAACTCCAGTACTTGATATTAAACCATACTCAAAATATTTTGATTACAGAGAAAATTCAATATCCGGTTGGATTGAAAAACATTTTGAAAATGGAAATTTACCTGAGAATGTTTTTCTAAAATGACTGCTTTTTTCAATCATTCTATTTATTTCAAATTTTAGTCATTTTGAACTTTAAGTATTTTAGTCATTTTAAATCTTACTTTTGCAAAATAATTTAACTTAAAAGTAATGGCAAAAAAACAATACTCCCACTCAAATCAAGGCAAACCAAAACATAGGAGATTTGAGGAAACACAGGAATTAGAAAGACTGAATAAAACTCTTGCAAAAAGTGGTTTATGTTCAAGACGAGAAGCAGATGAATATATTAAAGCGGGTTTGGTAAAGGTAAACGGTAAAATTGTAACTGAGCTTGGAACAAAAGTTTCGTTTAAAGATGAAATTAAATTCAATGATGAAAAAATTAGAAAAGAAAAAAAAGTATATTTATTATTAAATAAACCTAAAGATTTTATTACAACAGTTGACGATCCTCATGCTAAAAAAATTGTAATGGATCTAGTAAAAAATGCGTGCAAAGAACGCATTTATCCTGTAGGAAGATTAGATAGAAATACAACAGGGGTATTATTGTTTACAAATGATGGGGATTTAACAAAAAAATTAACCCATCCAAAGTACAATAAGAAAAAAATATATCATGTGTTTTTAGATAAAAATTTAGATAAAAATGATATGGTGAAAATTGCTGATGGGATAAAAATTGAAGACATTTTTATACAAGCAGACAAAATTAGCTACATTGATCCTGATGATAAAAAGCAAATTGGCATTGAAATACATTCAGGTCAAAATAAAATAGTGAAAAGAATATTTGAACAATTAACTTATAAAGTTGTAAAGTTAGACAGAGTTTATTTTGCAGGTTTAACAAAAAAAGGTTTGCAGCGTGGAAAATGGAGATTTCTTAGTGATAAAGAAATTGCTATGCTTAAAATGGGGTCTTATAAATAATTTTTGATAAAAAAATTGAATACAAAAACACATAAACGTTTTCTAATTTTTTTAATTATAATTTTTTCTTCTTTATTTGGATATTCTCAAGATCTTAAAGAATTCGGAATTGTTCTCGATTCACTTACAAAAGAACCTTTAGCATTTGTAAACATAGTATATAATTCGAAAAATCAGGGAACAACAACTAATATTGATGGAAAGTTCAAGGTTTATTCCAACAATGATATTGAATTTTTAAAGTTTTCTTACATAGGCTATTATTCGAAAAATATTTCAATAAAAAATATTAGTAAGAACGAACCACTTTTAATTTTATTAAAGAAAAAAACATTCAATATTTCAGAAATAACTGTATTTCCGGGAGTAAATCCTGCTCATAGAATAATTAAACAAGTTGCTGAAAATAAGGAAGTGAACAATCCTGAAAAAATGAGGTCATTTTCTTATACCTCATACAATAAGCTATATTTTACCGCCGATCTGAAAAATTTAAAAACACGAATCGACACAATGATATTACCAGATACAATAGCTGTTAAATATAAAAAAGATACCATTGAAAATTCAGAAATAAATAATAAATCATTCGTTGCTGATTTAATGAATACACAGCATTTGTTTATAATGGAATCAATAAGTGAACGTAAGTTTATTTATCCTGATAAAAACAATGAAAATGTTATTGCAACAAAGGTGTCAGGATTAAAAGAACCGTCGTTTATGATGCTTGCCACACAATTACAATCATTTTCTTTTTACGATGAACTAATTAATATTGCCGACAAATATTATTTAAGTCCTGTAAGTAAGGGCAGTACTAAAAAATATTTTTTTCTTATTGAAGACACCATTTTTACCGAACAAAACGATACTGTTTTTATTATTTCATACAGACCTTCAAAAGGAAAAAATTTTGATGGATTAAAAGGGATTTTGCATATCAATACAAATAATTATGCAATTCAAAGTGTTATTGCCGAACCGTATGATAAATCAGAGATATTGCAGGTTAAAATTCAGCAGAAATATGAATTTATTGAGAATAAACAATGGTTTCCCGTGCAACTTAATACCAATATTGTATTTCCAACACTTTTAATGTCTGAGAGCAGAGATACAGTAATGATAAATGATACTTTGGCAACAAGAAAAATTGATAATTTTTTATTGCTTGGTGTTGGAGAAAGTTTTCTTGAAAAAATTTCACTTAATCCTGAATTAAATAAAAAGGAATTTAGCAATGTTGAATTAAAAATAAACGATGATGCTCATAAAAAAGATAATGAATTTTGGAATAATTATCGTTACGATTCACTTTCTATTATCGATGAAAAGACATATCAAATAATTGATAGTATTGGAAAAGCAGAAAAATTGGATTTAAAATTAAAACTTATTGAGACTATAGCATCGGGTTATATACCATGGAAATTTTTAAATTTTGATTACACAAAACTATTAAATTTTAACGAATATGAGGGATTTAGACCAGGTGTTGGAATTATGACTAATGAACGTATCTCAAAATGGTATTCTATTGGAGGATATATTGCATACGGATTTAGAGATAAGGCTGTAAAATATGGAGGAGATTTATTTTTTAATATTTATGACAAACAGGAAATTCAATTAAAATTACAATATTTTAACGATGTAACAGAATCTGCTTCATATACATTTATTGATGATAAAAATATTAGCAGCTCTGATCTGTATCGCGATATTTTAATAGAAAATATGGATATAATTGAAGGATATAAAGCTACAATATCTTTAAGATTTTTAAAATATCTTAAATTAAATGCAATTTTTAAAACTTCTTCTAAAACAGTTTCAAATAATTATTTATACTATGAATTAAATACACAATATGAAATTCCTGAAAATTTCACATTTAGCACTTTTAATTATACCGAAATTGGCATTAAATTGAAATACGCTTATAAAGAGAAATTTATAAAAACTCCTCGTGGATATAAAATTTCTATGGGAACTAAATACCCAATATTTTGGGGAAATATTACAAAAGGAGTAAACTTGCTTAACGGTGATATTGAATACCTTAAATTAGAAACAAAAGTTTCAAAAACCTTTATAATTAAAAATCTTGGGAAAACAAATATTCAAATTGTTGGTGCTTATACCGACAAAGCTTTGCCATATCCGTTTATTTATAACGGACATGGAAGTTTCAATTCATTTACAATTGAGTCGGCTAATAGTTTTGCTACCATGCGTTTAAATGAATTTATTTCCGACCGTTTTGGATATTTATACTTTAGTCATGATTTTGGTACTTTATTGTTTAAAACAAAAAAATTTCACCCAAGGTTGGTATTTTGCAATAATGTTGGTTATGGGACTTTAAGTAATGCTTATGAACATTTTAATGTGCCTTTTAAAACCATGGATAAAGTTTATTTTGAGTCAGGTATCTTGTTTAACAATTTGATAAAACAAACGTTTATTGGCTACGGTATAGGAGTTTTTTATAGATATGGATATTATTCATTACCTGAGACTAAAGATAATTTTGCATTAAAACTTACCTTGTACATGGATATTTAAGGGAAGCATTTTTCAGACTATTTATGATATTGATTCCAATTTTATAAATTTGGCATAAGCTCTGTAACTTTTTCATTTAACTGTTCGTCATAAATACATAATAAAAGTAAAATTATTATCTTTGTAAAATAATGTTTAACCAAAAAACAAAAAACAATGAAAAAAATTGTATTTTTTATTACTGTAGTTCTGATTAGCCTGGTAATTTTAAAGTCAAATGTAATGGCCCAGGATATTAAGGACAAAACTATTGTTGAAATAAGCAGTAAGGATGTTGACCCGAACCAAACAAGGGCAATGAATCCTAATATTAAGATCAAGGCTCCGACAAATGACAAAAATCCAATGCCGGCTTCTTTTAAGAAAGGTGAAAAAGAAGGAGAAGATTGTGAAATAATTTTTGATAATTATACAGGCTATTTCATCGAAGTTTATCTTGATGGTGAGTATAAAGGAACAATCGGTGATTGGGGAACCCTTTATGTTACAAAAAATGCAGGCTATACAAAAGTATATTGTATCACAACAGGAGGAACAAAAGAATGGGAAGTTAAAGGAGATTGTGATGGCAATTTTCTTTGGAAAATCAAGTAAAATATCAAAACCTGAGTTTTCATTCAGATATTAATTAGTGCTTATCCATAAAGTTGCTAAAATTGAAAATTATATATCCTGTCTTTATAGATGGGCTAATTGGATAATCAGTAATCGGTGGTTGGTAACCAATGACCAGTAAATTTTACTATTAAAAATAATAGTGATGAACTTGTAGTCTGTAAGTTACACCAAGTAATTAGTTGCTGTTTTGTTTTTAAAACTCTGATATAAATTTATAAAAAATCTTATGCTTCTGTTAAAGCGAATACGAACACAAGTAATATTATTTTTTTTAATAATTACATCTGTTTATTGCTTCGCTCAGACAAGCGATAAGGATTCGATACCAAAAAAAACATATTCCGGAGAAACCTATGCAATAATAATCGGTATTTCGGATTATCTCGAAGTACCAGACCTGCAGTTTGCAGATAAAGATGCAAAAGCATTTGCAAATTATATTAAATCCAAATCAGGTGGTTCGGTTGATTCAGTCAATATAAAAATATTTCTGAACGAAGAAGCTACAGCGATAAATATTGGAGACGCTTTTTTATGGTTAAGCAGGATTTGCATGTCTGGAGACCGTGTATATATATATTTTGCAGGACATGGAGATGTTGAAGCTCTTAATGATATAGAAAACGGGCTATTACTTTTATATAAGGCACCTGTTTCTTCATATTTTGCTTTTGGAAATGACTACCTTCCTGTTTATGAAATAAAAAAGTTTCTTAAAACACTGACCAATAAAAAAGTAAATGTCATTTTAATAACCGATGCATGCCGGTCGGGCAAATTAGCAGGAGGTATCGAAGGTAGTGAAAAAACATCTAAAGCATTAAGCGAAAACTGGTCGGGCGAAATTAAGATATTATCCTGTCAGCCAAATCAGCTTTCGCAGGAGGGACAACAGTGGGGTAATGGCAGAGGTGTATTTTCATACCATCTTATTGAAGGTTTGCAAGGACTGGCAGATACTAATAATAATAACAGGGTTTGCCTTGCAGAAATAGAAAAGTATCTGGTTTCGATAGTTCCAGAGGAAACAGCACCCGCCAGACAAATACCGTTTGTAATAGGAGAAAGAAGTGTAGTAATTGCAGAAGTGGATAATGAAACTCTGACAGCCCTAAAAAAACAAAAAGAAAGCGAATACAAGCTTTTAAAAACCGTTAATATCAAAGGATTTGAAAACAATTTACTGAGTAGTTGCGATTCTTTGGTGATACAAAACTATAAGTATTTCCTAAAAACTCTGAAAGAAGGAAATGTTATTTCCCCAAAAGGAGAATCGGCTTATGATTATTATTTGTTATTGTCTGAAAAAGAGGATATTGACGATATACTTAACCTTATGAAACGAAATCTTGCTGCTGCTTTGCAGGATGATGCCTTACAAATAATAGTTCCACTACTCAAAGGAGAAACGGTTGCCACTGATATTGAGTCACTGATTACGGCAAAAAATGAATTGAAAATAGCAATCGGCTTGCTTGATAAAAATCATTACATAATTAGTTCGTTAAAGGCAAGAAAATTATTCCTCGAAGCTTCGATATTTGTTTTTGTTAATGAAAGTATAAACAATGATTCGGTTTTGACTGAAAAATTAATAAACAACGCAATAAAAAAACTTAAACAATCAATAGAATTAGAGCCTAATGCGGCTTATTCATATTACGAATTAGGCTTTGTTTATGATGCCCGCAAAAAGTTCCGGAAAGCATTGAAGGAATATAAAAAGTACCTCGAATTTGTTCCGAATAACGCTGCTGCTTACAACAATATAGCCAGTATTTATTATGAATTGAAAGAATACAAACTCGCAGTTATTTACTGTTCACAGGCATTGGAACTTAAGCCTGATTTTCCTGCTCCTTATATTAACCTTGGAAATATCTATAATGAACTTAAGGAATATGATAAAGCTGTTTATTGTTTTAAAAAAGCTATGGCGCTTTCGCAACATGGTAAGAATAAAAGGGGACTTGCCAGATTAATCAAAAAGCAGGATTCCAAAGCACTATATACAATCGGGCATACTTACAAAACAAATAAAAACTATAAAAAAGCCCTCTTCTACTACCGAAAAGCTCTGACAGAACAGTTAAAGGAAAAGGTTTTTTTGTTTGTTCAAAAACAATTTTAATAAACCCTCCTTAATCATTTTTAATTCTTATGCTCTATTGCCACATAGATCAAATTTTCTGACTCGGAATAGTAAATAATTACATTATCATTATCCTGAATACTGGAAATAATATTGTTTAATTCGCTAATAACTTGTGCTTGATTAATTTTATCGAAAGTTTTATAATAATCAAATTTATATTCAATAAGGGTTTTCTTTACCCCACCTAAAGAAGAGTTATTAACCAATCTTTTCCAGAAAAATTTATGCTCATTACTACCAGAAATAATTGCTTTATGATTAACATTCTCAATTTTTTTATTGGCAACGTTAATGTTTAATTTGTCAATAGGGTTTTTTTGCAAAGAGTCTTTTTCTAAAACAGTTTCATTAACTGATGTTGATTGATCTATAAAACCATTTTCTTTTTCATATTTTACCTGAGCAAGAATATCTGCATCAACAACTATTACATCTTCGCTTGCTGAATTATATAAATACTCGTATCCTTTTTCATTACTAATTAGTTGAAGCGGATTCACTGTTTCATTAACCGATGGGTCAAAAACAATAAAATATCTTTTTCCTGCTTCAACATTAAATATAATTTGAGCTTTATATTTTTTGTTTCTTACCTGAGTTAATTTTAATACCCTTTTTGGCTTTCCTGCACAATTAAACACAAGCCATTTACCTGTATATTTGTCAGTAAACACAGGATTATTTCCTGTTAGCTCAGCAATGTATTTATTGTCTATCCATACATTGTAGCTTACAACACTATTTGTTGATTTTTTTAATCGTATTAAATATATAATAGCATAATTATCATTTTTCTGTCCATAACTATCTGAAATTGGACATACAATAAATAATAATACAATTATAAGAAATGCAATTTTCGATATTTTAACAGTAAATTTGTTCATTACAATTAGAGATTACAATATTTAAAAAAAGGAATCATAACAAAAATGATTCCTTTTTAAAATTACAAATTATTTAATTTTTGCTAATCTGGCAGTAACTTTTGCTTTTGTAGAAACAAAAACAATTGGAACACCTGTTTTTTTAACTTCATATTGAGGATAAATAACCACATCATACCCGGGGTTATCTTTCATCATATTATACAAAGCATATAGGTTTGCTTTTGTTCCAACAATACCACCTATAATAGGAATTGAAAACATTCCGCGCGCTTCAAGCTCGCCGTATTTTTTTGAGAATAATCTAGCAAAATCAATTCCAAAAATTTTAACCTCATTAGCTTCACCCGAAACTTGTTTTGAAAACTCAAAATCATCTTTCTTAAATTCAATGCGGTTATCAGGAATTTTCATTGAATGAGTCATCGTTGTACAACTTGAAAATAAAACAGCAAGTGCTATTAGAACAAATAAGCCTTTAAAATTTTTCATAATATATTATAAATTTAGTTTAACATATAATTAATTATTGCAAAATTAGCTTTTAATATAAACTATTAAAAGATTTTGAAAATTATTTAGCATATTTATACATTATCGTACTTACAACCTGCTTGTTAAGCCTATAAACAAGTAATAACCCAGCTTTATATAATAATTTAGGAATACAAACTAAAATGCATTATATTTGCTCAAGGTTTAAAATAATATTGTCCAACATATTGCAAGTTTTAAACAGAATAGTAAATTTGATATTAATTTAAAAATGAAAAAAATGAAAAAAACTTTACTTATTTTATCAGCTTTCGCACTTGTATTTACAATGCATACTGCACATGCCCAACTTATTAACCCCGGATTTGAAACATGGACAAACGATTTGCTTGTACCAACAGCTATGAATCCTAACAGCGGCAACAACACTTACGGATGGTGGGATTATAATTGTTTCAACAGTTCATTAATTGGAAGCAGCCCTATTTCAGTTATCATGTGTTCCGATACAGTACACACAGGAAACTATTCAGTACGACTTGAAACCACAGTTTACACTCCAACTTCTTGGAATATTTATAAATACTGGGGCATTCCATTTATTGCTCATGAATATAACGATACCTTGGGTATTTTGTTTAATGGAAAAGTTGATGTAACAAACCAAACGTTTAGACCGGGTATTGAGTTCACTCAGAATTTAGACCAATTCAAATTCTACTATCAATATCGTCCAAATGGAAATGATACCGCTGAGTGTAGAGTATCATTAATGAGTGCAGGAACTTATGTGGCAGGAGGAGTTTTTAAAACAAGTGTATCCACAGCCGGTTTGGGATGGCAACAAGCTGTAATTGATTTTACTTATGTTAATGGATTAACACCCGACACATTGTATGTATTAATGAGTTCTTCATCTCTCGATTACGACCCTCAAGCAGGTAGCGTATTGTGGATAGATGATGCAAGTGTAGTGCTTTCTTCCGGTATAGAACAAATGTTAGGTGAGGAAAACAGTTTGGAAATTTATCCCAACCCTACAACAGGCCTTATTACAATTAATAATGAAGCCATGCCTGCCGGCAGGCAGGAATTAAGAATTATGAATGTAGCTGTATTTGATGTTTATGGAAAAGAAGTGTTGAAGTCCGAAGTCGGAAGTCAGAAGACCGAAGTTGACTTAAGCCAACAGCCACAAGGCATTTACTTTATAAAAGTTACAACTGATAAACAAACAATAACTCAAAAAATAATTAAATATTAAACTATGAAAAATCTTATTACATTAACTGCAATATTACTATTGGTACAAACTACCAATGCACAAATAGTAAACATACCTGACACTAATTTTTTAGCTGCATTAATTACAGCAGGAGTTGATACAAGTAACGATGGGCAAATAAGTTATACTGAAGCTGAAATTGTAACACATTTGTATGTTGACAACTCAGGCATTTCAGATTTAACAGGTATAGAAGCATTTATTAATTTGCTTACTTTATACTGCTATCAAAATCAATTAACCAGTCTGGATGTTTCTAATAGTCCTGCATTATCATATTTGAGATGCGAAGAAAACCTATTAACCAACCTTGATGTTTCAAATAATACTGCATTATCAATTTTGTTGTGCTATGATAATCAATTAACGAGTCTGGATATTTCTAATAATACTACTTTAACTTCGTTTAGATGCAATCAAAATCAATTGACCAATCTGGATATTTCTAATAATACTGCTTTAACATCTTTACAATGCAGAAATAACCAATTAAACAATTTGGATGTTTCTAATAATACTGCTTTAACAGAATTAAGTTGCTATCAAAACCAATTAAGCAGTTTGGATGTTTCTAATAATACTGCTTTAACAACCTTAAGTTGCTATCAAAACCAAATAGACAGTCTGGATATTAATAGTCCTGTATTAACATTTTTAACGTGCTATCAAAATCAATTAAGCAGTCTGGATGTTTCTAATAGTCCTGCATTAACAGATTTGTGGTGCCAAGAGAACCTATTAACCAGTCTGGATATTTCTTATAATACTGCATTAACAAATTTGAATTGCCAAGAAAACCTATTAATTAGTCTGGATGTTTCTAATAATACTGCTTTAACATTGTTAGGTTGCAATTATAACCAATTAAGCAGTTTGGATGTTTCTTATAATACTGCATTAACAAGCTTGTATTGCGTTGATAACCAATTGACCAGTTTGGATGTTTCTAATAATATTGCTTTAACTGACTTAAGTTGCGGAAAGAACCCATTAAGCGGTTTGGATGTTTTTAATAACACTGCATTAACAGATTTGATGTGCGAACTTAACCAATTAAGCAGTCTGAATATTACTAATAATACTGCTTTAACATATTTGAATTGCAGAGCAAACCAATTAACAATTTTAGATGTTTCTAATAATACAGATTTAACAATATTGAGTTGCCATGGAAACCAATTAACCAGTCTGGATGTTTCTAATAATATTGAATTAACACATCTTCATATTGGTACTTTAAGCTGTGGCACAAACTATTTAAATTGTTTGGATATATCGCAAAATACTTTATTAGAAAATATAGAGATCTGCAATATGCCTAGTTTATATGAAGTTTGTGTATGGGTATTACCTTTCCCTCCTGCTGGTGTTATAGTAGAGACCGCTGGTAGCCCTAATATATATTATACAACTGATTGTAATTGTATAAGCAATATTGTAAATACACCCATAGAAAAAAGTAAGATTGATATTTATCCTAACCCCACAACAGGAGTAGTAATAATTAATAATGAAACCGTGCCTACCGGCAGGCAGGAATTAAGAATTAAGAATGTAAGTGTATTTGATATTTATGGCAGAAACCTTCAAGGTTTTGAAAACCTTGAAGGTTTAACCGAGATAGATCTAAGCCAACAACCACAAGGCATATACTTTATAAAAGTAACTACTGATAAACAGACAATAACTAAGAAGATAATAAAAGAATGAAGCTAATTGGAATTATTATACTAAGCCTAATCTCAGTCATTGCTTATGGACAATCTGAAAATAAAAATGACTTGTCAATTGATACTAGTAGTTTTGTAATTACACCAAATCCATTTTTAGACTCAACAGCAATTAAATTTAATATGGTTAGCAATGATACAACAAGCTTGATTGTGTATAGCATGATTGGTCAAGTTGACACATTGTATTTTCAAGATTCTTTATTGAGTATAGGTCAATATAATTTTAAGTACCAGACAGATATTGATGGGATGTATCTAGTACGACTAACTGTTGGAAATGACGTATATATTAAGAAAGTAATAAAAACAGATAGTTTGAATTTTGTTTTGGAACACTTCTCTGTTAACAATCTCTCAATCTTCCCAAACCCAACAACAGGCCTTATAAGAATTAATAATGATAAATTAAAAATTATGAATGTAGCGGTTTATGATATTTATGGGAAAGAAGTTAAATCAATCGGGTTACTGAGCCTGTCGAAGTGCGAGATTAACCTTGGCTCCCAGCCAAAAGGTATTTATATTATAAAAGTACAAACAAGCAGGGGCGTGGCGATAGAGAAAGTGGTGCTGGAATAAAAAATTATAAGCGAGCGATGCTCGCTTTTTTTGTTATCTTTGGGTTGCGATTTTACTTATTTTCCATCTAAGTAAAGGGAGCATAGTGACTTTATGAAATTTAGAATATTAATTATAACCATTCTATCAATTTGTTCTTTGACTTCTATTGGTCAGAATGCAGAAATTGATTCCTTAAAGAAACTAGTAGAATCTAATACCGATGATAGCATAAAATTACAAGCACTTTCCGATTTAAACTGGTTATATATAAATATCGATCTTCAATTATCAAAAGATTATGGCTTTCAAGAATTAGTCTTATCAATTAAAAACGATGACCAAAAGTGGATTGCACAATCTTATAATGATATAGGAATTTCAAATTTTAAACTAGGATTGCTAGATAGTGCGTTATATTATTATGATAAATCTCTTGCTATTAGAAAAAGCTTAAATGATAAAAGTCTTATAGCTTCATCATTAAGTAAAAAGGGTGTTGTTTATCAAGAACTAGGAAATTTCAACAAATCACTTGAGAATCATCTAGAGGCTTTGAAAATTTTTGAGGAAGCTAATAATGAGAATTATCAAGCAATGACATTAAATAATATTAGTGTAATTTATGAAAAACTAAATAATGTCGAGAAAACTTTATTTTATGGAGAGAAAGCTCTTGCTATTCATATAAAAAATAATAATGAATATGAATCAGCTCATTGTTATGCTAATCTTGCATCGGTCTACAAAACTAAAAAAGACATTGAAAAGTCAAAAGATTATTTACAAAATGCACTTGATATATATAAGAAATATGGAGATAAATCAAATGA
Source organism: uncultured Bacteroidales bacterium (assembly GCA_964435855.1). Lineage (GTDB taxonomy): Bacteria > Bacteroidota > Bacteroidia > Bacteroidales > CAYTAU01 > CAYTAU01. Next base: position 24,239 of record CAYTAU010000030.1, on the reverse strand, counting down.
AGCTGCTACATTGAACAGTTTTGGATTAAATCTTAGGAGCCAGAAAAAAGACAGAGAAGCTCTAAAATATTATAAGAAAGCTTTTGAAATTACTGAACAAATTGACGACAAACTAGGTATGGCTTTGTATGGACATAACTTAGGCAGTATTAATTTGGATTTAGGAAATTATTTGCAAGCAGAAAAATATAGTCTGGCTTCAATTAAAAATACCGAGACTTCTAATAAATATCAGCTTAGTTTAAGCTATCGTTTATTATCAAATGTTTATTCATACTTAAATGATGGTAAAAAATCAAAATATTATTTTGATTCTTATGTTAAAATAAAAGATAGTCTGTATAGCATAGAATCTTCCAATCAAATAGCAGAAATGGAAGTTAAGTATGAAACTGAAAAGAAAGATAAAGAATTAATAATAAAAGATGCTGAGATTGTAAAACAACAAGCTGATGCATCGAAGAAAGCATTTCAGAGAAATGGTTTTATTATTGGTTTCTTCTTTATTCTTGTTTTTTCGATTATAGTTCTAAGAATGTTTCGCCAGAAGCGAAAAGCTAATATTATACTAGCACTGCAAAAAGAAGAGATAGAAGAAAAGAATAGAGATATTCTAGATTCTATACATTATGCTAAAACCATTCAAACAGCAATATTACCACCAAATAAAGTAGTAAAGGAGTACCTTAAAAATTCATTTATACTTTATAAACCTAAAGATATTGTAGCAGGTGATTTCTATTGGATGGAGCATAAAGATGGTAAAATTCTATTTGCTGCTGCCGATTGTACTGGTCATGGTGTTCCAGGTGCTATGGTTAGTGTATTATGTAATAATGGGCTTAATAGATCGGTGCGCGAGCATGGAATAACCGATCCTGGTAAAATTCTGGACAAAACACGAGAGATTGTAATACAGGAATTTGAGAAAAGCGAAGATGAAGTTAAAGACGGAATGGATATTGCTCTTTGTTCTCTTGAAGGATTTAAGCTGCAATATGCTGGAGCATATAATCCTCTTTGGATAATTAGAAATGGAGAGATATTAGAAACAAAAGCCGATAAACAGCCTATAGGTAAGTCGTGGAAAACAGAAGGTTTTACAACTCATACCATAGACCTACAAAGTGGAGACACAATCTATATTTTCTCCGATGGTTATGTAGACCAATTTGGAGGAGAAAAAGCAAAGAAATTCAAATCAAAAGCATTTAAGGAATTGCTTATTAGTATTCAGGATAAACAAATGGAAGATCAACGATTGCTCCTTGATGAAAACTTTGAAAACTGGAGAGGAAAACTTGAGCAAATTGATGATGTGTGCGTAATTGGAGTGAAGATATGAACAAAAATGAAGTACAGTTTATCCTGAGCTTGTCGAAGGGCGTAATAGGAGTAAGAATCTGAAGATAAGAATAAACTAAGCACAAGGTATATACATTATTAAAGTAACTACAAATAAACAAACTATAACTAAGAAGATAATAAAACAGTGATGACCTCCTAAATCCTCCTAAAAGGAGGACTTTCTCCCCTATTAGGGGAGACAAAAGAGGGGTAATAATTAGGAATACAAACTAAAATAATGTATATTTGCTAAATGTTTAACAAGGTATAGCTATAATGGAAATAAGAAACACTACTGCATTTTAGTGGAGTGTTATATAACATTGACTAATAAAAACAAGAATATGAAAACATTACTAGTAATATCTTTCAGTCTGTTATTCAGCAGCATCTATGCTCAACAGATTTCACATGTTTCTATTAACTCAAATGGAGCTAATTTACAGTCTGCAAATAAAGAAATTAGCCTGACAATAGGTGAATTGGTGATTGAACCACTTGGTAATGATTCCGTAAGTTTGGGACATGGTTTTGTTCAAGGTAATATTACAGTTGATATTATTGATATTCCAAATAAAGACAATGATTTTAATTTTACAATATACCCTAATCCAACAAAAGACAAAGTCATAATACAATGCAATAGTGAGGATATAAGCAACTTTAAGATTGAACTTTATGACCTTGCAGGCAAAAGAATACTTGCAAAAGAATATCAAAATTCAAAACAGCACGAATTGAGTTTAAATCACCTTACAAATAATATTTATATTCTAAATGTATTAAATAATAAAGGATCAATTTTTACATCATATAAAATTTATAAAACCAAATAAATCTATAGCAATGAAAAAGTCAATATTACTCTTTTGGATAATCCTATTGATAGGAGTCAACTCATTTTCACAAGCACCTCCTGAGGCTTTTAACTACTCATCTGTTATTAGAGGGAGTAATGGTCAGGCAATACCAAACAGTGAGGTAGCTTTAAGATTTAGTATACTAAGTGGTAGTTTTTCTGGTTCTGTTGAGTATCAGGAAACACATCTTGACACAACTGACCAGTATGGAGTAATAAATATTAATATTGGAACTGGAGTTGTTCAGCAAGGTGATTTCTCTACTATTGAATGGGGAAGTTACACTCATTATTTAAAAATTGAACTTGATGATAATGGAGGTTCGAATTTTCTTGAAATGGGAACTATTCAATTACTTTCAGTACCTTATGCTTTGCACGCCAAAACTGCGCTGAGTGTTATTAATAGTGGTTCAAATAATTTTTACTTGGGTCAAGATACACTTGGAGGTATTGTGTTTTATGTTTACTTGGGTAGTGATGGAAACCAACATGGATTAATCGTTTCCAAAATTGAAACTAGCGCTGAATGGCAAAGTACTCCAAGTACTACTGGTGCTACAAGTATGTGGGATGGAAGCAATAACACTAACTTGATGACTACTAGTCCAGTGAAAGACTGGATAACTTCAAATTTTTCTACTGATTGGTATTTACCTTCTATTAATGAATTATCTATTTTATATCATAACCAATATCTTGTAAATAGAACTATTTCAGTTGGAGGATGGACACCTTTCCCATTTGGACAAACCGCTAATACTGATTATTATTGGTCAAGTACTGAAGTTGATAATATTAACGCTTATCATTTCGGGTTCCCCCAAGAATTAAATTACATACTTGGAGAATCTAAAACATCTTTGCGTAAAGTACGAGCTATTAGACAATTTTAAAGATAAGTTAAAAAGATATAAAATTCAGTGAATGAGAAACAATGTTATATAACAAAGTGTATACTTTCAGAACGGCAACGCTCAATACACATACGTTAAAACCCCCAAAACACCACCTCCACCACCAACTCGCAAACTACATATTATTATATGCCATCTGCGAGTAACTTACATACCCCACAAAACTAAAAATATGTACTATGTAAGTTGCTCGCTTACCCAATAATATTAAAATTATGCCCTCTGCGAGCAGCTCGATGAGGCAAGATTATTAAAAATGTGCCCTATGTTTGCAGATTGACATATAGTTGTTTATGCAATATTTGCTGTGTGTATTAAAATATATTTCACATTTGTTAATAATTCTAACGATAATTACTCTCATTTTAAACATACGATGTATATAATACATCAGATGTTTCTTTTAATATTACTCCCAAAAATTTCATTATAAACAAATTGTTAAAAAAAACAAATAACAAATTATTGTTTTTCTATTTAATTTAATCATTTTTGTAAATAATAAAATTATTTGAAAATGAAAACCTTAATATATATTATTCTGTCAATGTTTTTACTCTCGTCGTGTAATTTTCTTGATGTAAGTATGGATGAATTATATGAAGAGAACGGGATAATGTATTTCAAAAAAAATGACGAAATTTTTACAGGTACAGCAATTGATTATTTCGAAAATAGCAAAATACGTAAAAGTTACGAATTTGTTGATGGTGAAAAACATGGCGTATGTAAAGAATGGTACAATAACGAACAAATGCAATATTTGCGAAATTATAAAAACAAAATACTTGACGGACCTTATGAAGAATGGTTTGAAAATGGACAACAGGCTGTAAAAACCGCTTATAAAGATAATGTATACGATGGAAATTTTGAACTTCGGTATATGAATGGAAATAAAAGAGAAATAGGAAAATATAAATTAGGCAAAAGAGTTGAACATTGGGTATGGTACTATGATAATGGTACAAAGTGGGTAGAAATTGATTATGAAGATGGCAAAGAAAATGGGCACTGGATTGCATGGTACGATAACGGACAAATACGTGAAGAAGTTGATTATATTCAAGGACGAAAAAACGGACACTGGGTAGAATGGTTTAAAAGCGGTGTAAAACTTTCGGAAGGAAAATTTGTTGACGGCAAAGAAACAGGACTATGGAAATTTTGGCACGAAAACAAAATTTTAGCCTATGAACGAACATACAAAGATGGCATTATAACAGAAGAAAAAGAATGGGATGATGAAGGGAATCTTGTTGTTAGTGAAAGCCCCTCCTAGCTTTATATTTTAAATAATAAATATCGAATGTTAAATTAAAAATAATAAAGTTATTTTGCCTTATAGATAATTTATGTTTCCTGCAATTTTTTAAGGCAGACCTTCATTTTTTGCAAAATCTATCAATCGTTCCTGTAAATAATACTTAACTTTATTATTTATCATTTGAAATTCGACATTTGAAATTTATTAATCGAACTTAAGAAACCTATAATATTAAATTCAACTTTTATTAATTCAACAAGCTTTCCACATATTTTGCAATTGCCAAACAAGAAGTTAATCCCGGCGATTCGATACCAATAAGATTAATAAATCCATCATACCCTCTTTCCTTTTCATTCTTAATAATAAAATCGCGGCTTGCATCACCAGGACTTTGAAGTGTTGTTCTTATACCTGCCTGATCGGGATATAGATCTTCTAATTCAATAAAGGGTAAAAATCTTACAACAGAATTATAAAAATCAATTTTGTGTTTTTCATTTACCGAATATTCTAATTCCTCATTATCGAGGAACAAGGCATTTGGTCCTAATTTAAGTCTGTTATTTTTATCAATTGTAGTATGAATTCCCAGACTTACAGTGTTAGATTCGGGAACAGGATATATTAGCGAATTTAATAATTTATTCTTTCCGTTTACCACACTAAAATATTCTCCTTTCCAGAAACATAGTTTGTATTTATCATCGCTTATACCTACAAGTTCAGATATTTTTTGGGAAGAAAGCCCTGCAGAATTTATTATCTTTTTGCAGGTAAATGAGAAATCGCAATTATCGGCATCTTTAATTGTAACAATATATTCCTTGTTTGATTTTTGGATCTTTATAACTTCAGCTCCGTAAATAAATTTTGCATCATTATTAATGGCATCTGTTTCTAACTGATGCATTAAATCGTGTGCATCAATCATAGCTGTTGAAGGAAAATGGATTGCTTTTCTGGCAAAAATATGAGGTTCCATATCTTTTATCTCATCAACACCAATAATCCTATGGTCATTTACGCCATTAACTTTTGCCTGATTATATATTGATATAAATTGAGATTCTTCAAAATCGTTTGTTGCTATTATCAGTTTTCCGCATTTGTTATACCAAATATCATTTTTATCACAATAATTGTATAGCAAATCTCTTCCCTCAAAACAAAATTTTGCTTTTAATGAACCTTGCGTATAATATATTCCCGAATGAATTACTTCACTATTTCTACTGCTTGTTTCCTGACCAAATTTTAAATGCTTTTCAATAATAAAAACATTATCTGTATTTTCAGAAACTTTGGCCGCAATTGCCAAACCAACCACTCCGGCACCAATAACAAGAACTTCAACATCCATAAATACTTTTGTCTTTTGTCCCGATTACTCGGGATAACTTCCTACTTCTGTTTTCCGACTTCCGACTTCCGACTTCCAACTTCCAACTTCCAACTATTTGTTCAAGGTTTCAAGATAACCTGCCATAATTTTTTGGATATACTTGCCTATTACATCAAATTCGAGATTTACAATTGTTCCAGCTTTAAACTCATGAAAATTAGTAATATCATAAGTAAATGGTATGATTGCCACATCAAATTTATCTTCTCTTGAATTTACAACTGTAAGACTAACTCCATTAACTGATACCGAGCCTTTTTCAACCGTAATATTCCCTTTCGACTTATCGTACTTAAAAGTATAATACCAACTACCATCGGCTTCTCTTACTTCAACACATTCGGCAGTTTGGTCAACATGACCTTGTACCATGTGCCCGTCAAGAAGCTTATCCATTGTCATACTTCTTTCCAAATTAACTTTACTGCCAATTTTCAGAAGACCAAGATTTGATTTATCAAGAGTTTCTTGTATTGCTGTTACCACATAAGTATTTTTTTCCTTATCAATATCAACTACTGTGAGGCAAACACCATTGTGCGAAATACTTTGGTCAATTTTTAGTTCACTAACAAATGAACATTTCATTGTAATATGCAGATTTTCCTTTTCTTTACGTAAATCTACCACTGGAACTGCTACTTCTACTATTCCTGAAAACATAATTTATTTGTTTTAAAATTTAAAGCTATAAAAATAGTAAAATTAATGATATTGTTTAAGCACAAAATTTATAAATTATTGCTAGCTATAATAAGCAATTATTATTGTCTGAAATTTTATACATATAAATAGAGAATCTATTTATTTGTTAATAATTCATCGGAGAAACCTGCAAAAAACATTTCAATATGTTCTTTAAGTCTTGTTTTTAAATCATTCCAAACAGCATCACTATATCCCTTTCCATAGTCTTCTGCAAACATTGCAGGAGGAGTTTTTGAGTTTGTAAGAAAACCATAAGAAATACTATTTGAATTACTTGGCTTATGAATAATATCAGTTATGTTAAGTTATGTTAAGTTCTACTTTATTATTTTTTACTAAAACATCAACTTTATATACTATTTTTCCATTTGTTTGTTTAGCATAAACTCGTGAAAGAGTTTCAGAACCCTGATACTCTATTGGATTTGCATATGTAACATACCCCTCGGCTTTAAAGCCTATATTTTCCACATGTTGTACATTGTTCAGATTTGTTTGCTGACTCAACCATAATTCTGTTCTATTAACAAGCTTTTTCTTCTTGATATCTGCAAAATTATGAGTATGATTATAGCTAATTTTATCTTGAGAAAAAAGTATTGATGAATAAACTATTACAGCTAATACAATTAGAATAAATCTCATAACAATTGAATTTGCATGTAGTATACAAAATATATTGTTGCAAGTAAAGCCCTATTTTTAAACATCATAAATATTAAGTTGTTTATAACTTGTAAGTTGCTGTATATTACAAATTAATTCAATTTATTGTGTTAATAACTATTATTTGTATTAACAACATACTTAAACCAAAATAATTACAACTTTTTGTAATCTATAATAATAAGCATCAAATAAACAGAGAGAAAATTATATTTCCTTAACAATACCAAAAACTGCAAAAAACCCATCAATACCAATATTTGGATTCATTAAATTTTCTTTTGAAATGTGTCGAAACCTGAATTGTAGGTTTAAGTATAGAGATTTTTAATTTTTTCCTGACTTACTGCAATTAATGTAGTAAAAAAAAATAAACCTGTTAGAATATATATCTTTAATATTTTCATCTGTTTATTTGAATAATCAATACATTTTTGGTTTTTTCCGTAATTTTATATCTGTTATCAATACGTTTTCCAATAACCCAAACAATATTATTGTTGCTTTCCAGTATTAAGGTATTTTGTTTTTCAATTATCGAAAGCTTACTGTCAATAAAAAAATCGCTGAGTTTTTTAAAATTTGTCATGCCAAATGGCATAAACCTATCCCCTTTTTGCCATTTTCTGATCTTTAAAGGGAATTCAATTTTATCGGCATCAATATAAGCAATGTCACTCCTTTTTTCAATTTTAAAATCGCTACTTTTTTTAAAATAAGATAATTTTAAAGGAACAGGTTCTTCAATTGAGACAACATCTTTGGCAATAATCAACACATCTTTTACTGTTTCTATCTTACTAATAATCAAACATTCTCTATCTTTAACAAGAGTGTGTGTGTTTGAATAAAATATCTTACCCGATTGTTTATCTAAAACAGAAATAATATCATCAATTACTGAAGAATTAAATCCATAAGTATTTAAAAATTCAAACAAATAATATTTTAATGAATTTAAGTTTTTAAGTTTTTCAATATCAAGATAAATTAAATTGCTGCGTTTGCTTACTATAGTTTTTCTTTTACTCTCAATTTCATGTGCAATAATTTGTTCGGCATCAGCAAATCTGCTAATGGTTTCCGAAATAGTTTGTTCTATATTGGAGTTAATTAATTTTAATTCGGGTAATATGTTTTTTCTAATTCTGTTTCTTGAATATTTTAATGAATTATTGCTTGCATCTTCCCTGTAATCGATATTATTTTCGCTTGAATATTTTTCAATTTCTTGTCTGTCTGCAAAAAGCAAAGGTCTTACAATGTTTCCTATTTTTGCTTTTATTCCTGTTAATCCTTTAATACCAGTACCTCTTGTAAGATTTATAAAAAATGTTTCTGCAATATCATTTTTATTGTGTGCAATGGCAATTACATCATAATTATTTTGCTTACGTATCTGCTCAAACCATTCGTATCTTAAATCTCTTGCAGCCATCTGTATAGATATAGTATTTTCTTTTGCGTAATTTTCTGTTTCAAATCGTTTAAAAAATAATGGGAAATTTAATTTTGATGAAAGATCTTTAACAAATAATTCATCCTTATCGGATTCTTTATTTCTCAATGTAAAATTACAATGAGCAATACTGCACTTGTATCCTTCTTTACAAAATAAATAAGCCATTACGGTAGAATCTACACCGCCACTAACAGCCAAAAGTATCTTTGAGTTTTTAGTAAATAGCTTATTATCGCTTATGAATTTATTAAATGATTTAATCATTATCGGCTACTATTTCTAGTTGATGTAAAATTAGAATAAAAATTTGAATTTTCGTTGTAATAAAGATGCTGTATTTTGTAACTTTGCATATATATTTATATAATAAATGTCAAACATTCCTTTAGCAGAACGATTACGACCTAAGACTCTTGATAATTTCATTGGTCAGGAACATCTTGTCGGGAAAAATGCAATACTCAGAAAAGCTATAGAATCGGGGAATATTCCTTCTATGATATTTTGGGGACCTCCGGGAGTTGGTAAAACAACATTGGCTAAAATTATATCGAATGTTTTAGACAGGGCTTTTTATATTTTAAGTGCGGTAAATTCAGGTGTAAAAGATATAAGAGAAATTATTGAAAAAGCTAAAAATCAACAATTTTTTGATACTCCCAATCCAATTTTATTTATAGATGAGATACATCGTTTTAGTAAATCGCAACAAGATTCACTATTGGGAGCAGTAGAACAAGGTATTATTACTTTAATTGGTGCAACTACAGAGAATCCTTCTTTTGAAGTAATTTCGCCATTATTATCAAGATGTCAGGTTTATGTTCTAAAAAATTTAAGTAAAAAAGAATTATTAAACTTGTTAGATTATGCAGTTCATAACGATTATGAATTAAAAAAGAAGAATATAAAATTTAAAGAAACCGAAGCAATTATTAGGTTTTCGGGAGGAGATGCCAGAAAATTATTTAATATTCTTGAGCTTATTGTAAATTCTGAAGACACAAAAACTATTACTATCACAAATGAAAAAGTAAAAAGCAAATTACAGGAAAACATAGCACTATACGATAAACAGGGTGAGCAGCACTACGATATAATTTCAGCATTTATAAAATCTATAAGGGGCAGTGATCCAAATGCTGCGGTTTATTGGTTGGCAAGGATGTTAGCAGGAGGCGAGGATATAAAATTTATTACTCGCAGATTAATAATACTGGCATCGGAAGATATTGGTCTTGCAAATCCAAATGCCTTATTAATTGCAAATAATTGTTTTCAGGCAATAAATGTTATTGGAATTCCCGAAGCAAGAATAATTTTATCGCAAACAGCAATTTATTTGGCTACATCTCCAAAAAGTAACTCAGCATATCAGGCAATTGAAAAAGCTTTATCTTTGGTTAAAGAAAAAGGGGATTTATCTGTTCCCTTGCATATTCGTAATGCACCAACAAAACTTATGAAAGAGTTGGGTTATGGCAAAGACTATAAATATGCACATAGTTATGAGGACAATTTTGTTAATCAGGAATTTTTACCTGATGAAATAAGTAAAACAAAATTTTATGAACCTCAGAATAATGCTCGTGAAAAAGAAATAAAAACAAATTTAAACAAGCTTTGGAAGAACAGATATTCATAGAGACCTACAATATAAATGGTCGAAATCCAACTCCCTGTACTAATCCTTTTACTTCTATGTATTTTGCTGTCACTTATTAAAAAATTATAAAAGCCCCTCCTAGCCTCCCCAAAGGGGAGGAATTAGAGGCAAAACATTATACCGAATCCTCGGAAAAATTATAAAAATAAAGTAAAAAACCAAAAATCAAAAGTAAAAAGTTTGCTATTATTATTAACCTTATTTTTGAAATTTGATTTATGTCTTTTGTATTTTAACAATTGAACAACTTGCCTACCGGCAGGCAGGTGAAACAATTTAACAATTTACTTATTCACCCCAAATACTCTAAATGAACTCTTAAAATATGGCTACCCTTTCTATTATTAATATTAGAGATATACCTGCTCCTGCACCTGAAATTACTAAGTTCCATTCTCTTCTGCTTACTTTTAAAAAATTGATAAATACAAAAGCAATCAATAAGATTGTGAAAACAATTACAAGTTGCCCGATTTCTAAACCCAGATTAAAGCCAAACAAAGGTAATACTAAACTATCTTCAATGCCCAGCATGCTTCGCAAACTACTTGCAAAACCAAGTCCATGTATTAATCCAAAAAACAATGCTGTAAAATATTTTATTCTATGAAGTATTTTAGAGTAATCTGTGCCTTTATGAATAATATTAAAAATTGAAGTAATAAATATTGTAACAGATATTAGTAATTCAATAATGTTGTTTGGAATATATATTAAATTTAATGTTGCGAGAACAAGAGTTATTGAATGCCCAATAGTAAATGCAGTAACTAATACTAAAACATTTTTCCATTGTTTAAGAATATATATACCACAAAGAGTAATTACAAAAAGTATATGGTCGTAGCTGCCAATATCAATGATATGCTCAAAACCTAAATCCAGATACATTTTAAAAATTGACATTTATGTATAATTTAAAACTTAAAACCTCGTGCTAAAATTACACATTTTATCTATAAAAACACAAATGAATAGAATGCCTAAAATGACAAGCAAACAGCCCCTAAAGTTATTTCTTACGCCCAAGAACTTATTTCTTAACCCCCTGAACTTATTTCTTAACCCCCTGAAGTTATTTCTTACGCCCCTGAAGTCATTTCTTAACCCCCTAAAGTTATTTCTTACGCCCCTGAAGTCATTTCTTGACCCCCTAAAGTTATTTCTTACGCCCCTGAAGTCATTTCTTACGCCCAAGAAATCATTTTGGGGCGTCCAAAGGTAGTGTCTCAAAAAGTGTGTAAGTGTGTCATTGCATATAGATATCCTGACATCTGTCTGAAAATATAGTTTTAAATTGATTTTAAATTAATTGTTTGTTATTTCTTCGTATATTTGTTAATTGTATTAATACAGATAAAGTAAATTTCTTAACCACATAAATTTTACAATGAACGAAAAAGAACTTATTAAAAAGTTAGAACAAAAGAACGAAGAACTACAAAAAGCAGTTGAAGCTAACCGAAATGCTAACGAAAAACTACATATTGCCAATATAAAATTAAAACGCGAAAAAGATAATTATTATAATCTGTTTGAAAAAACACCAAATTGTGTTGCAGTTTACCGCCCAACAAACGATGGTAATGATTTTATTTTTGTAGCATTTAACAAAGCAGCCGAAAAGGTTGATAAAATACCAAAGGAAACTGTATTAGGAAACAAAGTAACAGAAATGTTTCCGGAAGTAGAAAAATTTGGTTTACTTGATGTATTTAAAAAAGTAAACGAAACGGGAAAATCAATGGATCACCCAATATCGTTTTACAAAGATTATAAAGTTGAAGGCTGGCGACAAAACCATGTTTATAAATTACCAACAGGAGAAATAGTAGCAATATACAAGGATATAACAAAACAAAAACAACAAGAAGAAAAATTAAAAAAAAGCGAGGATAAATACTGTGCATTATTTAAAAACACAGGTACAGCAATGTGTATTGTAGAAGAAAACAAAATAATTTCATTGGTAAATCCCGAATTTGAAAAATTATCAGGCTATTCAAAAAAGGAAATAGAAAACAAAATAAAATTTACCAAATTGGTTGCTAAAGAAGATATCAGCAGATTGGAGAAAAATCATGAAGAACGCAGAAAATATAATAATAAATCGCCAAAAACATTCGAATTTCATTTTAAGGACAAAAGCAATAATATAAGATGGATTCATTTAACTGTTGATTTAATACAAGGAACAAAGCAGTCAGTAGCATCATTAATAGATATAACAGAAAGTAAGCATGCAAAAGAAAAACTGTTGGAAGCAAACAAAATTATTAATCGTAGTTCTGCAGTAGCTTTTTTATGGAAAAATGAGGACGGATGGCCTGTAGAGTTTGTATCGGATAATGTGGAAAAATTGTTTGGATATTCTGTATTGGAATTCATTGAAAGTAAGGTCTTATATTCCGAAATTGTACATAAAGATGATATAAAAAGAGTTGCCGAAGAAGTAATGAGCTACAGTAATAAAAATGGAGTACAAACATTCACACATAAACCTTATAGAATTATTACTAAAAACAATGATATTAAATGGATTGATGATATAACTTATATACGTAGAAATTCTCGGGGAATAATTACACATTACGAAGGAATTGTTTATGAAATTACCAATAGAATAAAAACCGAAGAAAATCTGAAAGAAAGCGAAGAGCGATTCCGTACTCTTTACGAAAATTCAACTATTGGTTTATATAGAACAACACCTTCCGGTGAAATTATTTTGTCAAATCCTGCATTAGTTAATATGTTAGGATATTCATCTTTTGAAGATATCAAAAGTAGAAACATTAATAAAGAAGGTTATTTTGAACCATATGGCAGAAAGGAATTTCTGAATTTAATTAATAAAGAGGGAATATTAAAAGCTTACGAAGCAATTTGGTTAAAAAAAGATGGAACAAAGATCTTTATTCGTGAAAGTGCTACTATAATAAAAGATAATAATGGTAAGATATTATATTATGAAGGAACTGTTGAAGATATAACTGAACAAAAACAAGCAGAAGAAGAACTTTATAATTCTAACAAAGATCTTATTGCATTAAACGAAGAATATCTTTGTGTGTTAGATGAAACAAAATCGCAAAACAAAGAGTTAAAAGAAGCAAAATTTAAGTTAGAAGAAAGCGAGGCACGATTTAAAAATATAGCCGAACTTTTACCTCAAACTGTTTTTGAAACAGATATAGAAGGTAATGTAACTTTTCTTAACCAACAAAGCTATGAAATGTTTGGTTATACTAAAGAAGAATTTGAAGGTAAAACAATAAATTTTATAGATTATATTGCAAAACAGGATAAAGAACGTGCATTAAATGACGTGAAAAACAGATTAAGTAAAAAAGATGCAGATATATATGAATACTTAGCTGTTAAAAAAAACGGCAACACTTTTCCTGTAAACATTTATTCCGATATTATTTATAAAAAAAATAAGCCTGTTGGTGTAAGAGGAATATTAGTTGACCATACACATATAAAACAACAAGAACAAGAACTAATTATTGCCAAAGAAAAAGCTCAGGAAAGCGACAAATTAAAATCCTCATTTCTTGCAAACATGAGCCATGAAATACGTACGCCAATGAATGGAATAATTGGCTTTTCGGAATTACTTGGCGATACAGATTTACCACAAGACGAAAGAAAAGAATATATTGATATAATAAATAAAAGCTGTTACAAGCTTATATCAATTATTAACGATATTATTGATATTTCGAAAATTGAAGCAGGTGTAATTGAAATAAACAATATCAATACAAATGTAAACCAGGTTTTAGCGGAACTTGATATGTTTTTTAAGCCACAAGCTGCAGAAAAGAAAATTACCTTGCACCATAAAAATAATTTATCAGATAAGCAATGCACAATATATACCGATGAAGTTAAACTAAACCAAATACTAACAAACCTTATTAACAATGCCATAAAATTTACAGATAAAGGAAAAGTAGAATTTGGATGTGTACTTAAAAATAATTTTATAGAATTTTACATTAACGATACGGGTATTGGTTTAAGTAAAAAACAAAAGGAAATAATATTCCAACCATTTAGGCAAGTAGAAACAATAGCAACTAACAACATGGGAGGAACAGGTCTCGGTTTATTTATTTCAAAAGCATTTATCAATAAAATGGGAGGAAAAATATGGCTTGATACAAAACCAAAACAAGGAGCCACATTTTATTTTACAATACCATACAAACCTGTTGAAATAAAAAAGAAAACTGCTTATAGAAAAAATGAAAAACTAGAAAAAGTAAACTGGAAAAACAAAACAATATTAATTGCCGAAGATGAAGAAACAAATTATAAATATTTAAAAGAAGTATTATCTGTAACAAACGCTAAGCTTATACATGCAACAACCGGGGTAGAAGCTGTTGAATATTGTAAAACAAATAAAAATATAGATATAGTAATTATGGATATGAAGATGCCCGTTATGGACGGCTATGATGCCACAATTGCCATAAAAAAAATAAAATCCAATTTGCCAATAATAGCACAAACCGCTTTTGCATTATCGTACGACAAACAAAAAACAATAGAAGCAGGCTGCGATGATTATATGGCAAAACCCATTAATAGCCGTATGCTTTTTGAAAAAATAAGCAGTTTTATAGATTAAATTCCTTGTAAGTTTATACTGATTTCAGAGAAAGCAAACAACTGGCTATTCAGTAGCCCAGTCCTTCAGGGCGGGGCTAGTGACTTTTTTATATTTCTTAAGTTTATGAAATCAGTTTGACCTTACAATCCGTTTTATATAGCAGTAAAATATAAAAAATTTGTTTTTAAGTAATTTTTACTAATTTTGTCGCCATTGATTTTTAAAGAATTAAAAAAAGTAATAGAACATGGGAAAAGGAGATAAAAAAACTCGCAGAGGTAAAATTATTAATAAATCTTATGGTATTAGCAGACCGAGAAAAAAATTAAGAAAAATACAAACGGATGCTAAACAAAATGTTGAAAAAGAACAAAAAAAGGCAGTTGAAGTAAAAGAAAAACAAGAAACCGTTAAAATAGAAGCTACCGATAAGGAAATCACTAAAACAGAAGTTGTAAAAGAATCCACAACTAAAAAAGTGACTCCAAAAAAAGAAGCAGTAAAGGAAGAGAAAAAGCCTGTTGCTAAAAAAGAAGTTGCCAAAGAATCCGCAACTAAAAAAGTGACTCCAAAAAAAGAAGCAGTAAAGGAAGAGAAAAAGCCTGCTGCTAAAAAAGAAGTTGCCAAAAAACCTGCAGTTAAAAAAGCAGCTCCCAAAAAAGAAACTTTAAAAAAAGAAGCAACAAAGAAAAAGCCTGCTGCTAAAAAAGAAGTTGCCAAAAAACCTGCAACTAAAAAACCAGCAGCTAAAAAA
>CAYTAU010000030.1:0-8461 GCA_964435855.1 uncultured Bacteroidales bacterium | reverse complement strand
TGCTAAAAAAGAAGTTGCCAAAAAACCTGCAACTAAAAAACCAGCAGCTAAAAAAGCAGCTCCCAAAAAAGAAACTAAAGCAAAAAAATAACATCAAGCATAAACAGAAAAGCCCGCTTAAGCGGGCTTTTTTTATGTTTAAAGTTCAGGAATTATTTTAATCCTAATTTTGCAGCAATTTCTTTTGGTATTGCATCTTTGTGTATTATGCACGACATTGTTTTATATTTTACAAAGGCTTCAGAAGCATAAAAATATCCGCCATAATCGTTATAATCTCCCCATGAGTTTTTCACCTTGTAATATTTTGTTCCATTCTGGTCTTTGGCAATACCCATTAGCAACATTCCATGGTCGTCCGTTGTTTTATAATTATCAAAAGCTTCCTGTCGTATCTTTTGTGTAATAGTTTTTTCTTTAACTATTTTGTTAAATGAATACAAATAATTACTTTTTTCTTTTGCATCCATTTTTTCCCATTTTGCAATTTCCATACCATCCATTTCTTCAATATCATCGGCAGGGATTATTGCAATACCGTGTTTTTTTGTTGCAAAGCCTTTCTCGCTAACATCGCTTGCCCAACCAACTGTATATCCTTTATCAATAGCATTATCAAAAACCTGAATTAGTTCATCAATTGGAAGATTATAAAACTTTTGCCACGACCAGTTATCTTGTACCTCAACAGCAAACTGCTTGTAAAAGGGATGATGAGTATAAGATGAAAGATAAATATAATCATCGGGGTTAATACCAACTACTTTGTCGGCAAATGTACGTGGAGTATATTCTTTACCGTCATATTTGAATTTTTCGGGGGTAACACCAAAATATGCATCTAAAATTCCTTTGTATCCCTTAAACCATGCGGTAGTAAGTTTTTTGTTTTTGTTTGCAATAACTGCATCAACATAAGCTTTCAAAATTGTATTTATTTCGCCATGAACATGATTTTTTGTTCCATAATCTAATCCTTTGTAAACTTCTTCGGGTACAATGCCATGTTTTACTATAACATCTATAGGGTCGTTTACTGCACCACCGCCACCAAAATTTATTGTTCCGTGCATTCTAACATATTTTTCTGCTTTATCTTCAAAAGATGTGCGAAACACAAATGGCTCTGAAAGGTCAATTTCGTCTTTTCCCATTCTAATCATTTCTGCCTCTATAAAACCAAGTGTTGAATAACTCCAGCAAGTTCCTGCTCTCTGTTGGTCTCGCGGGGGTGTTGTTTTAATAAGTTTTACATCGGTAAATTGATATGTTTTTTCTTCTATCTCTTCATTTTCCTGTGCCTGAACTTTTGAAAAAATAATGCTCAAAACAAAAACTACTGTAAACAAAATTTTATACATAATATAGATTTTTTAATTTATTTTATTGAACAAAATTAATACTTTTGAACTATTAAAAAAAAATGTTTCTTTATATCATTTGAATCGTAGATTATTTTAGAGTATGTTTTTGAAAATTAAAATATCTTTAGTTCTACTTGTTCTTACCTTTACAGTAGCATTTACTCAAACTAATGATGAAATATTTGCGGAACAGGAACAAGAATTAAAACAATTATTTGATAGTGCTTTTGCTTTTGATAGTACCAAATATTATAAATCAGACATCGAAAAAAAAGAACTTAACACACAGATAATTGAAATATTTGATGAAATACTTGAAGATGAAAATTCATTTAAGTACCCTTTTGATTCTTTAAAAAATATTGGTATTAGGTTTTCGGATGATAAATTACTGAAAATATACACATGGAATCTTATATTTACTGATGGAACATATAAATACTTTGGTTATATACAGTATCTTTTAAAAAGTAAAAAAAAGATAAAAACGTTTAAACTAATTGATAGATCGGATGAAATTTCTGAGCCCTTAAATGTTTATCTTAAAGATACAAATTGGTATGGATGCCTTTACTACAAAATACTTCAAAATAAATATGCAGGCAAAAAATACTACACACTACTCGGTTGGGATGGTAATTCTTATTTAACTACAAAAAAGATTATTGAGATTTTAACGTTTTCAAAAAGTGGTAAACCTAAGTTTGGAAAATCTGTTTTTAAAATTGAAAAAGTTAGAAGCAAACGATTAATATTTGAGTTTTCTAATAAAGCAGTAATGTCATTAAGTTATGACAAAAGACTTAAAATGATAATTTACGATTACTTATCTCCGTCAAAACCTGTTCAGAAAGGACAATATCAATACTATGGTCCCGATGGCTCTTACGATGGATTACGCTTTAGCAATGGCAAGTGGATACATTATTCAAATATTGATATAATTAAACTAAAAAACTCTAATTACCGAGCAGGGAAACCAAAAAAGGGTATGTATCAACCAAAAAGAATTTATTAAATTTTGCCGTTAACATCCATATATGTAAATTCGTTGATTATTTTACCAATGCAACTTTTTAGAAAAGATAGTCGTCTAAGCTATATGAAAGCAATTTATCTGTCAAAATATTTCCTAGGTATTTTTATTGTAGCATTACTTTTAAGTTCTTGCAAAAAAGAATCTTCAGACCCAAATTGGGATGTAGATATACTTGCACCTCTTTTAAAATCTACATTAACTATTGATGATATTGTTGCCGACAGTTTAACAAATATTAACCCCGACAGTTCAATAAGTTTGGTTTATCAAAATGAGATTTATCGCTTTAATCTCGATTCATTATTTAGTATTCCTGATACAAGCATTGAATATACTGCAAAACTTAGCAATTTAGACCTTGGTACAATAGAAATTACACTTCGAAAATCGCTGGGAGATATTGCACTATACGATCTTGATGAAAATGGATATGTAGTTGGCGGATTATACGATATAATAATGACTGGACACAATACCGGAAACCCTACAGCAATTGCTGCCATTGACCAGCAAATTTATGACCTTAATGCCGACCTTACCGATTATTTTCAAACCATAACAGTTATTGACGGATACATTGATATTGAGTTTGATAATGGTATGCCAATTGACTTTGAAAAAGTTGCAATGGAATTAAGAAATCACAGTAACAGTCTTGTTATTTTACAAGATACTTTTGATTTAGTTCCTGCTTTTAGTAGCGAATCTCATTCAAGATCAATTGCAGGAAAAACAATAGAAGGAAATCTTGATGCAACAGTAATGTTTGAAAGTCCCGGTAGCTCCGGCGATGTTACAATAGACACAAGTATGGCAATGGAAGTTACTATTAGAGTTCGTGATGTTTCAATAGAATCTGCAACTGCTGTTTTTCCTTCGCAAAATATTGTTGACCAAGGTTCAACTACATCATTTAATAATAACGACATTCAATTAACATACGCAATTGTGAGAGAAGGCAAAATTTATGTTCAGGTTTTTAATACTATTGAAGAAGATCTGCATTATGAATTTACAGTTCCCGGAGCAATTAAAAATTCTAATCAGTTAGCAATAAGCGGTACTGTGCCTGCTGCTTCGGGAGGTAATCCGGGGCAATCAACAATTAACAGCAATATTGCAGGATACACACTTAATTTAAAAGGCATAGGGCCCATTGAACAACAAGTTAGCAGCGACCTTAACGGAAATGGCTATACAGATGCCGACACCGTTAATACTCTTTATTATACCCTTACAGGCAGAATAGATTCATCGGGCAACCTTATTTCTTTATCGCTAAGCGATAGTGTTTACGTAAATGTAAGTTTTACAGATATTATTCCCGAATATGCCAAAGGTTATCTCGGACAAGAAATTGTTTCCGTTTCGGGTACCGAAGAGTTTGATATTTTTACTAATATTTTAGATGGTACTTTCGATTTAGATGACGTTAAATTATCAATATCAGTAGCAAATCAAATAGGCGTGGCAGGCGATGTGGCAATTAACAGTATTATTGCTAAAAATACATCTAATAATAATACGGTTAACCTGGATATTCCTTCACAATATGATCCATTTGCAATTGCAAAACCATTTGACCCTAACACAACTATTGTTCCCGTTACACCTACAATTAACACAATAATATTAGATCAATCTAATTCAAATTCCGATGAACTTATTGAAATTATGCCAGATATATTTGATTATTCACTCGATTTTCAGATAAACGCAAGTACTCCGCCGCCGCCACTTGCTACCGGAACAGATTTTGTTTATTACAATAGCGAAGTTGTTGCAAGTCTTGATATAGAAATACCATTAAGCTTTATTGCAAACAATATTACACTTATCGATACTGCCAAGTTTAGTTTAAACGAAACCGATGTTGAAAATATTAACGGAGGCAAAATAATACTTTATGCCGATAATGGATATCCGCTGAATGCTGTTGTTCAACTATATCTTTTAGATGAATTTGATATGATGATAGATTCATTATTGCCAAACAATGCTACTATTGAAGCAGGAAATTATGATTTTACAACAGACAAAGTATCATCAAAAAAGAAAACAAAAATTGAAATACCAATACCCGTAAACCGTATAGGAGACTTAATAAATACAAAAAAGATTAAAATTGTAACCCGATTTACTACCAATCCATATAATACTTATGTGAAAATTTACAGCACATATTCTGTAGATATTATTTTGGTGGGCGATTTTAGCTACCACGTCAATTAAATGAAAAACAACAAACGAAAAACAACATACGCTGGCTCTGAGCAGAGTCGAAGAGGCAAACTCCCTGCTACCGCACGATTGTATCGTGTGGTAAGGAAAGAGAAGGGATGATGAAAGTTAAAAAAAAGAATAGGATGAAAAAAGAATTAGAAACAAATAGAGAAAAATCTTTAAATATGTCACACGATACAATCGTGCGACAGCGAGGGAGATTTTAACTACCACGTAAATTAAACGAATAACAAAAATGACAAACCACAAACGAATAACGACAAACAAAAAACGAAAAACTATAACCGTAATTTTGCTAATTCTCTCATTATCTTTCAGCATACAAGCCTTTTCACAAGTAAACGATTTGGAAAACATTACCAATCTGCATTATTATTTTGATGATAACAAGATGGAGACAGGAGCAACTTTCAATACTTTTGCTTCGTCTAACTCTATCAATAATAAATTTGTAAGTGCCTTGTATGGGAAAAAGTATATCGATAACGAATTAAAAAACTCAAACAAATTAAAGCCCATTAACTATTTGGGAAATCAGGATAATATTAATGCATATTTCTGCCACAAGCCCGATACTTTTTTGGGAACAAACAATACAGGTTACCGTATTGGCTTGGTATATCACAATCATAGAGATATGAAATTTACCGACGATTTGTTTAATCTTATGTTCTTTGGCAACAAGCGTTTTGCCGGCGATACTGCCGATATTAGCAACTTAAGATTAAATTTGATTACATATCAGGAATTACAATTTGGTATTTTTCAGAAAACCATGGTTGACGAAAATCCTTTTACATATTACATAGGTCTATCCTTTATTAAAGGGCAGGAATTTCATGCGCTTAAAGTTAACGAAGCTACAATATTTACTGCCGAAACCGGCGAATATATCGACCTTGATATAAATATGACACATCAATGTATTGATACCGTAAAAAGTGAACTTTTAGATATCAATGGTATTGGCGGAGCATTAAATATGGCGTGTATTTATGAGGATGTTAAGCATAAAATAGTATACAATCTTTCAATCAGCAATATTGGTTTTATACGCTGGAAAAGCTCTGCTATTACTATCCCCGTAGATACCACACACAGGTTTGAAGGCCTTGAAATTGAAAATCTGCTTGACATGAGCCAGACAGGTTTTACCGATTACAATGCCGATACCATTATTACCGATTTTTTTAGCCACACCGATACAAGCGAGTATTATAAGGTTTTGCCCGAACGCATACATTTTTCGGCAACAAAAACTTTGCAAAACAACAAGCTGTGGCTTACAGCCGGATTTGGATATTATTACAACTCAAACGCCCGTATGCCCTTGTTTTATGCAAGCACACTTTACCGGATAAATAACTATATTAAAGCCTCGGTTTTTACCGGATATGGCGGATATGGCAGTTATAAGCTTGGTTTGGGAGTAAAACTTAATATGTTTGATAATAAAGCATCGCTTAATATTAACAGCAATAATTTACTTGGCGTGATAATTCCACAACACTCATTTTCGCAAAGTTTGTATGTGAGTTTGGCGTATAGGTTTTAGAAATAGAGATAGAGAAATGCCTAACCTGCCTGCCGGTAGGCAGGAGTTATTTAACTTCTAACTTTTCTTTTACACTTTCGTGATATAGCAAAACTGTTTCATGCAATTGTCACTAACAAAAAAAAATCCACGCTTACTTAAAATAAGTTGACGCTTGCTAAGTATAAATCCACATTGTCTGAAAATAAATCCACCTTGCCTGAAAATAAATTCACCTTGTCTGAAAAATAATCCACCTTGTCTGAAAATAATTTCACCTTGCCTGAAAATAAATTGACATTTCTTGAAAATAATTTCACATTGTCTGAAAATAATTTCACATTTCTTGAAAATAATCTCACCTTAACTGAAAATAAACCCACGCCTCCTTTAAATAAATCAACATTGTCTGAAAATAATATGACATTTCCTGAAAATAAAATGACATTTCCTGAAAATAATATGACATTTTCTGAAAATAAATCCACATTTCTTGAAAATAAAATGACATTTCCTGAAAATAAATTCACGCTTCCTGAAAATAAATTGACGTTTACTGAAAACAAATTCACGCCTATGATTTAATAAATGTCGCAAAAACGCAAACTCTCAACACCAATCTGTTTGTCAGGCTGTAATCCTCTTTATTTTTACAAATAATAGTTATATAAACAGCCAATTTCAGGCAGAAATACCTAAAAAAACAAGTAATAATACTCAGCAAAAAACGGGTAGAAATACTCTTGTTTGGTCTTTTTACTTGTTATTATTTTATTGGTCTATTAAAAATACAAATTATTAATCTTAAAAACTTAAAAATTATGAATTCAAATCAAGAAGCATTGTTATCAAACTCAGGTAAAATTACCGATTTGTTCGATGACAATAAACCAATTTGGGAAGCAAACAAAGTTATTAGTGCAACAAATTTAAAAGTTCACACTAATCACAAAGACATAGGCAAAACATGGGATTTGCAAAAAATACCTATTTCGGGATACGCAAACGATAAAAACAAATTTCGTAAATTGGTAAACATAACTACCAATGTTCTGTTTGGCATTTTCAAGGCTTTAGCAGCAAATACAGGCGACGAAACAATTTATGAAAAATACAACAAATCAATTACTACAATAGCAAATATAAAAGATAACGAAATGGAATTTGTTATTAAAGAAGCACAAAAATTTGCCACCGATAACAAAGATGCCCTTAAAGATTACGGACTTACCGATGCACTTATGGAAAAATACGGCAAAGAAGCCGATGGTTATATAACCTACCTTAACAAACCTGCCGAAGCAAAAGCAATACGAGCAGCAGCAACCCAAAAACTTGTAATACTTTTTAAAAACTTAAGAACTATCTACGAAAAAGAACTCGACAACGAAATGATGCAATACAAATTTACAGAGCCTGTTTTTTACAAACAGTATGTAAAAGCACGTAATATTTTCGATAATCCTACACATAAAAATTCACTTTACGGAAAAGTTACCGACGAAGAAACAAAAAAACCTATTGTTGATGTTACAGTTACTGCCAAATTTAAAGCAGGTGCCGATATTGCCAATTCTGTAAGAATGACTACCGAAAAAGGCAACTATATTTTCAAAAAATTAGAGCCGGGCATTTACGATATTGTTTTCGAAAAATACAACTACGATACACTAACTATAGATATTGAAATATTTAAAAACAAAGGCTATCGCAGAGATGTGAAACTACGCAAAACTGAGTAAAAGAAGAGTAAGTAAAAAGTCAAAAATGAAAGTGAGCCTAGCTCACTTTTTTTGTTTATGATTCTTTATACTAAACCGCTATCAAAATGAATATTTAGAATTTAATTTATTTTTTGTCTGAATGATGAAGAAAATCTTTGCATAGCCGTAGCTACGGAAATATTTTATGAAGAAATTCAGATAAGAAAGAAACAAATTATATTGTTTATTTTGATAGCGGTTTAGTATTAGCTCCAATATACATGCATAAACGCTTATACTATATTATAATGTCAAAGCAATAAGATTTAGGGCAATATATTTGCAAATGTCAGGATACCTACCTATTTTTGGTAGATAAACAGCACTATTGTAGATATGATTAAATTAATTACACATAATGAGGAAAAGCGTATAGCATTAGATTTTGGTTTTGATAATAAGGCAATTGAGGCTATTAAAAGTATAGCGGGCAGAAAATGGAGTAAAACAAAAAAATGCTGGCATATATCAGATAATATAGATAGCAGGGAAAGTTTGAAGAAATCATTTCCTAAAG
>CAYTAU010000029.1:0-43026 GCA_964435855.1 uncultured Bacteroidales bacterium | reverse complement strand
AAGTTCATTCTTTGGTTTATGGCTATAATGAACCTACAGATTCGGCTTTATATAATACAGTATTTGTGCAATATAAAATTAAAAATAAATCTATATATAATTATTCTAATGTATATATGGGAGTATATGATGATATTGATATTGGAGATGCCTGGGATGATTATATTGGAGTAGATACTTCTACAAATGCATATTATATTTATAATGGAGATGATTATGATGACGTATATGGTTCTCATATACCTGCTCAGGGAGTTGCTTTTTTAAGTTCAAAGATGACATCTTCTACTTATTTCAATAATACTTTTGGCATTACCGGTGACCCAGAAACGCCAATGGAATATTTTAATGTGCTTACTGGTTATTGGCGAGATGGTTCTCCTTATACTGACGGTGGAACAGGTTATGGTGGCACAACTCCCGTAAACTATGTGTTTACAGGAAATCCTGAATCACCTACCGATTGGAATGAAGCTTTTATAGGTAATACTCCCGGTGATAGAAGAGGAGTAGGTATTGTTGGTCCTTTTACTCTTGATTTAGGACAAGAAATCTGCATAGATGTTGCACATGTTAACGCCATTGCTTATGATGGAGATAATATTTTAAGTGTAAAATATCTTCATACCAGGATGGAAGAAATTCAATTGTGGAAAAGCCAGAATCCGGGCTTAAGTTGTGATTCTATCATTACTATTCCTTCAAATGATCTATTTATTTTTGCTCAGGATACTGTGTTTTGTGCAGATCATGGGAATATTTCCCTATATAGTATTAATGTTGGCGGAGTTTATCCTTTTACTTATGAATGGGCAGATTCAACTGGAGCCGTATTCTCTACAGATGAAAATCCAACAATTCCTCTACCAATAAATTCACCTACAAATTATTATGTAACAATTACAGATGCACAAAGTAATACTGCAACTGATACACTTACAGTTTATATTAATACGTTACCTGTAATTAATTTAGGAAATTATTCAGATTTATGTTCCGGTGATACTGTAACTATTGATATCTCCGGTTTTTCTCAATATCAATGGAGTAATGGAAATACTACAGGAATAGTTCATCTTACTCTTCCCGGAGATTATTACGTAACTGTTACTGATAGTATTGGTTGTGTAACTGAAGATAATACAAATTTATCTTTTACCCCCAATACTATTAATCTTAATGAAATTACACCTTCGTGTGTAGGAGGTAGTGTTACAATAGATGCCGGCTCCGGCTTTAGCTCTTATTTGTGGAGCACAACAGCAACTACGCAATCAATAGTTGTAAATACACCATTCACAGGGCAAGCTACATACTCGGTTACTGTTACAACATCTATTGCTTGCACATTTACCGATTATACAATTGTTGATGTTACTGCTCCTTATACATATCTTGGAAACGATACATCAATTTTAAGTAATGCAACACTAAGCCTTAATCCGGGCAACTATGTTGATTATTTGTGGAGTGACGGAAGTACAATCCCTCAATATGTTTTTAATGGAAATGTTGGTATAGGAACATATTCTGTTTGGGTGCAAACAACTGATTATTATGGATGTGCTTCAAGCGACACTATTGTAATTATAGTTTCTCCACTAGGATTTTTTAATCCTGATTTAGACGCAATTGAGGTTTTTCCTAATCCTACAAACGGAAAAATAACAGTGCAGGCAGAGGGAATAGAAAGAATTGAGATTATTGATATTCATGGTAAAGAAATCCAGATAGTTATTGAGATTGGTAGTAGTAATAATAAGGAAATAGACCTTAGTGATTTCAGCAAAGGAATTTATATTATTAAAGTAACAACAAAAAAAGGTGTTGTGGTTGGGAAAGTTGTTTTGGAGTAAAGGACACATTTTTTTTATGACAATAAGCATTTTCCTTCTTTGTGAAAATAAAATAGAGTTTTTTTCTTGACTTTTTCATGTTATATTATATATATATGTGAAAATCCATAAATACTTTTATTATGAAAAAACTTATATTTCTCCTGCTTTTATGTCCATTATTATCTTTTGGGCAATTTACCAATTACACAACAGCAGATGGGCTTGTTAACGATAATGTTCAATGTTTTAGTGAAGGAGTTTCCGGTAGTTTGTGGATAGGCACACTTCAAGGTCTGTCATATTATGATGGAATTGATTTTACAAATTATACAACAAGTGAGGGATTAATTTCAAATTACGTAAAAGCAATTGAAATAAGTAATACTAATAAAGTATGGATTGGTACTAGTGTTGGAATATCAGTTTTTGATGGTTTTTCATTTACAAACTATACCACTGCAGAAGGATTAGTAGGTAATAATGTATTAGATATTCAAAAAGATACAACAGGAAATATTTGGATTGCTACCACAGACGGTATTTCTGTTTTTAATGGATTTACTTTTGTAAATTATACTGTTGCCGAAGGATTGCCTACTAATAGTATAAGGCAAATTACAATGGACAATAGCGGGACTATATGGATTGGTACAGGTGCAGGTCTTTGCCGTTTCAATAATCCCGGTTTTACTACTTGGACTACTCTTGATGGGCTCCCAACTAATATTATTTCCATCTTGATAGCTAAAGATAATGTGTATATGAATGCAGGAGGACCAAGAATTTGTGTTTTTGACGGTAATACTTTTACACTTTATGATGATAGCAATGGATTACCATCTATTGGTTTAGTAAAAGGTATTTCTGTTGATACAGACACCAATATATGGATAACTTATACTAATGAACTTTACAAGTTTGATTTACTTAATATAGATATCTATTCATCTGCAAATACAAATTTAATAGCTACAGGAATTGCTAGTGTACATACCATAGATAATGATGTATTATTAGCAACATCGAATGATGGTTATTTTATTACAAGCAATAATGTTTTATTAAACAGTATGGATACTTTGCAAATTAATAATATTAGTGCTTTAATCAATAGAAATGGAATTTTATTTGCAAATATTTTAGATTATTGGGATAGTATGTTCGAGGTACCAGCCGGTTCAGGAAAAAGTTCAAATTATGCTTCTACAATTTGGATTGGAGGAATGGACGATAATAATATTTTTCATATAGCTGCCGGAAAATTTCATTCATCATCAGATTGGACATCAGGCCCTATAAACAACAATTACAATACATATGATTATATGTACAATAGAGTTTGGAAAATAAATAGATCAACTATCGATTATCACATTCTCCATTGGAACGATACAGGATATGTTGTTTCTCTGTCTATTTTAGAATGGCCCGATATAGCAGAATATCTCGATTCAAATTTAAATGGTATTTACGACCCCGATAGTGGAGACTATCCACTAATTATGGGAGATCAGGCAATACTTGCAATTTTTAATGATGATATTATTGGATATACAACAGGAAGAAATAAAATGAAAGTAGAAATTCATTCTTTAGTTTATGGATATAATGCACCAGCCGATTCAGCATTATATAATACAATTTTTGTTCAATATAAAATTAAGAATAAGTCAATAAATAATTACAATAATGTATATATGGGAGTGTTTGATGATATAGATATTGGAATATATTATGATGATTTTTTTGGTGTAGATACTCTTACTAATTCATATTATATATACAATGGTGATAGTTTAGACGATATCTATGGCACTCATATTCCTGCACAGGGAGTTACTTTTTTAAGTTCAAAGATGACTTCAGCTGCTTATCTGGATTGGGGTACATATTCTCAGACACCAACAGCATATTTCAATATGTTAAAAGGCTATTGGCCTGATGGCACTCCATACACATACGGAGGAACCGGATATGGTGGTACAACGCCTGTTAATTATGTATTTACTGGTAATCCTCAATCCCCAACAGAATGGAACGAAAGCTTTGCCGGTAATACACCCGGAGCCAGAGATGGTCTTGGTGTAGTAGGTCCTTTTACACTTGATGCCGGACAGGAAATATGTATTGATGTAGCTTATGTAAATGCTATAGCCTATGATGGCGATAATTTATTAAGTGTTAAATATCTTGTTTCAAGAATGGAATATATTCAATGGTGGAAAAGTAATAATCCGGGTTTAAGTTGCGATTCTATAATAACAATACCTGGAAACAATTTGTCAATTTTTGCTCAGGATACTGTGTCTTGTTCATTTGGAGGAAATATTACCCTAAACAGTATTCATACAGGTGGAGTTTATCCTTTTACTTACCAGTGGGCAGATTCTTTAGGCGCAGTATTTTCTACTGATGCTAATCCTGTAATTCCTTTTCCTGCATTGTCTCCAACAAGTTATTATGTTACAATTACTGATGCACAAACTAATACTGCTACCGATACACTTACGGTTATTGTCAATGCACTTCCTGTAATTAATTTAGGAACATATTCAAATTTATGCTCGGGAGATATGGTAACTATTGATATTTCCGGTTATGATGAATATCAATGGAGTAATGGAAATACAACAGGCATAGTTTATCTTACTCTTCCCGGAGATTATTATGTTACTGTTACCGATATTTATGGATGTACAGCAGAGGATACCACAAGTTTAACTTTCTCTCCAAATACTCTTAACCTTAATGATATTACACCATCATGTGTAGGTGGTAGTGTAACAATAGATGCCGGCTCCGGCTTTAGCTCTTATTTGTGGAGCACAAGTGATGTCACACAAACTATAGTTGTAAACACACCTTTTTCAGGGCAAGCAACATATTATGTTACTGTTACAACATCAAATGGTTGCACATTTACCGATTATACTGTTGTTGATGTTACTGCTCCTTATGTTTTTTTAGGAAACGATACATCAATTTACAGCAATGAAACACTAACATTATTTCCCGGCAATTATGTTGATTATCTGTGGAGTGACGGAAGTACAATCCCTCAATATGTTTTTAATGGAAATGTTGGTATAGGAACATATTCTGTTTGGGTGCAAACAACTGATTATTATGGATGTGCTTCAAGCGACACTATTGTAATTATAGTTTCTCCACTAGGATTTTTTAATCCTGATTTAGACGCAATTGAGGTTTTTCCTAATCCTACAAACGGAAAAATAACAGTGCAGGCAGAGGGAATAGAAAGAATTGAGATTATTGATATTCATGGTAAAGAAATCCAGATAGTTATTGAGATTGGTAGTAGTAATAATAAGGAAATAGACCTTAGTGATTTCAGCAAAGGAATTTATATTATTAAAGTAACAACAAAAAAAGGTGTTGCTGTTGAGAAAATAATTAAGAATTAAACCCCCAATGGCGCTAATTTGTAATCAGTGCCTCTTCGTCTCATGTGGAGGACTTTTTTAAATTCCTCATTTGGAGAAATAAAAATGGAGTTTTTTTATTCTAATTGTATAATTATCTTTGGGAATTAATTTAAATGTTTAATTAAAAAATGAGATTATGATTAAGTTATTATTACCCGTAGCAATTTTATTTATGCTGTATTCGTGTTGCAACACAGAATGTGATACAACTGAAAACAACGATACAGATTCAACACAAGTTGTTGAAGAAACTAATGTTGTTGAATTTGCAGATTTCAACAAAAATGTAGAACAGCTTGTTGGCGAAATTATAACAATGGAAGGAGTAGTTACTCATGTTTGCCGTCATAGCGGAGATAAAATGTATATGATGGATGAAAATTCTGAATTTTCTGTAAAACTAGTCGTAAGTGACCAAATAACAAGTTTTGATACCCTTTACGAAGGCAAAAAAATACTTGTAGAAGGTATTGTTACTGAATTAGTAATAGATTCTGCATACATTGCCAACTGGGAGCAGGAAATATTGGCAGAAGAAGAATCGGAAGCCAGAGAAGAAGCAGTTCATTCAGACGGAACACACGAAACCGATGGCGAATGCGATCATCATAGTAATGAAATAAATCTTATTGAAAGCTACAAAAAACAAATAGAAAACAACGAGGGCGAGCCATTAAAATTTTATTCTCTTAGTGCAACAGAGATAGAAGAGGTAGAATAGAAAAATAATTGTTTCATTGTTTTAAAATAATGTTTTGTTTTTGGATACTCCCCTTTAGGCAGGCCTTTTGGCAATATGCTTATTAATCTTAATCATCATATCAAAAAATATAATGCGAGCATAACCGTTTCGTTCTATATGAAAATAAGCTTTATTTAGTTCTTCGTAAATCTTTTGAACGTTAGAGTTATTTATAAATTTTGGAAATACAAAAGCAAATTTTTCATCTTTGTTTGCTTCTGTATCAGTTAATTTGCTCAATACTTTGTTCCCAGACGATAACATATAATATTCTCTTATCATACGCATAGCATATTTCAAAAATTGTTTTTGACGTTCTCTGCCCAAAGTTCTAAATTCTTCTGTAAGATTGTTTATATCAACATATTTCAAACTGAAGCTGAATCGCATCATATTCATAAATAGATCAAAATTTATTTCGTTTAAGCCCGAAGAATTAATGTTTTCAAGTACATTTATCATATTACCTTCCGAAAGTCTGATAATATCGCTTATTTCATTATCATCTATTTGGTGATTTTCTTTAAGATATTGCCTTAAACTCAAATCATCAATTTTTGGTATTTTAATTATCTGAGTTCGCGAAATAATAGTAGGTAAAATTACATCGGTTTGCTCCGATATTAATATAAATAATGTTTTTGCTGGTGGTTCCTCAAAAATTTGCAGCATTTTATTAGCAATTGAAAGGTGCATTTTTTCTGCCATCCAAATTATCATTATCTTATATTCCGATTCGTAAGATTTTAGATTGATCTTATACATAATCTCTCTACTCTCATCGGTATATATCAGCCCTTGTTTATTTTCAGCACCAATGCTTTCTATCCATTGGTTCAGATTAAAATAAGGATTCTCATTAACTTTTTCTCTCCATTTAGTAATAAATTGTTCGCTAATTTTTTTACCGGATTTAGGCGTTATAATAGGAAAAACAAAATGTAAATCGGGATGTATAAGTTTTTGATATTTACTGCAAGATGGACAAATTCCACAAGAATCGTTTTCTCCTTTATTTTCACAACAAATATATTGTGCATAGGCTATAGCAAGTGCAAGTTTGCCAATACCTTCTTTGCCAAAAAATAGTTGAGCATGACTAATACGATTTTCTTTTACAGTATCAATTAGTTTACTTTTAATCTCATTTTGTCCTATAATATCTTTAAATTGCATTATTATTTTAACTTTTTATTTGGGCAAATTTATCAAAAATGAAAAGTAAAAATACTAAATGCATAAATAATTGTTAAGCTTTTTTAAGGATATTTTTGAAAATATATTTTTATCTTTATGGCGATAAAATATAAAACATAAATAGCAGATTATGAACTTAATGGATAATTATAACTTTTCAGGCAGAAAAGTATTAGTACGCGTTGACTTTAATGTGCCTTTTGACGAAAATGGTGAAATTGCAGACGATACTCGTATTGTTACTGCTATTCCTACTATTCGCCATATTCTTACAGAAGGAGGTTCGGTTATCATACTTACTCATTTGGGGCGTCCAAACCTTGCCTGCCGGCAGGCAGGAGGCAAGCAAATTGAGAAATTATCTGTTAAGCAAATTGTTCCTTATGTTTCAGATTTGCTTGAAACAGATGTCTTGTTTGTAAACGATTGTATAGGGAAAGAAGTTATACAAAAAGCTGAAAAACTTAAAGCAGGTCAAGTAATGATGCTTGAAAATCTAAGGTTTCATAAGGAAGAAATTGAAGGTGATGAAGAGTTTGCAAAACAACTTGCAGATCTGGGTGATGCTTATGTTATGAATGCTTTTGGTACAGCTCATAGAGCTCATGCTTCTACATATACAATAGCTAAGTTTTTTCCTTATGATAAAATGTTCGGCTTTCTTGTAGAAAATGAAATAAAAAATATTGATAAAGTATTAAAGAAAGCAAAAAAACCTTTTACTGCAATAATTGGCGGTTCAAAAGTGTCAACAAAAATTCACATAATTGAGGCATTACTCGAAAAAGTAGATAATTTGCTAATTGGAGGAGGCATTGTATTTTCATTTATTAAAGCAATGGGAGGTAAAGTAGGTAATTCTTTATACGAGGATGATTATGTGAAAATTGCCAAAAATATTATTGAAAAAGCAAAGAAATACCATACAAATTTGTACATACCATCCGATTGTATAATTGCTGATAAATTTGATAATGATGCCAATATTGACAATTGTGAAATTGATAAAATTCCTGATGGATGGATGGGGCTGGATATTGGAATTAAATCAGCAGAAAGATTTGCCGATGTTATTGAAGAATCATCAACTATTTTATGGAATGGTCCGATGGGAGTTTTTGAAATGAATCATTTTTCTAACGGTACTCTGCGTACTGCACTTGCAATTGCCAGGGCAACAGACTTTGGTGCGTATTCATTAGTAGGAGGGGGGGATTCTATTGCTTCTGTTAATAAATATGGACTGGCACATAAAATAAGCTATATTTCAACGGCAGGTGGTGCATTGTTGGAATATATTGAGGGAAAAACATTACCAAGTATAAAAGCAATAAAACGCACTTATTCAGTTGATGATTATGATTTTAAAGATAAACGCACACTTATAAGAGTTGATTTTAATGTGCCTTTTGACGAAAATGGTGAAATTACAGACGATACCCGTATTGTTACGGCTATACCAACTATTAGAAAAATATTAGCTGATGGTGGCTCTGCAATTATTATGACACATTTGGGGCGACCAAAGGGAAAAAGAATACCCGAAATGTCGTTAAAACATATTATACCTTACCTTGAAAATGCATTTGATAAAAAAATAATTTTTCAGGAACATTGTCTTGGTGATGATGCAAAAAAAAATGCAAGTAAAATGAAACCCGGCGATATTATGATGCTGGAAAACTTAAGATTTAATAATGGAGAGATAAATGGAGATGAAGATTTTGCGAGAAACCTTTCAGAACTGGGCGATGCTTATGTAATGAATGCTTTTGGAACTGCCCACAGGGCACATGCATCAACCTATACTATTGCAAAATTCTTTCCACATGATAAAATGTTAGGCTATCTTGTAGAAAGCGAAATAAATAATATTGACAAGATATTGCATAGTGCCAAAAAACCTTTTACAGCTATTATTGGTGGGGAAAAGATTTCAACTAAAATAGAAATAATTGATGCATTGCTCGAAAAAGTGGATAGATTGATTATTGGTGGTAGAATTATTTTTACATTTATCAAAGCACTTGG
Source organism: uncultured Bacteroidales bacterium (assembly GCA_964435855.1). Taxonomy (GTDB): domain Bacteria; phylum Bacteroidota; class Bacteroidia; order Bacteroidales; family CAYTAU01; genus CAYTAU01. The sequence continues at coordinate 33,772 of CAYTAU010000029.1, read as the reverse complement.
CGGAAAAATAGGTAATTCTATAATAGAGGAAGATTATATTAAAGTTGCGAAAAAAATAATTGAACGTTCTAAACGACTTGGAGTTGAATTATTTTTACCAACAGATTGTATAATTGCTGATGCATTTGACAAGGAGGCAAATATTCGCCATTGTGAAATTGATAAAATTCCTGATGGATGGATGGGACTTGACATTGGAATAAAATCTGCTGAAATTTTTGCAGAAGTTATAGAAACTTCACAAACTATTTTATGGAATGGACCAATGGGAGTATTTGAAATGCGTTATTTTTCAAATGGAACTTTGAGAGTTGCAATGTCAATTGCAAGGGCTACAGATAAAGGTTCATATTCATTAATTGGAGGAGGTGATTCTATTGCTGCTATTAATAAATACAGCTTAGCTCATAAAATTTCATATATATCAACAGCCGGTGGTGCATTACTGGAATATATTGAAGGAAAGGAGTTACCTAGTTTGAAAGCTATTAAGCAAAATATATAAATAAATATTTATTTATTGCTTTTATTATAAATTATAACTCGTTTTCTAATTTCAAGTAAAAAAACAATAATAAACCAAGCTAAAGAACTTATTAAAATTGAAATTATTATAGATCTTGATAGCCCTAATTTTTCAATTTGATATGCCATAGAAAATTTTTTCATTACAGTAATCGAGCTAGAATTCAATAATAATTCGTAATCTGCTTTTTGTTCTAGAAAGTTTATTATATTTACGTAATTAACAGTGGTATAAATATTTTTTTCGTTATCTTTAAAAAATAATGTTTGTAAACTGTCATATTCATTAATTTCTTCATCAATTTTGTTTATAATATTCAAAGCTTTTTGTTTAGTGTTTTGCATTGTAGTTTTTACATAATCAATATTATCAATATATTTAATAATTCCATTTGTAATTAAATTTATATTAGATGTGTCAAAAACTTCAATTTGTATTTCAATGCAATTAGATCCATAAACCCCTTTGTTTTTTGTGTATACATAATTGTTTGAAGATGAATTATCAATAATTTCGGAATCAATGTTTTTAATATTTTTTAAATTTTCCGGTGATATTCCAAGTCTTTTTGAACATGCATTACAATCATTTTGTTTTATTTCAATATTCAATGATTTAATATAATCAGCAATATGTACATTAGAAATAAAGTTTGAATTAGCTATAAGTGAAGATTTGAAATAAGTTTGAGTATTATAATATTTATATAAACCAACTCCTATTCCGATAGCAATAAATATTATATACAATAGCATCCATTTTTTGAATATATTAAATGTTTTAGCCGTAAGTTCTATTATATCAATTTCTTTGTTACTCATTATTTGTTGATTTTTATTTTACTTAAGCGCTAAAATAATATTTTTTAAGTAATAATATTAGATTTGTTTTTAAAATGTTTTATTAATTACACCTTTTATTCTGTTTTTTTGAAATTCTGTTAAATTTGAACCACTATGCAAACATAATTCATAATTTGCTTTATTTTCTAAAAGAAATGAAATACCTTCAACATCCCTAGATAATTAAATCAATTGTAACTTTTCTCTCTTTTTTTATATAAAACAAATAATGAAAAAAAGAATGCAAAAAAAGTAACTCCGGCTTGAGTGTTAAGCATTGATTCAAAAATAAAATTAGTTAAAATTATAATAAAGAACATTGTATACAACAATTCAGGTTTGACTACTAAAGGATAAACTAAAACAATTAGAAATAATAGTCCACCAATAATCCCTAGAATTACAAAATTTTCTAATATTTGATTATGAGCATTATAATTTGATTCAATTAGTCCATTTAAATCATTCTTTTTATATTTTTCAAATAAATTATCTTTTACATCACCTGTCCCAACACCAATAATTATATTTTCTTTAACAACTTCAATTGCTGACCCCCAAATCTGAAATCTTTTATCATTACTCTTTGTCATGCCATTATTGTATAAATCACTAAATAATGTTCTTGAATTTTGAAAATATACTCTAAACCTATTATTAACACTAACAGTTGTTATTATTGATGATATTAGTAAAATGGGAAGTATTAATGAAATCCATTTTCTTTTTGATTTTACTGAAATATAAATTGAAATAAAAATAAAAAGGAAAGCTAATGTAACAACAGCAGCCTTAGATGAAGCATAATAAACACCAAAAAGTAAAACTATTATAAAAATTGAATAAATTAATGATAATAATTTCCCCTTTATTTCTTTTTTAATAAAAAGATAAAAAATCATTGATATTGAAAGTACTAAATATAATGAAAAATATGAAGTATGGTGGAAAAATGAAAAATTGTAATAGTAAAGCATATACCAATCATCTTTAATAATATAATGATATAAAGCCTGACTAAAACAAAAAATTACTGAAATAAAATTGCTTAAAATAAATATTTTCAATAAATTATTGAAATATCGTTTGTTGTTTAATAATTCGTTATCTATAATTATTAATGGAATAATAAATAATGACATTTTAACTTCAATATCAAATAATCCACTTTTCATATTTTTTGTATATAATAATCCTATAATATGAAATAAATAAAAAAGTATAAGCAATAATAATTGAGGAGATTTAAATAATTGCTTGAATTTAGTTTTAAATCTTGCTTCAAGGAACCAAACAATAAGCCATATTCCTATCACTATTGGAATTGCTTTTTTACTAAAAGGAAGTAATGCTGCGAAAGCTAGCATTAAATAATACTTTAATTTACAAGATAATTTATGTTCAATCATTTTATTTTTATAAATATTGTGCTGAAAATTATCTTGAAATAATTAGATAAAGTACAATTGTTAATGTATTTCATGTTTAGTTCAATTTTGTCAGGCATAATTTTTTCAATATAAAATTTTTCAGGATTATCAGATTTAGCAAGAATTTCGTTTTCATTATTGTACTTAATAGATGCAAAATCAGTTATTCCTGGTTTTAAACTTAGAACTTTAATTTGTTCTTCGGTGTACATATCAACATATTTTCGCACCTCAGGTCTTGGTCCAACTAAACTCATATTCCCAATTAGAACATTAAATAATTGTGGAAATTCATCAATTTTAGATTTTCTTAAAAATTTACCTACTTTTGTTATCCTACTATCTCTATTACCCACAGTTAAAAGCCCTTTTTTGTCAGAATTTACCTTCATTGTTCGAAGTTTATATAATTTAAAATCATTATTATCCTTTCCAACTCTATGTTGTACAAAAACAAATCCTCCTTTACTTTCTATAACAATAATAATGGCAATAATTATTAAAAAAGGAGAAACTATAATCAATCCAAAAAATGAGAATAATATGTCAAAAAAACGTATCAAAATAATATTTTTTCAACTGATGAAATTACTGCTTTAATAACTTTCTCAACTTGTTCGTTTGTTAAATCTTGATAAACAGGGAGTGTAATTTCACGAGAATAATTATCGAATGCAACTGGATAATTATCAATTTTATATCCTCTATCTTTATATGCATCAAGTAGTGGTAATGGCTGAAAATGTACATTAACTGAAACCTTATTTTCAAAAATTTCTTGTATAATTTTATCACGTTGTAATTCTGAAATATTTTTAATTCTAAGAGTGTATAAATGAAAAGATGTTTTTCTGTTATCATCTTCTAAAATTGGTAATTCTGCCCATTCATAATCAGAAAACGTTTTTTGATATGTTTCCATAATTTTTTTTCTTTTCGGCAAATTATCTATTTCATAATATTTAAGAGCTATCAAGCCAAGTGATGCTTGTATATCTGTCATATTTCCTTTATATCCGGCATTAATAACATTGTATCGCCAGCTAGCTTTTTGAACTTTTGCTAGAGCATCTTTGCTTTGTCCATGTAATGACGTGATATTTAACTCACTGTAGATTTTATCATTATCAAAACTATCAGGTAAATTAAAAGCTATGGCACCACCCTCTGCAGTTGTTAGGTTTTTAACTGCATGAAAAGAAAAAACTGTAATATCTGTAAGATTTCCTATTTTTTTCCCTTTATATTCTGCTCCAAATGAATGAGCAGAATCGCTCAATACAAGTATTCTTCCTAGCTTATTTTGCTGTTCTGTTTTAGCTGTAAACTTTTGTATAATATTTTTTTCCCTTACAAGTTTATTTATTTTATCAACATCGCATGGTAAACCAGCAATATCTACGGGGATAATAACTTTTGTTTTTTCAGTAATTGCTTCTTTAATTTTTTTAATGTTGATATTAAAATCATCAGAATTAGAATCAACCATTACAGGAATTGCACCAGTATGAATAACAACATTTGCAGTAGCAGTGTATGTATATGCTGGGATAATAACTTCATCTCCTTTCTCAACTCCAAACCAATTTAAAATTAATTCTAAGCCAAAAGTTGCTGAATTAATACATAGAGTTTTTTTATTTCCACAGTATTCAGTAATTTTTTCTTCAAAAAGTTTTGTTTTAGGTCCAGTAGTAATCCAACCAGATTTTAAAGTGTCAACAACTTCATCTATTGCTTCTTGTTTTATATGTGGTGGTGAAAATGGAATCATATTTTTACTTTTTTTAATTTGCAAATTTAAAGTTTAGTGATAATATCAATAAATTTTTTAGCTAGTATCTTATAATTATGATGTTTGAGAACAAAATTACGACCATTTTTGCCCATCATTTCAAGGTCTTTTTTTGGTGTGTTTTGGAGTTTTAAAATAGCGTCAGCAATTGCTTGTGGATTTTCAGGTTCAATACTAATTCCTGCATTAGCTTCTTTAACAATGTCGTTTCCTGCATTTATAGCTTGAATTATTGGTTTACCTGCCATCATATAGTCAATTAATTTGTTAGGTGAAATCCCAAACCTAAATAAAGATTTATATTGTAGACCTATATATAAGAAATCAAATAGATTTAATAATTCAGGGATTTCTTGTTTATTTATTACACCAAGAATAAAAACATTATCAATATTATTTTCTTTAGTAAGCTTAATTAAATTATCTTTTTCTGGTCCTTTCCCAATAATAATAAAACCAATGTTTTTTGATATTTCCGCTGATAGTATAAATGATTCTAATGCATTTGCAACTCCAAATGTTCCTGTATATCCAATTACTGTATTATATCTTTGTTTAATATTATTTATTTCTTCCTTGGTTTGTGTGTTTAATGATTTTTTATTTTCCCATTCATCCAATATCACACCGTTTGGAATATAATACCATTTTTTTAAATCAAATCCATGTGTCTTCATGTGTTCTTGTGTTTTAGGCAGCATTGATACAACTGCATCAGCATTTTTATACGCAAAATTTTCTGCATGCTGCATTGCAATTATAAATGGATGAAATTTTGACATGCCACCAAGTTCCATTGGTGACAATGGCCACAAATCGTGAACCTCGTATATATAACTTGCTCCTGATAGTTTGGCTATTTTTTTTGCAACATAATTATCACTTGGATATGTCGACGAAGCAATTACAACATCAGGTTTATATGTTTTTGCAAAATAACTTGCTTTAGAAAGAGCTTTTTTGACAAAAGCAAACATGTTTTTAACACGTTTAATCCCATTTCCATTGTATTGAGGTGTTTTAATCCAAATATATCTTATTTCATCAACAAATTCTTCTTTTATATCGGTGTTTAATTCAGTATTATGTAGTCTGATATGTGAATTGTTAGCTACAAGGATAGTAACATAATGTCCCATTTTAATCCATTCTTTAGCCAAATAGTACGGTCGATATTCCATACCCATTGTTGGTGAACCGGCATAATGATTTATTAAAAATATATTCATCCAAAATAATTTACTACAAAAGTATTGTTTTAATTGTGAATAATAAATTTTACTATTTTAAAGCCAAATTATATTTAAAAAGAAAATATTCAAGATAAAGTAAGGAATAATATTTGAAATAAGCAATACAAAATAATGGATAGTTTGTGCTATTTTAATACAAAGTAAGGTGTAAATAAACTTTGAGTTTATACAAACATTTATTGAATCATTATATCATTGATGTAAATTATTAGTTTTAAAATATTTTATAATTCCTAGTGTTTTAATAATAACTTTTAAAAAGCAGAGTTCCTATATGGTAGATATGCAGCCAATTAACTTCGTTTCTCTTTTATTTGAAAAAAATATTCAAAACCTAAACCAATAATGATTGTTATAGTTAAAAATGGAAAAAAAGAGTTGAAAGTGGCATTAGACCCAGAATAAATAAATAAAGGAGTAAAAGATAATGGTAATGATACTACTAAGAGTTTTAATAAATTTATTTGTCTGAATTTAAAGAGAAAATAAACCAATATTAGAAAGAACCAACCAAGTATGTAAAATGGTAGTGTATTTGATAAAATATTAATAATTCTTTTAAATATAATTGTGAAATACCATAGTGGGTCTGATTTTATATCAGATAATACTTTTGTTTTAATTACTTCTTCATATTCCGAAAAATCAGCAAGGTATTTGTAGTAAAGACTATCTTTATCGTAATAATCATCAAGGCATAAATCTCCCGAATATTTAAAATCCAAATTATACTTCTCTTTTAAAATAGGTAAAGCATATTTGAATGCAACCCTATCTTGCCATTCGTAATTATATTTATTATCAAAATCGCCCAGACCACAATAAATTGGATGCCAAAATAGATGTTGTTCAATACGCTTGCCATCATATACATGCCCTTTATTTTCTTTTACAAGTTGATAAGTTTCTTTAAAGTTATTTTCAAAATAATTTTTGATACCAATCTTTGTAAAATAAAATGATGAAACTAATAGAAAAAGTGTTAAGATTTTAAGATAAAAATTGAATGATCTGGAAAATAAATAAATTAGTATTGCTGATACAATTAATATTATTGTCTCGCCTCTTATTTCAGATGTTAGCCCTATTATTAGTCCTGTTATAATAGCTATAATAATTAGTTTTAATAATTTTATTTTCTTATTAAATATTAGTTTTAAATTAAGTCCAAGTATTATTATAAATACAGAAGCTAGTAAAGCCAAAATATTTTCGTTTTGGTAAATTTCATAAATAAAGAAAGGAGTTAGGTTTATTATTGTTACTAATATTATTCCTAAGAGTGGTTTGTTAATTTTAACAAATGAGGAAAAAACTAAAATTAAACCAAGTATGAAAATTATAGCATTAAATAATTTCATTGATGGATTTTCTGGCGAACATCTTATTATTGCATTAGGATAATAAGCAATAATTCTTAAGTTTTCCCCCATTCTGCTCCAATGTTTGTATTCCATTATTAAATCATTACCATTGGATGCAATTTCTTTCAAAGCATCATCTTTTGAATATTTTAAACTTTTGTTTAATGTAGCCAGAGGGAAATTTCCTGTATAAAAATAAAAATAAAAAAAGTATTGGCCTTTATCATGAGAAAATCCTGTAGTGTGTTCTCGTGATTGAATTTTTGTAATGTCGTAATTGCTAGTAAGTATATATAAAAGTGTATTAAAACTCAGAATGATTAAAATCCCTATAAATAAAACTTTCTTTTTCTTTTTAAATAATTTTGATTGCTTTTCGAATAAAAATAGTTTATTTAATAGCAATTGTTTCATGTGTATAAATTAATTTTTAATTGCCATATGCAATTCGTCATATCTAAACATTGATGTTTGTATGACAAATTATCTTATGGCTCATTTCATAATTTAATAAAATGTTTAATAATATTCTGAACAGCCTTACCATTTCCATACAAATCAATCTCATAATTTTTATTGAAAACATGATTATTATATGTTTCAATTATTTTTTCCTCATTAGCGCCGACAATTTTATTAAACCCATTGTCTATAAGTTCCACCCATTCAGTTTCATCACGTAAAGTTACACATGGTTTTTTAAAGAAAAATGCTTCTTTTTGTAAACCTCCGCTATCGGTCATTACCATTGTGCAGTTCTTAAGCAAATAAACCATTTCAAGATATCCAACTGGCTCTATTAATTGTATATTATCTAATTTTAAAGTTTTATTTTCTAAAATCTTTTTTGTTCTAGGATGAAGTGGGAGTATAATCTGTATTTGCTTTGAAATTTCAATTAGTGCATTAAAGATTGAATCTAATCTTTTTGGATTATCCGTATTTTCTGCCCTATGAATAGTAGACAGGATGAATGATTCTGAGAGTTCAATATTTGGTTTAAGACATTTATCTGAATAAAACATAGCAGCATCTTGCATTACATCACCTGATTTGATGATTTTACAAGAAAATTTTTCGAAACCTTCGTTTTTAAGGTTATCAACAGCGGTATCTGTTGGGCAAAATAAATAATCAGAAATTCTATCTGTTAAAATTCGATTAATTTCTTCTGGCATTTTTATATTAAATGAACGCAAGCCCGCTTCAACATGGGCAACCTTAATATGTAGCTTTTTTGCAGCCAAAGCTCCGGCTATTGTTGAGTTTGTATCTCCATATACTATTACTATATCAGGCTTTTCTTTTAAAAGAACTTCTTCGATTTTTTCAAGCATTTGACCAGTCATTGCTCCGTGTCCCAAGCTGTTAATATCAAGATTATAATTTGGTTTTGGGATACTCATCTGTTCAAAGAAAATATCTGACATATTCTTATCGAAATGTTGTCCTGTATGTATTATAATCTCTTCAATATTATTGTGTTTTGCAATTTCTCTACTAACTGCTGCAGCTTTAATAAATTGTGGTCTTGCACCAATAATTGTTATTATTTTCATATTTGTAATGAATCTTTATAAATATTTATCATTTGTTTAATATTATTATCCCAGTTATAGTATTTTATTACTCTTTGTCTTCCTTGTTTTCCCATTTCAGATAACAATTTTTTGTCAAAAATTAAGCGTTCTATTGCTTTTGCTGTATTTACTTCATCTCTAGGGGGAACAATAATTCCTGTTACTCCATCTTGAACTACTTCCGGTAGGCCACCAGCATTTGAAACAATTACAGGTTTTTCGCAAGCACTTGCTTCTATAATTGCTACACCAAAACTTTCGCTGTTTGATACAGATACAGATACAGATAGCATATTGTGATATTTTGGTACATCAGCATAATCCACACCTCCTGTAAAAATTGTTTTATCACTAATATCTAATTTACTAACTAAATCTTTTAAAGAATTTTCTTGAGAGCCTTTTCCTACAATTAATAGTTTTAAAGGTAATTTAGGGTATTTATCTACAAGTATTTTAAATGCTTTTATTAAATACACTATGCCATATTTTTCGTCAAGAGTTTTAACTGTACCAATAACAATATCATTTTCTTTAAATAAACTATCACCTTTCATGCTATTGAAAATATTTGTATCAATGCCAAATGGAGTTACAATTACTGGTTTATCAGTATATTTATTTATTTCGAGAGCCATAATGTTTGATGTAGATAATATTTTATCTGCTTTGCGTAAATTGTATTTAACTATTTTTTTATGTAGTGGCGATTTATTTGGAAAATCAAAAATATCACTACCCCAAACTGATAAAATAAAAGGTTTAAAACCACTTAAAGCACCTAAAATTCCATAACTTGAAGCATAATGTGCATGTACAATATCAGGTTTAAATTCTTTAATTATTTTTTTAACCTTAAAAATAGTTTTTAAATATTTTAATTTAGATAAATGACCATCTTTTTTCCTAACTATATTTTTATTTAAGCCTAAATTTTCAATTTGAATATTAGAATAAGAATTATACAAATTACTATTAAAAGAAGATAAGCCTAAAATCATAATATCAATAGAATTATCAGCTAATGATATTGCCCATTTTAAAGTATGAGAACTAGATATTTCAGATAATAGAAGTATTCTCATAAATTTATTACTTTAATAAATTTTTCTAATGAATATGCTCTTGAAAATTTATACGTGTCAATTATTTTTAATTCTTTATTTTTCAAATTTTCAATATTATTTTTTATATCCACAGCATTATTTAAAGACCAACAAATGTTAGGATAATCTTTTGTAATATCATATAAGCTTCCATTTTTAATTTTACCTTGTGTAATTATTAATATTTTTTTATTAAAAGCTAAAAAATCAAAAATTTTTGTTGTTGATTCAAAAGGCTCTCCTCCAGTAAATAAAATACAAATATCGGATTTATTAATATATGATAATGTTTTATTATAAGATTGTTTACCGTAATTTATTAAGCTTTCAGAACTGTTTATTTTAGGTAGAGATGTGCCAATATAATGAAAAAAAGTATTTTTCAATTCCTCAATAATTTTCAAAAATGGTATCATATCAAAATCAGAATCAATTCTTCCAACTGCAATTAAATTTAATAATATTTTATTATTAAATTGTATATCGGTAATGTTATTAATTTCGTTTTCATCAAACCCATTATCTATTATACTTATATTATTTCCCTTTATTAAATTAGCACAATATTTATTAACGGTAATAATCTTATCAGCATGTTTTAAAAATTTATTTTGAAAATGTAATTTTATCAGTTCTTTAAAAAAATAATTTTTAAATCTTGGATTTCCATAAAATGGATCTCTAAAATCTAAAATAACTTCGACATTAAAATTCCTTTTAAGAAACTTTGAAATTAACATGTGCATAAAAGGACCACCCGTAATTATTACTTTATCATATTTAAAGTATTCTTTATTTTTAATAAAATGTTTTTTTAAAGGTTTTAACCAATTCAGACCTTCATCTTTAATAAAAGTAGAAATAATTGTATTTGATTTTACAGGTCTTATGTATATAATATTTTTATTAGTTTTTTCTTGAATAGTTGCAGTAATTACTTTTGAAGTATAATTCTGGGGGAGATTTTCATGCCAATAAGTGAGCCTTTTTGCACCAACTCCATCAAATGGTTTAAAAAAATATGAGATAAATAAAATATTCATTTTATTTTATTTTGTTTTTTGTTTGGGATTGTATTTATTATCAGTTTTATTAATAAAAGGAAAAACAAAGGATAAAGAATAATTTTTAAGTATAAAAAAGATACAAATCCGGCATTTAGTAGCCACCTTACAGTAATAAATGCATAAAATGATAAAAATAAAGGATCTTTCTTGTTTTTTAGCAATAAAATATGAACAATTTGTATTACAAATCCAACAACTATAGGAGCAATTAGCAAACCCAAAATACCATAATTAGCATAAGCTTCTCCTAAATAATATGAAGATACTAAATTTGAAGTGCCTTCAGCAACACCTTCAGGATTAATATGCATCATTAATAAACGTGCAGATTCTGTATTTTCAAGATTAAAAAAGTTGAGAAAAGCTTCAGGTATGCCTATATACCATGTTGATTGTGTAATAATATCTGGGAACAATTTTAAAGATAAAACATAACCTCCATAACCTGATACAAACAATCTTCCATAAAAAGCAGATTTAATATCTAATAATTGTTCTATTCCTCTTCCTCCTGTAATAGAATATGCTGTTGTTATTAATAATATACCAATGCAAATAAACAAAAGAAATTTTCTTATTGAAATGCCCCTTGTAAGAAAAGTAAATAAAATTAAGTAACCAAAAATGAAGAAAACCACAGGAGATTTTTGTGTATCATAGGCTAATAATAAAATGGTGAGAATATTTAGTATTATAAAAAATATAAATTTAATAATTCCTTTTTTTTCTCTCCATAATATAAAAGAATAATATGAAAAAACGGGCATCAATATTAATCCCAAAAGATTTTTTATATAAATTATTCCACCAAATTCTCTTCTTACTTCAATTCTCTCAATAGCAGCTTGATGTAAATCGCCTTTAATTAATGTAAATAAAGGAACATGATTATTGGCTTGAAAAACATAGTAAATAACAATAATACTTAAAATAGTAGCACTTCCTAAAATAATATTTGAAAGATTAGTTCCTATATTTATATTAATAGGGCTGTTAATATATTTATTTAGGTTCTCTTTAATATTTTTTATTCCTAAAAAATAATTTAAAAAGATCATGCTCAATGGCATAATAATAATTGAATACATTACTCCTACCCAAGCCCAAATTTTATATTTATCTTCAACAATTTTTATCATATAATGAAAATCTACTTGATTTGTGGCAACAAGAACAGAGCCTATTACCGCCATTATTATTAGTTGAAAATAAAAAATGTATGAAATAGTATTAAGTTTTAACAAACTCATTCCACCCGCCGCTTTTTTAAACAAGCTAAAAGATATGAGAACAATGATAATTGTTGCAGAAACTATTAATATGTTATCCAAGTACGCTATATCTAATTAAAATTAAAATTAATACTGATATTATATAAAAAATAATATACATGCAATGGTTAAGTATCCCTTTTATTTTTGCTAATTTAAAAATAAAAAAAAGTATAACTCCGTAAATAATAAAACTTGAGATGGAAAATAAAAAAATAGAATAATAAACCGATTGAAAATAAAAACCAATCAATAATGATAATCCTCTGGCGATTATTAGTATGGTATTTAGAATTGTAAATAATTTTTGTTTTTGTAAAATTTCAAAAAGATAAGTAAATGGAATAACTATAAAATTGATATATATCCATGGTGAAATTATTTGGGCATAAATTCCAGCTTCACTCCATTGATTGCCTAATACGAATGTAATAATAATATCACCAAAAACTAATAAAATTGAATAAGGCAGAAAACTAATTAAAATTAACTTTTTATATAGTTTTATAACAAAGTCGCTAATAGATTCGTTATTATTAAGATGCTCAGAAGCTTTTTGAACAAACACACTACCTATAGATTTTGCTATTACTGAATTTGGGAGTGTTAATAATTTGTATGATTGAAAATAATGACCAACTTGTATTTGTGAAAAAAAACTTTTTAGAAATAGTACAGGTAATTGAATTGATAAGGAATTTATAAAAGATGATAATGTTGAAAATTTTAAGAAATTTTTATATGTGCTAACTACCGATTTAAAAACTCGATAGTTGTAATTATTTAATAAAAGATCTATTTTCAAATAAAAAAAGAAATGTAAGACTTGGATAATTTGTCCAACAATTAAACCAATCATTAATCCTGATATGCCAAAACCTAAAAAGCCAAGTAATATAAAAATTGTATTAGCAATTAAACTTCTTAAAACTGCATTATTTGATATTAATTTATATCGTTTTTCGTAATTAGCAAATATTGTTATAGTTTGAATGATTCCTGATGCTAAAATTGAAAATGATAAACCATAATACCATGCAGATAAGTGTTTGTTTAATAATAAAAATACTATAGATATTAATAATGCCAGAGAAGATACTAAAAATGTTATTATTATTGCAGTATTAAATACATAGGTGGCTTTTTCTTTTCTACCAGTTATAAATATGGCCATTTCATATCTACCTGTAACAATAATAGAAATAATTCCTGTTAAGCTTAAATAAAAACCATAAAATCCAAAATCTTCAGGAGTATATATTCTTCCTAATATAGGAGCAACTATTATAGTAATCAATTGAGCTATAACAGTTCCTGTAATTAATACAGTTACATTTTTTAAAAAAGAAGATTTAAAAAACAATTATAAATAATTTTATGATATACTAAAGATATTTTATGCAAATGTATATATTTTAGTAATTAATGAATGCTTCTAAAATATAAAAGTTATTTTTATTTTATAATACCCAATATTGATTTATATGTAATTTTTAAATGTTTATTGTTATTATGCCAAAGCAATTGCATTGTGCCATTATATTTTTTTATTACAGATGAAATATTGCTTATTTTGTTCAAAAAATCATTTTCATTAAATTTTTTATCATAAACATAAGTGCTATCCATTGCAATTAATGGATTAATTATAAGATTTAATTGGTTACGACTAATTATATTGAATGCAGGATAAGAATAACAAACTCCTGTTCTAAATCCAAAATCATTTTCATAGCCCATGTTATTATCTATTTTAATTCCAATATTATTATACATTTGCCATGTTGTTGGGTTTTCAAATTTTAAGAAATGTTGCCTACACTCAATAATATCTGCATATATATTATTTAATTTCTCAAATTCATGTTGAAGTATTGTTTCATTATTATTACTATCAATAGTTCCATGTAAACCAATATTATGTCCTTTTATTTTTATTTTTATTATTAACTCACGTATTTTTGAATTGTTTATGCTATAATGAATATCCGGGTTTTTAGTCTCTCCGGCCATAAAGAAAAAAGTTGAACAATAATTAAGTTTTTCAGATTCATTCATTAAAAAGTCATAAGTATAATAAGGGTCATTCTCAATATTAAATAATGAACTTATGTATTCATACGTAGTTTTGAAAGTTAGTAGTGGATTTTTTCGTTTTATTATATCACCACCCAATGATTTAATATATTTTTTTAAAGAATTGTATTTTACAAAAAAATCAATATCATGAGTAATTTTTATATTATATGACTGTTTTTTTCTTTTCTCTTTATATCCAAGATGTATTAGCATTTCCCATAGTGTTTCAACATATTCATTAACAATTGCTCTATAATGAATGTTATGTTTTTGAAGTAAAGAGATTTTCGATGGAAATCGTCCATGCTTATCTCTTTCTTTAATAACATATTCTTCCCAACGTGTGAGCATAAAAAAAGATGAAGCAAAAATATCCAATCCACAATATATCTCATTTTCAGACATCTCTAATTCTGAATTACCGTAAATTATTGCAATTTCTTGAATTGATTTGAAAGTTAGCTTTTTAAAAATGATTTTGTCCGGAATATTTTCTATGCTTAAATAACTTAATTCTTTATCAAATTTTGAGAAAAAAGCATTATTCAGTATTAATATATTGTTGTTAGGTAATACAATTTTGTAATCCAAATCATTTGATACGGAAATATTAAAATTAATGCCTAAAAATTCTTTAAAAATAACACCAATAATATATTTGACTTCATTTACATTGTTATCAGGTATCTCAATTTTTAACATTGTGTGTTTTACAGTTTAAATTACTTGCAAAAAATAAATATAACATTTTGTAAAAGTGTTGTCTGCTTACAAACTTATATTTAATCATTTTATTTTATGTTTTGCAATAATTGTTTTAAATCTTCAATTTTATCAGGGTATCCAAGTTTTTCATAGGAGTGAAGTAATGATATAATAAGTCTTTTAACAATATCAATATTAGAGCATGGAGAATAATAAGAAGATTTAGGATCTAGCTTTTGATTTTTTAAAAAATAATCAATTTCTCTTTTGCCAAAAACTCCTCCGCGATTAAAAGGATTAATATAAAAAAGTATATTGTCCGAAAAATCATCCATAAAGGCATCTGATGCAATAGTTTCGTCTTTGTAAGCTAAAATAAAGTTTTTTGGTAAATTAACGCCGTATATTGGTAAATGCAACTTTTGGGCAACAGAAAGATAGAGAATTGCAAGAGAAACAGGATTGCCTTTTTTAGTTTCTAAAACCTGATTTATATATGAATTAGCCGGAGAATAGAAATTTGAAGAGTTTTTTGTGAATTTATGAATTTCAAAAATAATGTGATTAAGTATTTTAACTTTTTCAAGGGCCGTTAAATTATCATTTAACTCCATCCACGCATTTTTTCTTAAAATTTCAATTTGCGAATCTATATCTTCATATTTTAAGTCAGGATATTGATATTTTGCAATTAAAAAAGCTCCTTTTAGTAAATTATCGCTTTCTTCCTTTTCCCATTTTTTTAAATATGTAAGAGTATCCTTAAATTGTATTTGTTGAATAATATTTTCAAGACGTTCTTGTGAAAGTTCATTTGGTGCATTATCCCAAGCACTTTCAAGCTTGTTAATTACATCTATTCCTTTTTCCATTAGGTTTTGTTCAACAAGCTTAAATATTTTCACATCAGGATCGTTTAATAAAGATATTAGTGCTTGAATTTCTTTGTTATCCATACTAAATCATTTGATTTATACAAAAATACAATGATTTAAAATTGAAAACAATATTGTTCTTTTAGAAATATTAACATTTAATAGTGAATAACATTATCATTATTAGTTCGTGTATTTTCCCTGATAACCAACATCTTGTATTTGTTTGATAATTTTATTTTATTTATAATTGTGTTTTAACTTGAAAATTGTATTTTTGAATGAATTTTTAAATGTAGTATCATGAAATACTTCTTAATAACATTTGCAATAGTATTATTTGTTTTTTCATCGTGTAGAGATGAAGAGCAGGAAAAACAACGATATATTACAAGCAGTATTGTAGGTACTTGGTGGACAAAAACACCAACAGATAGTATAATACATGAATATTCCTGTTATGGTAAGTTATTGTTAAATAAATATCAGAGTGATGATATAATAAAATACACAGGTAATTATGATTTTGATATTCTTGATGTAATTACTATGGAATATTGGGGTGAGAGAATGGAAGGAAAAACAACTTTTACTATTTACAGTAACGACACACTCCAATTAGATAATTTTAATGGTGCTTCTTATTTAATGTTTAGAATAAACTAACATCAACTACTCTGTCCTATTAACGTCGTGATTATAAATTATTTGCAACATTTCGAATAATCGTTAAGCGTTTAAATAATAATATGTGAAATATACATCTGTGATTTGAGAACTTGAAAGCAAAGTTGTGTTTAATTTTAATAAAAATGACGTTTTTAATGAGTTCAGAGGTTATAATTCTTTTCTAAGTCTTCCAACAGGAATATTTAACTGTTCTCTATATTTTGCTACAGTTCTGCGGGCAATATGGTATCCTTTTTCTTGCAATATAGCAGCAAGTTTTTCATCGGTAAGAGGTTTCTTTTTATTCTCATTATCAACACAATCTTGCAATATTTTTTTTATCTCTCTTGTTGAAACCTCTTCTCCTGAATCTGTTTGTAAACCTTCTGAAAAAAAATATTTTAGAGGGAATATTCCAAAATGAGTCTGAATATATTTACTGTTGGCAACCCTGCTTATAGTAGATATATCTAAATTTGTTCTTTCGGCAATATCTTTTAAAATCATAGGTTTTAATTTAGTTTCATCACCTTCAGAAAAATACTCATTTTGAAATTCCATTATATTATTCATAGTCATCATTAATGTATTTTGTCTTTGTTTTATTGCATCAATGAACCATTTTGCTGAATCAAGTTTTTGTTTGACGAAAGTAACCGCTTCTTTTTGTGTTTTTGTTGCTTTGCCTTTAACTTGGTTATATTCCTGCAACATTTCAAAATATTTTTTATTTACTTTTAATTCCGGTGCGTTTTTACTATTTAATGATAATTGAAAAACTCCATCTATAATATCTAATGTGAAGTCGGGAGTAATGTGATGGTAAGTTTTATTATGAGGATTGCTAAAAGTATTTCCCGGTCTTGGATTTAATTTTACTATTTCTTTAATTGCATTTTTTAATTGTTCTTCAGAAATATTATATTTATTTATTATTTTATCATAGTGTTTTTTTGTAAATTCTTTAAAATTGTTTTTTAATATTTTTTTGGCAAGTTTTTTTGATTCTGTATCTATTGTTTTTTTATTAAATTGTATGATCAAACACTCCTGAAGATCTCTTGCTCCAACACCGGGGGGATCAAACTCTTGTATTATTTCTAAAATATCCCCCAGTTCATTAACCTTAATATTTATATTTAATGTAAATGCTACATCATCAACAATAGCATCAAGTTCTCGTCTTAAATAACCATCCTCATCAATATTTCCTATTATGTATTTTGCCAGTAATTCTTGTTCTTCGTTAAAGTTTCTTAAACCTGCTTGTCTGTCTAATTCTTCATGAAAAGTTGACCCAATTGAAAATGGAATATCTTTGTTCTCAGTATCTTTTGAGAAATTTTTCGTAGAAAGTTTATAAAATGGAACATCTTCTTCATTAATATAATCATCTATAGAAAATTCTTCTAATTCTTTATTTTGTTCCTCTTCTGTAATTTCTTCTTCATCTTGTTTTTCAATTTCTTCTTCATTTCCCTCTTCCAGAGCAGGATTTTCTTCTATCTCTTTTTTTATTCGTTGGTCTAGTAACATTGTAGGTACTTCCAAAAGTTTAATCAACTGAATCTGTTGAGGAGATAATTTTTGAAGTAATTTTTGTTGTAATGATTGTTTTAACATCTGTATAGTAAGTTAATTAAAATTCAGCATTTTTTGGTGTTCTTGGAAACGGAATAACATCCCTGATATTGCTCATTCCTGTTATAAATAGCATTAAGCGTTCAAATCCTAAGCCAAAACCGCTATGCGGTACAGTTCCAAATTTTCTTGTTTCAAGATACCACCACATTTCTTCTTTAGGGATACTCATTTCTGTCATTCTAGTTAGAAGTTTATCATAATTTTCTTCTCTTTGAGAGCCTCCAATAATTTCGCCAATGCCGGGAAACAAAACATCCATTGCTCTAACCGTTTTACCGTCATCATTCTGTTTCATATAAAATGCTTTTATATTTTTTGGGTAATCGGTAATTATAACAGGTTTTTTATAATGTTTTTCAACTAGAAATCTTTCATGTTCAGATTGTAAATCAATTCCCCAATTTTCAATTATATATTGAAATTTTTTCTTTTTATTTGGCTTTGAATTTCTTAAAATGTCAAATGCTTCTGTATAAGTTATTCTTTCAAAATTACTATTTAAAACAGATTTTAACATTTCAATAAGTTCTGTTGAACGTTGATCTTGAGGTTTGGTTTTTTCTTCATCTTGCTGACGTTTACTTAAAAAATTAAGATCATCAACGCAATTGTCAAGAGCATAACTGATGAGATATTTTAACATTTCTTCAGCTAAATCCATATCATCATTTATATCATAAAATGCCATTTCCGGTTCTATCATCCAAAATTCTGCCAAATGACGGGATGTATTTGAATTTTCTGCCCTGAAGGTTGGTCCGAAAGTATAAACATCAGATAAAGCCAAAGCTGCAAGTTCTGCTTCAAGTTGTCCTGAAACAGTTAAATTAGTTTCTTTACCAAAAAAATCCTGTTTGAAATCAATATTACCTTTTTCATCAAGCGGAGTATTTTTAATATCTAAGCTTGTTACTCTAAACATTTCACCGGCACCCTCTGCATCAGAACCCGTAATAATGGGGGTATGTATGTTAACAAAACCTTTGTCATTAAAGAATTTATGAATCGCAAATATCATAGCATGTCTAACACGAGTAATTGCACCAAATGTATTTGTTCTAAATCTTAGATGTGCAATTTCTCTGAGAAATTCTAATGAATGCTTTTTGGCTTGTAAAGGATATTTATCAGGGTCAGTTTTTCCAAGAATTTCAATTTTTTCAGCAATAATTTCAATTTTTTGTCCACTTCCTTGTGATTCGATAATTTTTCCAATAACAGATATTGAAGTACCGGTATTTATATTTAATAATAAATTTTCTTCAATTTTTTCAAAATCAACAACAATTTGAACATTATTTATTGTCGAGCCATCGTTTAATGCTAAAAAAGTAACATTTTTGCTCCCTCTTTTAGTTCTTACCCATCCTTTTACAACTACAGTTGCATCAAATTCAGATGAATTTAGTAATTCAGAGATTTTTATTCTTTTTTCCATTCTTTATTTTATTCAAAATCAAATTCAAAAATACAATTTTAAATTTTGAAAGAAAGTTAAATCTTAGTTATAATATCTTAAGTTTTATCTTTCTTTCACAAATCTGCTAAGTGATTTTCTTAATAATTTTTCATCTGTTTTTTTTAGTAGAGTCATACTTATATAAGGATATTTTATTACTTCATTTTTATGCTGTTGGTATAAAAACAACAATTCTTTTTTCTTAAAAAATGAAGTTTCTATTTCAAACTTAGCTAAAGAATTTTTTGGTATTTCAACAGCTTTTTTTAAGCCTTGAAATATTCTCATAGAATAAAACCTAATAATTATTTTTGGACCCTCATCATTATAATATATGTAGTAGTAATTTAAAAAATACTCGTATAAATAAAATAATATAAAAAGAAAACCTGCAGCTATAGGGATGAAATATTCACTATTTTCAAAAAAATCAAACAAATCTGTCATTAATGGCAATATTATAAGCACCATAGCGATTACAGATAAAATAAACCTACGCAGTTTAACACTTGTCATAGATTTATAATTGTTTATTATCATAGGGTTTTGTATTAATTTTAATTTAGTGTAAAGATAAATTTCTTTTATTGAAAAATTATTGTTTTTTCTGTAAAATTTGGAATGCTTATTATCGTTTGTAGTTTAGATTGTATTATATTTTGATTCCTATAACAAGAATATCATCAATCTGTTTAACATCTTTTTTCCATTTTTCAAAAGTAGATTTAATATTATTATATTGTTCTTTCATAGTTAAATGGGCATTGTTGAAAATTAATTGCTCGAATTTTTTCGCCATAAATTTTTTATTATACTCTCCTCCAAATTGATCTTGATATCCATCTGAATAAAGATAAATTTTTGTATCAGGTTTGTATTCTAACTCGTAATTTGTAAACCCAAAATCAGATTTACTTGAAAACAACCCACCAATTGAATATATATCACCTTCAATAATGTTAGTTTTTTCATTGTTAATTACTAGTACTTTATGATTTGCAGAAGCTATTTGAATTGTTTTATTTTCATTATTAAAACAGCATAAAGATATATCCATTCCATCATCTCTTGTTTGATTATCTTCTTCGTTTTGTTTTAATAAAGCTACAATTCTTTTATTTAATTGATCAAATATTTCAGAGGGTTTATGGATTTTCTTTTCATTTATAATTTCATTAAGTATAGTATTCCCCATTATGGACATTAAAGCACCAGGTACACCATGTCCTGTGCAATCACCTGTTGCGATGAATAATTTACTATCTTGTTGTGAGAACCAATAAAAATCTCCACTAACTATATCACGAGGCAAAAAATAAATAAATGATTCTGGAAAGTATTTGTTTAAAATATGGGCATTAGGTAAAACAGCTTCTTGTATATGTTTAGCATATCTAATACTATCAGTTATAAGTTTATTTTGCTTATTTAATTCAGTATTTTTTTGATTAATTTCAAAAGTTCTTTCATCTATAATTTTTTCAAGTTTAATATTTATTGCTTTTAAGCGTTTTGAATTAAGATAAACTATTATGTAAATTAAAATTATTAATAAAACCGAATAAAGTAAATAAGCCCATAAAGTTTTGTGCCATGGAGGTAGAATTGAAAATTTATATTCGGCAACTTCACTTTCTGTGCCATAACAGTTAATAGCTTTTACTTTAAATATAAAATTGCCATTTGGAATATTTGTATACTTGACTTTACTATCACTTGACCATTTTGACCATGTTTTATCAAAATTTTCAATAAAGTATGAGTACATTATTGCATCATTATTTTCAAATTGAATTGCAGAAAATTCAAAACATAAAGTGTTTTCAGAAAATTTAAAAATGGGAGCATTATTATTATCATATTTACCATAGGATATAACAGAATCATTATTAATTGTAATTTTTCTTATTAAAGTTTTATAATTATTTTCATAATCTTTTTCATATTGATAATTATAAATATAAATCTTTTTTGTACCTGAATACCAGAACAATTTGTTTACCGTATCAATAAAGGTGCTGAAAACAGGAAAAGCAGGCTCTCTTAAAAAAGGAGTGAAATTGACAGTAAACTTTTCATTTTTGCTTTTATTTAATATTCCAATACCATGTGAAGCTGTATTAGCAAAAATGGTTTTATTATTAAGTTGTGCAAAATCACTATATTTTATTGAATCATTATCTCCGATAGTTCTCGGGAAAGAGTTGCATTTATGAAAAAGATCATTATTAAAATCATATTGAAAAATATTGTTTTTTGTAGTTACATAAATTGTATCATTAAGTAATATTGGAGTAACAGGTCTCTCAATTTTTAAGCCTTTTAAAGTATCATATTGTATTAGTTCAAATTCTTGTTTTTCAGGAGATAATTTTAATTTGAAAATATTTTTATCTAAAGTATTAAACCAAATATCTCCATTTTTATCTTCAATTATTACTCTTACTTCTTCAGATATATCATTAATTATTCCTATATCTATAAATTCATCATTTTCTTTTTTTATTAGAACAAGACCTTTACTTGTTCCAAGTAATAAGTAGTTTGGCTTAGAAATTAATTGATGCAATATATAACTTACCTTAAAAGAAAATACTAATTTCAATTTGTTATTTTCAAATTTATAAATCCCATTACGAAAAACTGCAAATAATTCTCCATCAATAATTTTTATATCCATAAAGCTGTTGGATTCTTTATGTAAAGGATTAAAAGAGTAAAAGTTGTTTATGGATTCAGTTAATATTGTATCAATATCTAATGTGTAGAAATTTTGCAATGTTCCTAAGTAGTAATTTAATCCATATTTGTTAACTATGGTTGGAATGTCGGAATATCCACTTTCGTTATCAAAAAATGAAATAGGAGAATATGTTTCAATATATGAAATGCCATTATTTGATGTAATCCATAAATTTTCTCCACAATCCAAATAAGCAAAATGAGTGTTATTATTATCAAGTCCAGAGTATTTGTTATATAATTGAATGAGCCTCCCTTTTTTATCTATTACTACTGCACCTCCGGAACTTGTAACTAATACAAAATAATTTTCATATATTTTAATGCCATGATATAAATTATGCTTAATAATATAATCATCAATATTTGTCTTAAAAGTAGTAATTGAGTAGTTATTTATATTCATAAAAAACAAGCCTTGATTACGAGTGCCGATTAAAATCCTATTTTCATCATATTTTAACATTGTGTAAACAGCTTGTTCTGAAAATCTATTTCCATTTGGTATTAATTGAAGTGAATCATTAATTAGTTCCATTAATCCAACTTCTTTTTCACGAACAAAAATTCTTTCATCTATATTAAACCCAAAACTGAAATCTTTTTCTGACTCCCAAACCTTTTCAAGTTTTTTATCTTTAAAATAAAACATGTGTGAAAATCCAATAAACAACACACCTTCTTTATATTTAACAATACTGGGGATATTATAAAATTTTTTCTGTTTTTCACTTAATTGCTCAGTAAATGATCGGAATTTTGTGTAACCTAATTCATCTTTTTCAAGATATCCAATTTCGTTTTGTGCTCCAACATAAATGATTCCTGTTGAATCTTTTAAAAAAGCTCTTATATCAACGGGTCCTATTATTTTTCTCCATGTTTTACCATCAAATTCGAGTATTCCATCATTATTACCAAAATACATTATACCATCATTATCCTGAATAGCCGCCCAAGTTTGAGGATTAGATCCGTATTCTGACGGCAAGTAGTTTTTAATAAAAGATTTACCTATATCGTTTATAGTTTGCCCATGTAGTTGAGGCAATATAAAACTTAAATAAATTAAGAGAAATGATATTTTAGTTAGATGTTTGATAACAAAAACATATTTTTGTAAAAAATAATTTACCTTAATGTTTATGATGTAAAATTATTAATATTAAGTTAAAAATCAAATACTTTTTAAAATGAAAACACAATTTTATGCAATTTTTTTAGTTGCTTTTATATTAAATATTGTATCCTGTAAGAGAGTTGAAAATAATAAAGAATTATTATCAGTTAAAAGTGAGGATATTAATAATAGATTGGAGCAGGAACATTTAGTAATGTCTACTTTATGGTTTCAACAATCGGCAGAAATGAGAGCCGTTTATTATCAAGCATATAATTTTGCAAAATTAGCTCTTGAAAACAATTTGGCAAACTTAGATACATCTTCAACCAAACAAGCTGTTGTTATTCTTGATATTGATGAGACCATATTAGACAATAGCCCTTTTGAAGCAATGTGTATAAAAACAGGTCTTGGATATACCGGTGAAAACTGGAAGAATTGGACTGCTTTAGCTTCAGCAAAAGTTTTACCCGGTGCAATTGACTTTTTATTACATGCAAAAGCAAAAGGAGTAAAAGCAATATATGTTTCAAATAGGAGAGAGGAAGAGCTAGAAAGAACAATGAAAAATATGAAGAATTTAGGGTTTCCTTTTGTAGAAAAGGCTAATTTCTTTTTACGAACAGAAGAAAGCAGTAAAACAAAAAGAAGAGAAAAAATTTCAAAAAAATATGAAATTGTACTTTTAATTGGCGATAATTTGGCTGATTTCTCTGATATTTATGAATCAAGAAATGAAAAATTGGCATTGGATGTTGTTGATGCCAATAAAAATGATTTTGGAACAAAATACATTATTCTTCCAAACCCTATGTATGGTGATTGGGAAAAAGCTATTTATAAAAACGATTATAGCTTAAGTCCTGAACATAAGGATAGTTTAAGAAAAGCCAGTCTTATAGCTTATTAAAGAAGTAAGGCAAGAACGAACTTTGTCATACATTATTTTGTTTTGTGTGCATGAACTTTAACATGTGTATAACTCTGTTAAATTTAATTATAAAACATATTAGAAAAATAGTCATTAAGTTATTATATTTGTCTATCAAATTGAGTAAAATAAACAATTTCCATATATTGGTAATATGATGAGTAAAATCAGATTGAATGTATTAGGATTATCTTATAGTCAGACACAAGCAGGAGCTTATGCTTTGGTACTTGCAGAAGAAAATGGCAAAAGACGTATACCAATAATAATTGGTGGTTTTGAGGCACAATCAATAGCAATTGTTTTGGAAAAATTATCTCCTCCTCGTCCACTTACTCATGATCTGTTTCATACATTTGCAAAAAATATTAATATTAAAATAAAAGAAGTTGTAATAAGTAAACTTGAAGAAGGGGTGTTTTATGCCGATATAGTTTACTCTTTTAATAACAAAATAATTACTATTGATGCCCGTACTTCTGATGCTGTTGCTTTAGCTCTGCGTTTTAAATGCCCAATTTATACATCAGAAACAATTATGGCAAAAGCCGGTGTAGTGCTTGATGTTGGAAAGGAGATAGACGAAGAAAAAGAAATTATTACTACACAAGAAGAAAATGATAGTGATAGTGATAATGATTTTTCAGTATATAACAATAAAAAGTTAAAGGAAAAGTTAAATAAAGCTATTTCTGAAGAAAATTATGAATTAGCATCTAAAATTAGAGACGAAATAAATTTAAGAAAATAAAATTGTGATACCCTCACATTTATAATTCTCAAAGTATTATGAATTTTATAAAATATTTTTTATTAATAAGTGTTTTTTATATTGTGAGTTTGCAAACAAATGCAAATGACAAAACAAATTTTTCTGACCTTATAAAAACAAAATGGAAATGTATATCTGTAACAAGTGGAAATAGCGGAGTTATTCACGAACTCGAAAAAGATGATTTTCTTATTTTTGATAAAGACAGCAATACTTTTCAATTCGATTTTGTGCAAGAAAATCCCAATGTCTCAGGTTCATATATTTTACACGATAGCACAATAATACTTTCATTTACTACAAAATTACTTGAAAAAGATATAGATTCTATTGCTTTTAAAGTTATTGATGATGTTCCTGAATTAATATTTTATTATAATGGACAAATTGTAACTCAGATTAGAAAAAGCGAGATACAATATCAGCAATTTATAAGAGAATTTAATATAGATTATTGTAATGTTGATACATTAGTAATTAACGACAGAGGTGTTAGTTATTTGTATGTCAATACAGAAGGAAATGTAGCTGTGCCATTACAACAGGTGAAAGAAAGTTCGTTTATTATTACACTGCTTCGTGGATTGTTGGGTATAATAGTGGTTCTTTTTATTGCATATCTTTTTAGCAGTAATCGTAAAGCAATTAACTGGAAAGCTATATTGGTAGGTTTATTAATTCAGATCGTAATTGCAATACTGGTTCTAAAAGTGCCATTTATACAGCATGGTATTGAGATAGTTGGTAAAATGTTTATTAAAGTTCTTGATTTCACAAAAGAAGGAAGTACATTCTTATTTAAATCTTTTATTTCCGACAAAGTAGAAAGTCCGCTTATAAATTTTGCTTTTTGGATATTACCTACAATTGTTTTCTTTTCGGCGCTTACCAGTGTTCTGTATTATTATGGAATTATTCAGAAAGTAGTTTATGGAATGGCATGGCTTATGAAAAAGGCAATGAACCTTTCAGGTGCAGAAAGCCTTTCAGCTACCGGCAATATTTTTCTTGGACAAACAGAATCTCCATTATTGATAAAAGCATATCTCGAAAAAATGACAAAATCGGAAATATTGTTAGTAATGGTAGGGGGTATGGCAACTATTGCAGGGGGTGTTCTTGCAATTTACATTGGATTTTTGGGAGGAGATGACCCTGTTCAAAAAATGCTGTTTGCCAAACATTTGATAACGGCATCAGTAATGGCAGCACCAGGTGCTGTTGTTGCAGCTAAAATATTAGTGCCACAAACGGAAGAAGTTGATGAATCAATAAAAGTAGGTAAAGATAAAATTGGCTCAAATGTTCTTGAAGCCATTTCTAACGGAACTTCAGAAGGAATTAAACTTGCCGTAAATGTAGCTGCTATGTTACTTGTTTTTATTGCTTTTGTAGCCCTTGTAAACTTCATATTCTATAAAATTGGCGATTATACTTCATTAAATGCATGGATAATGGATATTACCAGTGGACAATACGATAAATTAAGTGTTCAGTTTATTTTGGGATATTCGCTTGCACCTTTAACATGGCTTATAGGTGTTCCTTCTGCCGATATGGCTCTGGTTGGTCAGTTGCTGGGCGAAAAAATAATTCTTAATGAACTTATTGCATATAAAAGTTTAAAAGAATATATAGACCTTTCTGCATTTGCAAGTCAAAAATCAGTAATTATTTCTACATATATTTTATGCGGTTTTGCAAATATTGGTTCAATAGGTATTCAGATTGGTGGAATTGGAGCAATAGCTCCGGGTAAACGTAAAATGTTGTCGAAACTTGGCATGAAAGCATTGCTTGGTGGAACTTTAGCATCTTTGCTCTCAGCAACAATTGTAGGGGTTATTTTATCATAAATATAATTGGCGTATTTGTGGTAAAAAAAAGCCGCTAATTCGCGAATAAAATATTCATGTATTCATGGCAAAAAAGATATAAACACAATAAAATATTAATGCATTTCTCGAGAAATTAGGACAAGTTGTGGCAAAATATATATAAATACAATAATATATTCGCGTATTCGTGGCTAAAAAAATGAAGCAATACATCAATTTAATAGAAAGAATTTTAGACGAGGGGGTTAAAAAAGAAGACAGAACAGGAACAGGAACAATTTCAGTTTTTGGTCATCAAATGCGTTTCAATCTTGCTGATGGTTTTCCATTATTAACAACAAAAAAACTGCATTTAAGATCAATTATCCATGAATTATTATGGTTTTTGGCAGGCGACACAAACACCAAATATCTTAAGAATAATAATGTTAAAATTTGGGACGAATGGGCTAACGAAAATGGTGATCTTGGGCATATTTATGGATATCAATGGCGTTCGTGGCCATCTGCCAACGGAACTCATATCGACCAAATATCAGAACTTATTAATTCAATTAAAAATAATCCAAATTCCAGAAGACATATTGTAAGTGCGTGGAATGTTGGTGAACTTGATAACATGGCGTTACCTCCATGCCATATTTTATTTCAGTTTTATGTTGCAAACGGAAAATTATCCTGTCATTTATATCAACGTAGTGCCGATACATTTCTAGGAGTCCCTTTTAATATTGCTTCATATTCTATTTTATTGATGATGATAGCACAGGTAACTAATTTAGAACTTGGCGATTTTGTTCACACACTTGGCGATGCTCATATATATCTTAATCATATAGATCAATGTAAATTGCAGATTTCAAGAGAGCCTAAAGCATTACCGAAAATGATTATTAAGCCCGAAGTAAAAGATATATTTAGTTTTAAATTTGAAGATTTTAGTTTAGAAAATTATAATCCGCATCCTCATATAAAAGGAGAAATTTCAGTATAAATTTATGAAACTAACATGAAAAAGCAAATATCAATAATTGTAGCAATAGCACAAAATAATGCAATAGGAAAAAACAACGAGCTTTTGTGGCATATTCCTAATGATTTAAAGCGATTTAAAAAATTAACAAGCGGGCATAATATTATTATGGGCAAAAAAACTTACCAATCTTTGCCTTTCAGACCTTTGCCAAACAGAACAAATATTGTTATTACCGATATTGTTGGCGAAGTAATTGAAGGCTGCAAAATGGCATATTCTATTAAGGATGCTGTTGAGCTAATGGATAAGGAAAATGAAAATTTTATTATTGGCGGAGGCTCAATATATAAACAATTTCTGCCTGTTGCAGATAAATTATATCTTACAGTAGTTCATAAAGATTTTGATGCAGATATTTTTTTCCCTGAAATTAATTTTGATGAATGGGAAAAAATTGAAGAAGTTTTTGTAAATGATGACGATAGTGTTCCGTTTGATTATTCGTATTTAACGTTGAAAAAAAACAAATAAGGGTATTTTAAATTACATGTGTATTAAATACATGAACAATTAATTATTAATTAAAATTTAAGAATCATGAAAAAATTATTTTTGATCTCAACAATTATACTTTTTGCTTCAAGTTTACTTGTTTTTAACTCGTGTTCAAAGTATAAATTAAACAGAACAACAACTTCTTCAGCAGATAATAGTACAGCCGAAAATGCTTTTAACGATGTATATAAAGTTGTTAACGAAACAGCAGAAGACGAAAGCAGCGATAAAAGTTTAACTGCCTATAGTTTTGGAAACTGTGCAACTGTAACAGTAAGCCCTGCTTGGCCCGATACAACATTTCCTAAATCTGTTACTATTGATTTTGGCACAATAAATTGTACAGGAACTGATGGTAAGCTAAGAAGAGGAAAAATTGAGTACACAATATCTGACAGGTACAGGAATACCGGCTGTGTTATTACAGCAACTACTGATGATTATTATGTTAATGATTATAAGGTAGACGGAAATAAGACAGTTACTAACAATGGCAGAAATTCAAACGATAATTTAAGTTACACTATTGAAGTAACTAATGCTAAAGTAACAACACCCGAAGGAGATGAAATTATATGGGAATCTACAAGAACAAGAGAATGGACAGAAGGAGAAAGTACTACTTATTGGACAGATGGAGTTGGTGGTATTACTGATGATGTTTATTCAATTACCGGTAATGCAAGTGGTGTAAACCGTGATGGGCTTAATTTTACAGTAACAATTACTGAAGCTTTAATTGTGAAAATTGGTTGTAGATGGATAACTAAAGGAGTTTTGGAAATTGTACCAGAAGACCTTAAAACCAGAACAGTTGATTATGGTGATGGCAATTGCGATAATGAAGCAACTGTTACAATTGGGAATAAGACCTACAATATAATTTTGAGATAAAATTTTGGTAAGTTCAAACTGATTTTCAGAGAAAAAATCAACAACTATCTATTCAGTAGCCCCGTCCTTCAGGGCGGGGTATAGATTTAAACGACACCCACCTCTGCGAAATTTTTACCCCGAGTACTCGGGGTAAAAATTTCGCAGAGGGTATGCGACCTTATCCTCGTCCCCGCCTTAAAAGACGGGGCTACTGATTTTTTAAATTGCTTTGGTTTTTGAAAATCAATTAGACCTTACAAATTCTGAAATAAAAAAAGCGGTCAATTTTGACCGCTTTTTTTATTATGCTACTTTAAGTTTTTTAATTTTAGATTTTTCCAGTTTTTCGGAAGCGTATTTTACAGTTATTTCCATTTTTTTCCTTTGGTTACTCGGTATTTCAAACATTGCATCCATCATAATTGCTTCACAAATAGAACGCAGTCCTCTTGCTCCCAATTTAAATTCAATTGCTTTATCAACAATATAATTTAAAGCATCTTTTTTGAATATTAATTCAACACCATCAATTTCAAATAGTTTAACATATTGTTTAACTATTGAATTTTTTGGTTCTGTTAAAATGTCCCTTAATGCTTTTTTGTCAAGAGGGTTTAGATAAGTTAGAATTGGTAATCGCCCAATTATTTCGGGAATTAATCCAAAAGATTTTAGGTCTTGCGGTGCAATATATTGGAGAATATTATCTCTTTCAAAATTTTCTATTTCTTTTTTTGCATTAAAGCCAACAACCTGTAAATTTAATCTTTGAGATATTTTTTTCTCAATACCATCAAATGCTCCTCCACAAATAAACAATATATTTTGTGTATTAACAGGTATCATTTTCTGGTCAGGATGTTTTCTTCCACCCTGAGGTGGAACATTAACAATTGCGCCTTCCAATAATTTTAATAAACCCTGTTGAACACCTTCGCCAGAAACATCTCTGGTAATTGAAGGATTATCTCCTTTTCTGGCAATTTTATCAATTTCGTCGATAAAAACAATTCCTTTTTCTGCTGCAGCAATATTATAGTCTGCCGATTGTAATAATCTTGTCAGTAAGCTTTCAATATCTTCACCTACATAACCTGCTTCGGTTAAGACTGTCGCATCTACAATTGTAAAAGGAATATGTAGCATTTTAGCAATTGTTTTTGCCATTAATGTTTTTCCTGTTCCGGTTTCTCCTACAAGAATAATATTCGATTTTTCAATTTCAACGTCGTCTTTGCTAATTTTTTGTTGTAATCTTTTATAATGATTATATACGGCAACAGATAAGTATTTTTTTGCTTCTTCTTGTCCAATAATGTATTGATCTAAGAATTTTTTAATTTCAATTGGCTTAAGTAGTTTTATATTACTTATGCTAAAATCATCAGGTTTCTTTTTCCCTTCTTCTTTTATTATATCATAAGCCTGTTCAACACATTCGTCACAAATGTGTCCTGAAATTCCTGCAATTAAAAGATTTGTATCTTTTTTATTTCTTCCGCAAAACGAACATTTATCCATAAGCTTATTTTTTCTTGTCATTTCTTATTAAAACTTCATCGATCATTCCGTAATCTTTTGCTTCATGAGCAGTCATCCAATAATCACGATCAGAATCTTTCCAGATTTTCTTATAATCGTTTCCGGAATGTTTAGCAATAATTTCGTAAAGTTCTTTTTTAAGTTTTTGTATTTCTTTTGCTGTTATCTCAATATCAGAAGCTTGTCCGGCAGTGCCACCCATTGGCTGATGTATCATTATCCTAGAATGTTTTAATGCAGATCTTTTGCCTTTTGATCCTGCAGTTAATAATACAGCTCCCATTGATGCAGCCATACCAGTACAAATAGTTGCGGTATCTGCATTTATATACTGCATTGTATCGTAAACACCAAGACCTGCATGAACAGATCCTCCCGGAGTATTAAAATATATCTGAATATCTTTTGAGGGGTCTGATGAATCTAAAAATAATAATTGTGCCTGTATAATATTAGAAACATAATCATCTATTGGTAATCCCAAAAATATTATTCTATCCATCATCAATCTTGAGAATACGTCCATTGTAGCAATGTTCATTTGTCTTTCTTCAATAATTGTTGGTGAAATATAATTACCATAAATTGAAGAAAATCTCTTATTATAAATAGATGTGTATTTTTCAAGATTTAAACTGCTTATTCCTATATGCTTTGTTGCATACTTGTTAAATTCATTATTATTAGTCATAATAAAATAGTTTTAATGATTTTCAGAATGTAAAATTAGTAAAATAAATTTAAATTTATGTTTGAGTTCAGTCTAAAATGGAAGTAAATGCAATAAGTTTGAATTTGTATAAGTTAAAATGTGTTTATTTCTTTTCAATAAGTTTTTTGTATTCGTCTAAACTAATTTCTTTTACGTTTAACATAATTGTTTCTCTAATATATTTGACAATTTTATCTTCATATACCTTTTCAAATATCCTAAACTTTTCATCTTTATTTTCAAGCATTTTCTTAGCCTGTTCTTCTAAATATTCTTCAGGAACATATTGCATCCCGTATTGCATAAATTGATATTGAATAATACCTTTTGCATAATTAAAAACCTCATCTTCACTTGCTTTTATATCATTATCTTTAATTATTCTGTTTTTAATTATTTCCCATTTAAATTGTTCTTGATATAAATTATAATCTTCCTCTATTTTTTCTTTGGTTAATTTTTCATCTGTTTTGGTAGAAAAAATGAATCTTTTTAGAAATTCATCAGGTAAGTCAATTTTAATTTTTTTAGTAAGTTCTTCTCTAATATCAATATGAAATTTATAATTACTATTATGCTCAAGTTCGTTTTCTAAAAGTGTAATAATTTTTCCTTTTAATTCATCTAAAGATTTAACTTCTCCTTTTTCATACGCTTTATCAAACAAATCCTGATTAATTTCAGCAGGTACAAAATTTGAAATCCCTGTTAGTTTAAATTGAAAATCAGAATCTATATTTTCTGCTTGTTTATTATCGATTTTAAGTAATGAGGTAATTTCTGCATTACTTGGAAAAGCTTTTTTAATATTAAAAACTATTGTATCATTTACTTTTTTATTTTTAAAATTTTTCTTTATATCCTCATCTTTAATTACATCAAAGAGCATATTAGCGTCTTCTGTAACTATTCCATTTTCCAAAGTATTTCCCTTTTCATCTAATTGAACAAATTCACCTCTAAGCATTGATTTTTCCCCAATTTTATCAACATCAACATTTTTACCGTGTTGTAGAGCAATATTGTTTATTTTTTCATTAATCATTTCATCATCGGGTTTGATCTTAAAATAATCAATTTTATTGCGTTTTGATAAATTTAATTCAAACTCAGGAATTATCCCGATATCATATAAAAATTCAAATTCTTCATCTTTATCCCAGTTAATACTTGTTTTTTCGCTTGGTAAAGGCTGCCCTAAAACATCTAATTTTTCGTCAATTATGTATTTATTTAATGATTCTGAAAGTATTCCTGAAACTTCTTCAATAAGAACTTGTTTGCCATGCATCTTTTTAACATAACCAATAGGGACTTTTCCCGGTCTAAAACCAGGCATATTAGTTTTCCTGCTAACTTCTTTTATTTTCTTATCTACTAGCGAAGTATAATCATCTTTAACAATATTGATCTTAATTTCAATATTCAAATTATCAATAATATTTTTTGTAATATTCATGGGAATAAAAAAATAAATTAAAAAATAAACAAAACCGCTATAAATTATAATACAGCGGCCAAATAAAATTTGTGCGGATGAAGGGACTCGAACCCCCACGCCTCTCGGCACTAGATCCTAAGTCTAGCTCGGCTACCAATTACGACACATCCGCAAATTGGGATTGCAAAGATAATTTTTTTTTGCAGAAAAATTACAAGTATTAAAAAATTTATCATATTTTTGCTAAATTATTATAGTCAAAGCCTTAAATTTTATAATTATTAAATTATTATGAACGTTTTAAAAATTACATTAAGTCTTGTATTATTGTTATTGGTAACCAGCTTGTTTTCACAAGAAATTATTGGTTCAGACGATAGTAGCAAAGTTGAAATTATTGATCAGAACGCAAAAAATGCACTTGATAGTAATAAAGTGTTGTGGGAACAAACTTTAATCAAAGCTGGAAATTCAGAAGATTCAATTATATGCAATGTGCAATGGGCTTATAAAGTTGTAAAATTCTCATCAGAATACAGCAAAAAAGATAAATCTGCTAATCAGATTTTAGGAAAACCCAATGTATTACCAAAAGGAGG
>CAYTAU010000028.1:0-43026 GCA_964435855.1 uncultured Bacteroidales bacterium | reverse complement strand
TTTTGTTTTTTTATTAAATGTTTTTGGGGATGGTTTGTTTTAATGGGTTTTATTTAGTGTTGGCAAACGTATTTATTGTTTCCATTTATTCAATTTTCTCTAGTTCTATTCTATAATTACTATTTGGGTTTTCAGACTCTAAAACCATTTTATTATTTGTAAGCTTTAGAATAATGAAATTAGAACATATATTATTAAATGGTCCATAGTTTATACTGTCTATAAAAAAAGGATGTAAATAGACCCTTTTATAATCTAATTCAGTTGCATGGTCAAAACTCCACTGACTAGTTTGATTTTCCAGATAACTTTCTATACAATCACTTACAGTATAATCCCAAATATAATCATATTCTGTACTTGCTATAGTAGTGAGATTAATTTGTCTGCAATTTATTAATGCAATAGAATCAATACCACTGATTAAATATTTCTCAACCTTCCATTTTCCCTCAATTCTATTTATAGGGCTTCTAAAACTTACTAATGGTCCCTCTTTGTATTTCTTACATCCAGAAAAAATGCTAATGATAATTATAAGTGATAATATATAAGTGAGTTTTTTCATTTTTATGCTTGGAACACTCCAATAAAATGCAGTAGTGTTGTTTATTTACAGTAAATTATTAAACAAAAATAATAATAAAACTTTTGTTTAGCAATAAAAAATCTGTTTAAGGCTTATTTATCTGTTTTCCTTACCACACGCTGCAAAGCGTGCGGCAGCGGGGGTTAGCATCTGGCGATTCTTTGTAAATTTCAACTTAGTCATAAAAAGATGAATCATATTGACTAAATCTGTAATGTTTCAAGACTTTACCAGATGAATCAATAAATATATATATACTCACAAATGGTGAAATATTACTAACAAGTACTTCAACAATGGCTATGTTTTCGGATGGAATCATCTTAGAATGATAAATGAATATGCTAGCATAATTCTTATTTCTAACATCCATATACCTTAATGTATACTTGTTTTTATTTTCGGGAAATTGATATTTAATTTTTTTTGATTTAAACTTCTTATAAGAGATGTAGAATGAGCATTTTTCCATCAGGAAAAGTTCACTTTTTCTTGTCATCTTTTTCGAGATATACCTTGTGCCGTTATATGCATAATGAGGAATTAGTGTTTTCGGAATCTCTTCTTCGTGAATTTTATTCCATTCTTTTATTGCATCCACAAGCAAATCGCTTTCCTTCTTAAAATTTTTATCTACTAATTGTTTATCTGCATTGGAGATTGGATAAAACGATATCAGATTATAGAATGATCGAACGTCATGATATTGAACCATATTAGCAATACGTATTCTTTCGATACTGGAATCTATATCAATAATTGAATCATTTTTTATTATATAATCTAAAGCAATTATTTCATAGTCTACTTCTTGACTTTGCCCACTAAGAACTGCAATTGTTGTTAAAATCGTTAAAATAAATTTCTTTACCATATCTCTAATTTAAATTCGCTTGGTGCTAACAATTAGTATAAACGTACAGGTGATGTTATTTCGCTTATAGCTACACCATGTTTATTTATAGTAAATTATTAAACAAAAATAACAAAAAAACTTTTGTTTAGCAATAAAAAATCTGTTTAACAGCTATTTCATTTTGGTTAATGTTAATTACATGAGCCAAATTTCAAATTTCAAATTACAAATTCTATCTTTGCACAATAAATCAACAAATATATATGTCGATTATAGTTGAAAATATTACCAAATTATATGGTAAGCAAAAAGCCCTTGATAAAGTTTCGTTTGAAATAAATTCGGGTAGTATTGTAGGTTTTCTTGGACCAAACGGAGCAGGCAAAACTACTATGATGAAAATTATTACGGGTTTTATTCCGCAATCGTCGGGGGTGGTAAAAGTAAATGGGAGCGATGTAATTGAACATTCTATTAAAATTCGTAAAGAAATTGGCTATTTGCCCGAAAATAATCCTTTGTATTATGATATGTACGTTAAAGAATATCTTACTTATGTTGCAAAGCTTTACAAATTGGGTAAATCAACAAAGCAAAGGGTAGAGGAGATGATTGAGAAAACCGGATTGCAAATTGAACAAAAGAAAAAAATAGGGGAATTATCAAAAGGGTATCGTCAGCGTATTGGACTTGCACAGGCTTTAATTCATGACCCTAAAGTTTTAATACTTGATGAGCCAACTTCGGGCTTAGACCCAAATCAGATTATTGATATTCGTAATCTTATATCAGACATTGGCAAACAAAAAACCGTATTGCTTTCTACACACATTATGCAGGAAGTAGAAGCTATTTGCGATAAAATTATTATTATTAATAACGGCAAAATTGTAGCCGACGATAAAACCAAAAGCATACAAAACAAAGCTATTGACAAGTATCAGACAGTTGTTGTAGAATTTGATGCAGAAATTAGTTCAAAACTGCTTAAAGAAATAAAAGGTGTTACAAAAGTTGTGAAATTAGAAAACAATAATTGGTTAATACAAAGTAAAGCAAGCGAAGATATAAGAGCTAAAATATTTAATTTTGCAGTTAAAAATAAAATTGCCGTATTATCGCTGCAAAAGAAAGAAAAAAATCTGGAGGAAGTTTTTAGAGAGCTTACGAAATAAGAAACGCAGTTTATTTATATCCTTAAAAGAATTTCACATTAGTAGCATCGGTGTTTAAACCAAACTCGTAGCGAAGAAGTATTTCGTTAGTTCCTTTGCTGTAGTTTGCAATTTCTGATGTGGGAAAATCGTGCGAAAATCCAAATCTTAATTGTGGTGTTAGTTGATATTCTAAAAGCCATACTATTGCATCTTCTGTTCTGACAGATAGCCCGAACCATAACAGGTTTTTATATATTAAACTACAGTTAAGGTCAAGTTGTGCTGCATATTCAGGATACGATTTAAAAAGAAACGAAGGCTTTAAATTTAGTTCATCGTTAAGCCTAAATAAAACCCCGCTTGAGAACATAAAATTATTATGTTTAAATTCAAGACTGTTGTCAACAATTGTTTCCTGATTGTAGTTTACAACAAAAGGAGAGGAGAAGCCAATATAATATTTAGGGTGTTTGTAGAACACGCCAAAGCCAAAGTTCGCCAGAGTTTCGCTGTGGTTATTTTGGAAAACAATATCGTTAGGAGCTGTGGTATTAATTTTATCCCAGTTGGAATTAATAAAACTTAATCCAATGCTTGTTCCAAAAGCAAGTTTGCCTTTTTTTACAGGAATTCTGTATGAATAATAGCTGTTAATGGCTGTGTGTTTCGATACTCCAATATTATCGTTTATTAATGCAATTCCAATTCCAATTCTTTTTTTGTTTACAGGCATGTGTGCACTAATATTTTGAGTTTTTGGTGCTCCACTAAATCCAGCCCACTGGTTTCGCGAAGTCATTGAAATGCTTAATACTTCTCTGCTTCCGGCATAAGCAGGGTTTATAGATAAATAATTAAACATATACTGACTATAAAACATACTATATTGCGAAAATGCAGCAGAGCAGCTAATAAATAGTAGTAGTATTATAATTATTCTCTTCATTTGTTTTGGGCTAAAGCCCATTTAATTTTTGTACTTCAACCCCGACCTAAAGATCGGGGCAATTTATCATCGTTTAATTACTAAATAGCCTTTAAATTTACCTTTATCTTTTACTTCCAATATATAGAAATAAGTACCGTCTGGCATATCAGCATCATTATAATTTTTTCCTTCCCAATTGTTATTATAGTTTTCCTGATATAATATTTCATTACCCCATCTGTCGTATATCCATAAAGTAGCATCAAATTCATCAATTAGTCCTCTAATTACAAATTTATCGTTAACACCATCACCATTTGGCGAAAATCCGCTGGGAATAAGAATATCAAGATTTACATTTATTAGCAGAGTATCTGTTTTTGTTTCACAAACGCTATTACTTAATGTCCATGTAATAAGATTATCGCCGGCAGGAATTCCATGTATTATGGTGTTTGGGTCATAATCATCAATAAACAATCCTCCTCCTTTTATTAATTCCCAGTGCCCGTTAAATAATGGAGGCAATATTGCGTTAAGCATTACATCATACTGATAATCCAAAAATATATCTTTGCCCGCATAGTTGATACTATCAAGCAAAGGTTCAGTAAACTCTATTTGCAAAAAGTCGTTAGCATCACATTTTTCGTTAAACTCTATCCATTCAATAGAATATGCGCCATAGTTGGCAGCATGAATATTGGTTTTGGGATCGTAAATATCATCAAAACTAATGTCTGTTTGTGTAAGCCATTCGCCATGATTTCCTGCTGTAGAAATAATTGCATTTAAACCATCAGATGTTGATAATTCACAAATAGTAGTATCGTATCCTGCAAAAGCAACAGGATTATCTATAACAACAACGCTAAATACTATTGTCGGGTTTGGTGCTTCACAACCATAAGCATCAAATACACTTGTTAATGAATAATCTGAATTTACAGTAGGAGTAAGGTAGTCGATATATAATGAGTCTACTATGCTATCAATTAACCAAAAATTAGTTCCATCGTTTAGTTCAAACCCCCATGGTAATTCGCCCTGAAAATAAATTTGAAATTCCATCCCATCATCCTTACAAATAGAGTCTTCATAATTGAAAGTATAAGAAGGAGAAGGTTTTATTGTTATTTCAATTTCACTACTTGTGTTAGTTTCCATACATGAGTTTACTATTCTTCTAAAATATGTAGTTTGTGTTAAGTTTTCAGACTGGTAATAATCAAAATCATTGATTAATGGAGCATTATTCCAGTTGCCACCTTGTATGCTGTCTTGCCATAAATATGAATAAACCCCATCACCTCCTGTTGGTGAACTTAAAGGACCCATTATCAATTGTGTATTATTGCAAATTGAATAATCAGGAAATGAAGCAGGGTAAATAATATTATTTTCAATTGGTTCTGATATCTCTATAACAATTACATTACTAATGTATACTTCTGTTGCACATTGTGGCGCTAATAAAGTAACTTTTCTTTTATAGTAAGTAGTTTCTGTTAAAATACCGGGGAAATAATTTTGCTGATTTGAAACAGATGTCCAGATTAAGCTATCAGTACTATATTCCCATGAAAACGTTATGTCAGATCCATACAATTGTTCTGGATAAGTTCCATAAAGCGTATCAATAACATCACCGGTACAAATAAACTGATCATATCCTATATAATTATCATTTGCATTAATTACATATACTGGTAAAATATTGCTTTCACTGGCACAAACACCACTATAAACCATTCTTAGATAATAAGCAGTGTAAGTATTTATAACAGGTGTATAATCTTGTTGAATGCCAACAGAATCCCATACAAAGCCATCGGTGCTCATAAACCAGTAAATATCATATAAGCCAACACCACCTGTAGGAGTACTACCAATTATTGTGTTAACAACTGCTCCATTACATATAGTATCTACGTATTCTCCATTAATTGTAATGTTATTGTTTGTAATTGCCAAAGTAGTATCAAGTTGAATAGAAATAATATTACTTGTGTCGATACATCCTCCGGAGAAAACAATTCTTCTAAAATATGTCAAGTTATATAACAGTTGAGATAAATAACTTGGCTGATTATTTTCAATGCCACCGGCAGGTATCCATGTTATTGTATCAGTACTTTCTTCCCATAAGTAAGTATAGTTCCCGTTACCACCTTGTACGGGTATTAGAGGAGAAATTCTAACAGAGCTTCCTGTACAAACTATTGGATTATATGTGAAAATCTCATTATCTGTAATTGGCCCATTTCTCCTCATTTTACAAACATTACTTAAAGTATCAAGTACACCGCATCCATTAAGCATTACTGCAGTTATCTTTCGTCGGTAATACATGCTGTCAGCTGAAAATTGAGGATAATAATTTTGATCATTATTATTACCATTAGCAGGCACCCAGTTTATGTTGTCAATGCTTTCCTGCCATTCATAATTAAGTGTATCTAAATAATCCAAGCTTGGTTTAGGACCTTTTATTGTATCTGCAATATTGTTTTCGCAAATACCCTGATAACTGTCAATAACATTATCCGTTATTGAGAAAACTTCAATTTGAACAAGGTTGCTTGCTGAAGGACATTCCGTAAGATTAGAATCAATTGTTGCAATTCGGGCATAATAATATGAATTATCGGGATTAGTTAAAAAGGAATAATATTGTAAATTATTGTATATGTCAACAAAGCTAGGATTTACAAAGCTTGAATCTTTAGATTTTAACCAAGCATAGTAGTAATCTATTCCATTGCCTCCGGTAGGTTGTGTCCCACCAATAGAATCGGGTATTTCTCCCCAGCAAGTTGCTTGGTCATTTGCAATTATGTTGTTAATAATAGGAGGTGTGCCTAATAAAACATTAATTGTTATAACATTACTTGTATCTATATACCCATCTGATTCGACTTCTCTTGCAAAATAGAATTTTGGAAAACCGGTTAAAATATATGTGAACATATAACCAATTTCAATATTTGTTCCTATTGCAGGAGTCCAATTAATAGAATCGTTGCTAACTATCCATAAATATGTATATGTACCATTGCCTCCTAATGGTTCAGAGCCTTTTAATGGAAAAGCCATACCGTTATCACAAACTGTCTGGTTATCACCAATAATATTATTTGTAATTTGTCCTTGTAGGGTTAAATTACAAATAAGATAGAAGGCTAATAATATTTTTTTTATAGTATTCAAATGATTATTAATTAATAATCAAAGATATAAATTTTAAAATAAAAAACTGTGAATTTTAATCAGAAATTTGATAAAACAACATTATTATTTTTTATATCTCATTCGTTTAATTGCATTTTTTATTCTGTCTATACTTAAATGCCGTTCTTTTTTATTTTCGTAAATGTCATCAATGGTAACCATAATACCCGATTCTTCAACATTTCCAAAATGATCGTTTAATGCGGTCCCAAAAAATCTCATTGTAGGAGACAGGTTCATATACGTATTGATAAGAGGAGGGATATTTTCGCCCAAAGATCTTACATTTTGTAAAAGAATTTTATAATCTTCTTTGTAGTCTTCTCCTACAAAAATATTGTTTAATTCTTTTATTGGTGTGTTAATTCCTAAAGCGTTTATTGGAGTAATTAGGTTTTCTTTATCTTTAAATTGCTTATTTAAAAAATATAATATCATATCTCTTGCACGTTGATTAAAATCTGTATACATAGTAACTTTACCAAAGAAATATTTTACATTTGGGTGATTAATAACAAGTGAACCTAATCCATCCCAAAGATTATCTAAGGCAAAAAGTTGTGTTTTAGAAGAAGATACGGTTGATTGATAATTAGGTTGAATAAATGACCTTCCCAATTCAATTGTATAGGGTAAATATTCGTTATTAAATTTATCCGAGGAGTTAAAAAGTCTTTTAGTTGCTAAAATGTATTCACCATTTTCATCTTTCATTGCATTTACACACAATATATAACGATATCCGCCCAATATCTCTTCTTTTTTATTATCCCAAACAATTAGTTGTTGGTAGGGGTTTTTAGCAGTATCATATTTGTCAATATCAATTTCTTTTCCGGTGCCTCCACCAGCACTTCTAAAAGTCATTTCTCTTAAACGACCAATTTCTCTTAAAATGTTAGGAGAGTTATGACAATTAATTGAATATAAATAATTATTACCAAAATTAGTTACTCTCAGAAATTTGTCATCAGATAATTCTTTTTTTATTAAATCTTTATGTACAGGGGGAATAATACGTTTCATTTAAATTATTTTTTACAAAATTAGTGAATATTTAACGAATAATAACAGAAAAATATTTTCAATTTATCTATTACTAATGATTAATTTAAAAAATATTTTCAGTTAAGTAATTTTATATTTGTATTTAATTAAGTTTCAATGATAAAATAACATTTTATTAAGTTATTAACAATATGTTAATAATTATTTATTCGGAAAACATTTTAAATTAATACAAAAGTCTTACATTTAACTTTTTAAAGTATAATTAATCAAGAAGTTATGAATAAGGTATTTATTTGGATTTTAATTATCAGTTTTTCGTTATTATTTACCAAAATAAGCAGTGCAAATAATTCAAACTATGGATTTTTTCAGAAACCTGTTAAAGAAAAAATTAAGGATAAGGATCCTGTTAAAGAAAAAAATAAGGATAAGGACGAAGACAAAGAACGTTTTAAAATTCAAATGACTTCTGCGTGGGTAAGATATATTGATGAAGATTATTATGGTGCATTAAGAATATATCGAAAGTTATATGAGAATAATAAAGAACATTCTACCTTGAATTTTAGAATGGGAAAATGTTTTATTGAACTTAATGAGATGGATACTGCTTTAACTCATTTAAAAATGGCATATAAGCAAAATCCACCTGTTAGCAATGAAATACATTTTTTATTTGGAAAAGCATATCAGTATTTGGGAGATTTGCAAAGCGCTATTAATTCATATTATAATTATAAGGCTACTTTAAGTCCAAGACAAAATGAAAGACATGCTGTAAATATTTTATTAAGACAATGCTCTATTGCTAAGGAGTTGATGGAGAGTCCTGTTAATGTACAAATTAATAATTTAGGAAAAAATGTTAACACAAAATATACAGATGCATGTCCTTCAATTAGTGCTGATGCTAAAACTTTAATATTTACTTCACGAAGACCTGAAAACATAGGTGGTAAAATTGATATATTTACTGAAGAATATTATGATGATGTCTATATCTCAAATTGGAATGCCGAGAAAAAAGAATGGTCTGTTGCTGAAAACATCGGTGCACCAATCAACACAGAAGCACATAACGCAAACATGAGTATAACACCGGATGGTAATAAAATTTTTATTTATAAAAATGTAATTGGTGAGACAAAAAGTGGAGACATTTATATAAGTGAAAAAACCCCAACGGGAGAATGGGGAGTGCCAAAAGCATTTGCAAATGAAAATAAATATATAAATACAACATATTTTGAAAGTTCAGCTTGTTTATCTTCAGATGGCAAAACATTATATTTTGTTAGTGAAAGAGAAAAAGAAGGATTTGGACATGGAGATATTTATGTTTCTCATAAAGAGGGTCGAGAATGGACAAAACCTGTAAATTTAGGACCTATAATTAATACAGAAGGAGATGAAATAGGTGTCTATATTCATCCTGATAATAAGACATTGTTTTTTAGTTCAAATGGACATAACACAATGGGTGGTCATGATATATTTATGAGTTTATTGAGTAATGATGGAAAATGGAGTGAACCAATAAATATGGGTTATCCGATTAATACAACACAAGAAGAAATTCACTTTGTATTTACTGCCGACAGGCAAATGGCATACCTTTCAAGTTCGAGAAATGAAGGACATGGAAAAATGGATGTTTATGCCGTAAATATGGCATATTACTTTAAAAACAATACGCAAATTGATGAAAATATGGCATCAACTATTACAGGACCACCTTTAGCAATTCTTAAAGGTAGTGTTGTTGACGGAGAATCGAGTGAGGCATTAGTAGCTAATTTATTAATTAAAGATCTTAGTAACAATAAAACTAAAATTACAAGTTCAAATAAAAATGGCGATTATTTCATAACTCTTCCGGCTGATAGAAAGTATGAGATTACTGTAAAAAATAAAAATTACAAATCTCTTGTTGTGAAGTTTAAATTACCTAAAAATGATGGTGAAATACCAACAATGGTCAAGCATTTATTCTTAAATAAAAAATAGTTGAAATACTTAGCATAATATTAAAACGATGTTTAAAAGACATCGTTTTTTTTTAACTATAACGATACTGAATTGATTTACAAATAAACCTTATGAGATTAATATTTAAGTTGTTGGATTTTATTGCCTTATTGATTATAAGTTTAAGTTTAAATTCGCAAAACATTGATACGAATAAAACAATTACTGCAAATAAAAAGCAATTAGTTTACCAGTTTAATATTCATCAGGATATTGGACCTGCAATATGGAGACAAACTCAACAAGCATTTGACGAAGCAAATGAGTTAAATGCAGATATCATAATAATTAATATGAATACGTATGGAGGATTGGTTAATGATGCTGATTCAATTAGAACAAAAATATTAAACTGCAAAATACCTGTTTATGTGTTTATAAACAATAATGCAGCTTCGGCAGGAGCATTGATATCCATTGCTTGCGATAGAATATATATGCGAAAAGGTGCAAATATTGGAGCGGCAACAGTTGTTGATCAAAGTGGACAACCGGTGCCGGATAAATATCAATCTTTTATGCGTTCTACAATGCGTTCTACAGCCGAGGCTCATGGATATGATACACTAATAAACAATAACGACACTATTAAAAAATGGCACAGAGATCCTAGAATTGCTGAAGCCATGGTTGATCCTATGATATTTATTGAAGGCATTATTGATTCAGGAAAAGTTCTGACTTTTACTACGTCTGAAGCAATTAAACATGGATATTGTGAAGGAACTGCTGAAAATATTCAAGAAGTCATTGATATGGCAGGCATTACAAATTATGAAATAAAGCAATATGAAGCATCGGCAATTGAATCAATTATTGCATTTTTTGTCAATCCTATAATTCATGGTTTATTAATAATGATAATAATTGGAGGAATTTATTTTGAACTTCAAACACCAGGTATTGGATTTCCAATTGGTGCAGCAATAATTGCAACTGTTCTGTATTTTGCACCATTGTACCTTGAAGGATTAGCAGAAAACTGGGAAATTATAATATTCT
The DNA here is from genome assembly GCA_964435855.1 of uncultured Bacteroidales bacterium. Lineage (GTDB taxonomy): Bacteria > Bacteroidota > Bacteroidia > Bacteroidales > CAYTAU01 > CAYTAU01. The sequence goes on along the minus strand of CAYTAU010000028.1, from coordinate 32,224 downwards.
TTATTGGTTTGATATTATTATTGCTTGAAATATTTGTTATTCCCGGCTTTGGTGTAGCTGGAGTAACGGGAATTATATTTGTCGTTATGGGGCTGTCATTAAGCATGATAGATAATGTGGTATTTGATTTTCGAAATCCTGAAATTGCTGTAAAAACAATTTTAAAGTCATTAACGATTACGTCAATATCTATTGCTGTATCGTTTGTATTGTCCATATATCTTAGTAAAGAAATATTTACTTCAAAAAAATTAAAAATTGCTTTGTATTCTACTCAGGAAGCAAATGAGGGCTTTGTTGGAATTGATTTAAAACAAAAAACTCTTATCGGTAAAACAGGAGTTGTTGTTACAATGCTAAGACTATCAGGAAAGGTTGAAATAGATGGTGAAATTTATGATGCTATGTCATTAACATCATTTATTAACAAAGGAGATAAAGTTAAAGTAATTAGAGATGAAGCAGGACAAGTTTATGTTAGAAAAATTTGAATGAAAGCCCCTCCTAGCCTCCCCAAAGGGGAGGAACTGGAAAGGCAACATATTACCACCGAATATTCGGGGACAACTTTTTCGGAAATTAGTTTAAATTTACAAATTTAAATGAGTGATATAGAATACATAATACGCGATTACCAAGATGATGATTATTCTCAGGTAATAGAACTGTGGGAAGAAACGGATATGGGGGGAGCTTTCAGGGGTGATGATGAAAGTAAAATTAGAGATACATTGAAAGTTGGCGGGAAATTACTTGTAATGGAAGCCATTAATGAGAATATTATTATTGGAACTTCATGGTTGACAAATGATGGGCGTAGAATTTATCTTCACCATTTTGGAATAAAACCGGAATATCAGGGTAGAGGATTGTCAAAACCATTAACTAAAGCATCTATTGATTTTGCAAAGGAAAAAGGCTTACAAATAAAATTAGAAGTTCATAGAGAAAATAAAACTGCTGTTGATCTGTATAAAAAATTTGGTTTTAAATATCTTGGGGATTATGATGTTTATATTATTAGGAAATATATAGATCAATAACAAAAGCCCTGCCCAAAGGGGAGGAATTATAAAGCAAAATATGGTGTTTATCATGTAGGTTTTAGAGAGCACAGAGTATTAATATTTAATAAAATCAGATAAGAAATACTTTCTTATTTTTTAATGCTTCTTTCCATTCAGGAGGTAAATTGAAATGTTTATCCATATAATCGTCAAGTTCCTCTTTTGTTTTTGCGGATAATAACTCAGACATTTCTTCAATAATTTTACCACTTATAATGAAAGGAGTAACAGAATATACAAGTTTATCTCCATTACAATGAGCATATAATTGATATTCTTTCAAATCGCTAATTTGTTCATTGCCTATAATACAGTTGTTTATCCATCTTTCCAAATTTGGCTCTCCTTCACTAAAAAGCTGTTCCATCCTTTCATTTTCATTAAATTTATCTTTGAAAAATGCTTCAATGTTTTGCATCGATTCAGGCGACATAGTAGTTTGCATATTTTGGGCACAATCTATACAAATAGCATGTTCAAATTCAACCTCATTATCTTTAAATGCTTTTTCTATCATATAATGGGTTCCTTCTTCAAGCAAGTACTTATTACAATTAATACAATATTCAAAATGCTCTTCGCCTACATAAGTCTTGAAAATATTAGGAATATCAGTTTCAAAAAAGTTCATAAATATATTGATGTAAATTTAAATAGCTAATTTACTATTAAAAAATTTGTTGTAAAATTAGTAAGTTCAAATTGATTTCAGAAATTTAACCCGCATTATTCATTAGGAGGCTGTAAACATCCGAACTAATGAATATATAAGGGTAACCCCGATTCCTGCCTGCCGGTTTACCTGCCGAATGCATGGCAGGCAAGGTAGAAGAACACCAAAATGGTGATTGAAATGAAATCATTTTGGATGTGATTCTTAATCGATTATGCAAAAGAAGTAAATTCTTTTGCATAATTCGGGTTTAAGGCGTGGACGAAGATAAAAGCACGATGCACTTTGCGAAACGTAAGTTTGGCAAGCTGTCCCGATTTTTAGGGACAGTCAATTATTTAGATTCGGATGCTTTGAATACTTAAATGGAATTTTATCTGTAACTTGAGAATGAAGGGTTTTTCATAGGATTTCCTTTATTATCCCACGAAGCTTGACGAATATTTTGATTGTCAACAAATGTTATTTCACATTTTTTAATTCCGTTTTTATACCAGTAAATGCATTTCCCATTTTTTCTGCCATTTACGAAAACAGAATATCTTTGTTTTTCTCCATTCTTATACCACCAAACCCAGTCGCCATGTTTCTTGCCTGCTTTGTAAAATCCTCCCATTCCTATACCGCCTCCCTTATGACTGGTAACACATTTACCTGAATACGGTTTTGTGTTCCCACTAAAATACATTAAGCCATCTTTATCAACAAGCTCATTATAATTCACCGTTGATTTATCCTGGCTGTATGAAAACAAATAAATTAATGTGAAAAATAATATTAATGTATATTTCATTTTTTTTTAAAGTAGCTACAATTTATTAATTACGAAAAAAAACTCAATATGTTATAATAAAAGCATCCTTAAATTGCTTTAAGACTAATATCCAAACTTTTAATTTGATGAGTTAATGCACCTACTGAAATAAAATCTACTCCACATTCTGCATATCCTCTTATTGTATCTAAATTAATTCCACCGGAAGACTCCGTTTCATATTTACCATTAACAATTTCAACTGCTTTTTTCGTGTCTTCATAATTAAAATTATCAAACATAATACGATTTATTCCGCCTGTTTCAATAATTTTCTCAACATCTTCAATAGTTCGTGCTTCTATCTCAATTTTTAAATTCTTCTTGTTTTTTTCAAGATATTCTTTAACCAACTTTATTACTTTTTCAACTCCTCCTGCATAATCAATATGATTATCTTTTATCATTATCATATCATACAAGCCCATACGATGATTATACCCACCCCCTATTCTTACAGCTTCTTTTTCAAATAATCGCATACCCGGAGTTGTTTTTCTTGTGTCTAAAACTTTAGTATTCAAACCATCTAACTTTTTAACATATTGATTAGTTTGAGTTGCTATACCGCTCATTCGCTGCATAATATTTAGAACAAGCCGTTCTGCTAAAAGAATTGATCGTATTGGTCCTTCAACCTCAAAAATTACATCACCAAAATTAACTCTAACACCATCGTTAATAGAAATATTCAATAATAAATCTTTATCGATTTTATTAAAAACAGTTTGAGCAATATTAACACCGGCTATTATTCCTTCTTGTTTAATCAGTAATTTTGCTTTTCCTGTAGTTGATTTTGGTATGCATGCAAGGGAAGTATGATCGCCATCACCAATATCTTCTTTTATCGCGTTTTCAATAAAAGCATGCAAATACTTGTTATTCATCTTCAATTCTTAATTCATGAATATACGCTTTTCCACCTTTATCTTTTAGTAGAAAATACACCCTGTAAGTACCTGTAGAAGTAGATAAATTACCTATTACGTATTTTGAGCCATCCTTACCGCCTTCGTGTAATTTTGAAAAGCCTGAGGGAGAATGTTTTGAGAAAAAATCTTTTAATATTAATTCTGCTTGTGCTTTACTGTAAACTTCTTCATCGCCAAAAATCTCTAACTCAATATTTGAATTAAAAAATTTTGCCAATTCTTTTGAATTACCTGATTTTAAAGCTATTAATATTCCTTTTGGCAACTCAATTAATGGATTTGAAAATGCACTAAAATTAAAAATAAAAAGCACTATTAATGAAATAATTGAAATTCTTAAGACTTTCATGATATGTTAAAATTTTTATTAATGAATTCCTTACAAAAATTATACCGATACGAAATTAAATTGTAAAATATCATGCAATTTACAAATTTATTTTATAAAAGGCATAATGATTCTTTCTTATCTATATTTAATTGAACTTTCAATTGTTCAATACTGTCAAATTTTATTTCATTTCTAATTTTATGTTTTAAAATAATTTTAATTGTTTTATCATAAATATTATCATTAAAATCAAATATATGAACCTCTACCCTTTTATTTCTAGCATTGCAAACAGTAGGGTTAAATCCAATATTCAACATCCCTTTATATTGTTTTTTATCAAACTCAATAATTACAGCATATACACCTTCGTTTGGAATTAGCTTAAATTTATCAGTTATATAAATATTTGCAGTAGGAAAACCGATCTTGTTTCCCAAATTAGCGCCTTTTATCACTTTACCGCTAAACAAATAACTATATCCAAGAAATTTTTCAGCAATTGCAATATCTCCTGCATACAAAGCTTCTCGAATTCTTGTAGAACTGATATTTATATTTTCATGACTTAAAGCCTCAATACGTTTTACTCCGAAATTTAATTGAGCAGCATATTGTTTTAAATTATCAAACCCACCTTCTCTGTTATTTCCAAAATGATGGTCATAACCAACAACCAATAAATGAATATGTAGCTTTTCAACCAAGATATTCTTTACAAAATCAAAAGAATTAATTAAAGAAAATTCTCTAGAAAATTCATGAATTATTAGATGCTCAATTCCAATTTTTTCAAATCTTTCTATCTTTTCTTCTAATGTATTTAATAATGTGATTTTTTTATTATTGTTATTTATAACCAACCTTGGATGAGGCCAAAAGGTGAAAACTACAGTTTCTCCATCATTATCTTCTGCTATCTTTTTTAATGAATCAATTACTTTTAAATGTCCTAAATGTAATCCGTCAAAAGTGCCAACAGTTACAATCGGTTTGCGAATATTATAATTATCTGTATTTTGATAGATCTTCATAAATGAAAATAAAATGTAAAATTAGAAAAATTCTAAATACTTCAATGGTTCTTATTCAACAATATATTTTGTTCCATTCCTGGCTACATTATTGCTCATGGACTTTAGGCCGGAGTCCACGCCAAATTGGACAAATTAATAAAAAATATCATTCGTTTAAATAAATAAAAACGTATAATTTGCAACATCCAGTTTTATTAATACTTTTAAACTTTAAAATACTGAAAAATGAGTGATAAAAACACTAAAATTGTAGTACCTGATGAAATTATTATGAACAAAAAGTAATGTTAGATAGTGATTTAGCAGAGTTATACGCCGTTGAAACACGAAGACTAAACGAGCAGGTAAAACGTAATATAAAACGATTTCCTGATGATTTTATGTTCCAATTAACAGAAGTTGAATTTGAAAACTTGAAATCGCAAATTGCGACATCAAGTTGGGGTGGTAGGCGTAAATTGCCGTATGTATTTACAGAACATGGTGTTTTAATGTTGTCAAGTGTTTTAAATAGTGAAAAGGCAATAAATGTAAATATCCAGATTATGCGAATATTTACAAAAATACGAGAAATATTCACAGATAATTTAAGTGTAAGGTTAGAAATAGAAGAGATTAAAAAGAAACTTGGAAATCAGGATAAAAACATAGAACTAATATTTAATTATCTTGATGAACTTATAGAAAAACAAAAAAAACCACCACCAAAAAGAAGAATAGGATTCAAACAACAAGAAGAATAAATAAGGACTAAGCTACAATAAATGAACGTAGGCAAATATTTAAGATCTACTGAGTTAAAAAAATATTTTTTGTATAATATCTATTGTTACAATATACATTAACATAATAAATGCCACTACTATAGTTAGAAATATCAAATTTTTCACTTATTATACCCGAATATTCTTTATTAATTATTTTAACCCCGGCATTATTATATACAGAAATCATGTAATTGCCTTTTTGTAAAATTTTTACATAAAAAATACCATCGGTTTGTGTAGGAAATATTTCAATTGTTTTTGAAAACTCATTTTCATTAACTGTTCCACAATTAGTAACAGTTATTAAACCTGCAACAGTATCAGAATTAACACAAGCATTGATAGAAGTAACGGATAGTATAATATCATAAACACCAGGTGATTGATAAATATGGCTTGTAATTTTCGAAGTATCGGTTCCTCCATCTCCAAATTCCCAAAAATATGTTTGCCCAATATTTGGACTGCTTTCTGTAAAAGTAACTGTTAATGGATTACAGCCCTGAAATGTGTCTGAAGTAAAACTGCATGGTGGCATAGAAAATACTGTTACAGTAATTGTATCATAATAATGATTGCCTGAACTATCAGTAACATGAAAATTATAAATGGATGATTGAGCAGGGAAAAATACAATCGGTAAATTAACAAGAGAACCATCACGATAAACATAATATGGACCACCATCTCCACCGCTTATTGTTGCATCTATAATAATACTATAACTCTGGCAAATTGTATCATTACTAACTGTAAAATCTGCATTAATTTGCTGTGCGGAGATATCTGAAACCAAAAAAACTACAAACAATATTTTTACAATGTTTTTCATTTTTCTTAAAGTTGATGAATATGTTTTAATAAAACAAAGTTAATCATATTCTTTTAAAATTACAAATCTTAACCCGATAGTTTACAATTACTTCTGATTGGCAGTTTTATTTACCTTCCTCATCTTTAACATTACATAACTCATTTAATGAACAATATCCACAGGAAAGCCCTTCTTCTTTAATTTCGGGTTTTGCGCATGAATCAATAGATTTGTTTTTTTTCTTGGAAAGAAAAATTTTCAATGCCATTGCTCCTACTATAAAAGCAATTAAGATTATTGAAATTATTATGATCTTTAAAATTTCCAAAAAGTATTCTTTTTGCAAATTTATGCATTATTGTGGAGTTGAAAGTCAAAAAAATAAAATCATTTTTTACTTTTACAGGAATTTAATTATGAAATATTACACTCATAAATATAATAACGGTATAAGATTAATCCACAAACATATTCCATCAAAGGTGGCATATTGTGGATTACTTATTAATACAGGTTCGAGAGATGAAACCGAAAATGAATTTGGTATTGCTCATTTTATTGAACACACCCTTTTTAAGGGAACACATAAACGAAAATCGTATCATATATTAAATCGCATGGAAAGCGTAGGAGGTGAAATAGATGCATACACAAGCAAAGAAGAAACATTAATTTATGGCACATTTTTGAATACTTATTATGATAGGTTTTTAGAATTACTTTCCGATATAGTTTTTAATTCTACATTTCCACAAAAAGAGTTACAAAAAGAAAAGATAATAGTTTACGACGAAATAAACTCGTATCTCGACACCCCTAACGAATTAATTTTTGATGATTTTGAGGAATTGCTTTATAAGGGTCATCCTTTAAGTAAAAATATTCTGGGTAATCAGCAATCGTTAGAAAACATTAGTAACAAGCATATAAATAATTTTATTAAAAGGAATTACAATACCGATAATATGGTATTGTGTTCTATTGGAGATATTGATTTTGATAAGGTTAAAACAATTGCTGATAAGTATTTTAATAATATTGATTCTAATTTTAGAAAATTCAAGCGTACCAGGTTTAATAGTTACAAGCCTTTTTCAAAGAAAATTGTAAAAAACACTCATCAGGCTCATTGTATAATTGGAAATATTGCATACAGTTCTGTTGATCTTAAAAGAACAGGATTAACGCTGTTAAATAATATAATTGGCGGACAAGGAATGAATTCCAGATTGAATTTATCATTAAGAGAAAAACACGGACTTGCCTACCATGTTGAATCATCATATAATAAGTATTCTGATACAGGAAACTGGAATGTATATTTTGGGACTGATAAGGAAAATTTAGATTTCAGCATTGAACTTGTAAATAAAGAACTGAAACAAGTTAAAAATAAAAAACTTGGGACTTTACAGTTACAAAGAGCAAAAAAACAATTAATTGGTCAGTTAGCAATTTCTGTTGACAATAATGCTAATTTGTTTTTCACATTTAGTAAGAGTTTTTTACTCTACAACAAGGTAGATAGTCTTGAAACTGTTCGTGAAAAGATTGATAATATTACTTCTGAAGACTTACTTGAAATTGCAAATAAAATATTTGATTCCAATAAATTATCAATTTTGACTTATATTTAATAATACTCTTAGAACACTTGTAAACTCAAACGGACTTTTTTACATTAAAAATTTGTGTACTCGATAAGGTATTGTTACGGAATAATCTAAACACTGAATGTTTAGGATAATAGAATATCAACAATTGAGCAATTTAATACATTACATGCAATGTAAAAATTTATCAACAAGCTCTTTTATTTCATCATTCTTGTTATATAGCCTTTCACTAAGGTCCTTATCTTTATGTTCTTTTAGCTTTTTAATTGTATTATCAATGTATCCCTTAGAGAAAATTCCATTTTTTTCAAAAAATTCTCTTTTTTCATTTAAAGCGTCAGCAGATTCAAAGCAAGAAGCTGGTAAACAATCAAGTTCAGCAAGCTTATCTTTATGTTCTTCTTTAAATATATTTACATTAACATATAGTTTTTCAGCTAATTTCAAAGAGTCAGGAGATTCAATCCCATATTGAGCAGCTACACAAATTGCGGCAAGAGTAGCATAAATATCTGCAGAACCATCAGGAGAGCGTAGTTCAACAGTTTGTTTACCTGCTGCTTCCGGTACATTTTCAATTTGTTGAGGATTTACATCTTTTACCATACTTGTTTTAGCATTCCATCCTAGTGGCACGCGTACCAAAACAGAACGATTGCGATCTCCCCAACAAATATTTGTAGGAGCTTCCTGATGTGGAACTAAACGTAAATAAGAAGTTGGTATTGTATTACTAAAAGCTGTAATTGGTTTAGCAAGAGTTAATAATCCTGCAATAACTTTTTTTGCTGTATCAGTTAAACCATTATCATCAATCATTATATTTTTACCATCTTTTTCTACAAGCATGTGAAAATGCAAGCCACTACCTGCTTTGCCTACAGTAATTTTAGGAGCAAAACTTAAATCAACACCATAAGCATAACCTAATGTTCTTAATACCCATTTTGCAATAACAAGTTGGTCTGCAGCTTTATCAATGTCCATTGGTGTAAATTCTATTTCATGTTGTTCATAAGCTTTATCATCAAGTGAAAAATTACCAACTTCAGAATGTCCGTATTTAATTAAGCCTCCACATTCAGCAATTATTTTTAAAGCTTCTTTTCTTATATTGTCATAACTGGTAAAAGGATGTGATGAGTGATAACCTTTTTGATCTTCTGCAGGATACAATTCTTTTTTCTCACCAATAACATAATATTCCAATTCTCCCATTGCCTTTAATTTACATCCTGTAGATTTCATAAAAGAAGCATGTGCTTTTTTAAGAATATTTTCAGGAGCACTTTCCAGAGGTTTGCCATCATTGGTATAGAACGAGCATAAAATATCAATAGCCGGAACTTCTGAAAATGGATTTAAAAATGCAGTTTTAAATCTTGGAATTACATATAAATCGCTTGATGCTGAACCTATATAAGAGAATAAGCTTGAACCATCTACACGTTCTCCACACGATAAAATTTCAATTAAATGCTTTTTACTTGTAATAACAAAGTTTAAGGATTTAAGTTTCCCGTCATCTGCCAGATATCTTAAATTAAGCATTTCAATTTCAAAATCTTCAACGAATTTCACAATATCATTCATTGTAAATTCGTAAGCAGGTTTATTTAAATGTCTAACCAAAATGTTAGGATTTAATGCTATTTCGTTTTCTTTCATTATGTCAAGTTTTTATATTATACGTTAATTATTCCTTATGATTTAAAAATATAAAAATACACTAAATATCAATAATAACAATAGAATATGCTTGAAAAAAGAAATTTAATTCATTTCAGCAATAATATCAATATTCCCTTTTACATGTTGGTTTAATTTAACTTTAATATCATAATCAACAGGAAGAAAGAGGTCAACTCTAGAACCAAACCTTATAAAACCCAGTTCATTTCCTTGCTTTATGTCTGTATTAATTTTAACATAAGATATTATCCTGCGAGCCATTATTCCTGCAATTTGCCGTACTAATATTTTTTCATCGCTTACAGTTTCAATTACAGTTGTTGTTCTTTCATTTTCAGTTGAAGATTTTGGATGCCATGCAACCAAATATTTTCCAGGATGGTGTGTATGATAAGTTATTTTCCCGCTAACAGGATAACGATTCATGTGCACATTAAGCGGAGACATAAAAATGGATATTTGTAATCTTTTTTCATTGAAATACTCTGCTTCAGTAGTTTCTTCTATAGCTACAATTTTCCCATCTGCAGGGGCAAAAATTTTATTATCGTCTATAATTAATTTTCTTTCTGGATTTCTAAAAAAGTAAAATATCCATATAAGCATAGGAAAAGTTAAACCAAAAATTATAAAAAATAAGGTATGATTAAAATATAAATAGCTTAATATATTTATTGATAAAAATATTAAAATTGCAATTGTAATAATCTTATATCCTTCTTTGTGAAATCTCATTTATCTATAGCTCTGATTCATTAATAAGTTGAAATAATATTTAGCTTTTGCTGAATCCCCATGTTGTTGGAAATATCGGTAAAGTCCATTGCAAAGATTAGCATTTTTTGGGACTTTTTCAATAGCTTTTTCCCAATATTTTACAGATGTTGCTGTATCTGAATTAAGTAAGTAATAATTCCCAATGTTTATATAGGGTATATCGGAATTTGGTTCTATTTGCATAATTATTTTATTAAGCTCAATGGCTTTACCTATGTTCCCAATTTTGTTATTAATATTTGCAAATAACTCTAATGCATTAATATTAAGAGAGTCGTGTTTTACAACAATATTATAACATTGTATTGCTTTAATATTGTTATTTTTCATTTCATAAATATAACCAAGGTTTAGTAATATATCAGAATTTGTTGAATCTGTTTTAAGAGCTTTAATATAGTATTTTTCAGCGGTTTTAAAATCTTTATAAAACTCAAAATAGATGTTCCCAAGGCTTTTAAGTGCGTTTGTATATTGTGGATAAACTTTCAAGCCCCTTTTATAATAATCAACAGAATTTTTCAGCATTATTTGCTTCTTACTGTCCCGTGTATTATTCTTGTTTGTTCTTATTTCTTTTAGTAGCGTTCCGGCATATAAAACATTTGCTTTTGCAGAATTTTCAAGATGTTTATGATCGCTTTCAAATAGTGTGATATTATCTTTCCATGCTTTGTTCCTGTTAATTGTTCCAATAGTATATGGGATTAAAATTATTAATAATACAATAATTATTTTGTAATTAATAGCGAATTCTTTTTTGTTTTTTGATAATATCTTAAACAATAAAAAGCCTGTAACAATACTAAATCCTAAGGATGCCGAATAAACTAATCTTTCTCCAACAATCCCTGATACTGGTATGTAGATGTTCGAGAACATTGAAATTGCAAGCAAGTAATATAGTATTCCAAAAACAACAACTTTCTTTTTTTTAAAATTTAAAATTGCGATGATGAAAATACATAAATGAAAAATTACAGATATAATAATCCTAAAACTAAACCAAGTTGAGAACGGTATCATATTATACCCGTAATAATGACGAAGCGGATAAGGAAACACTAATAGTTTAATATATTCATATAAAGAAGAAAACCCGATAATAATCCTATTATTTAATGAATTAATAATGTATAAAGGGTTTTCAAAATACATCATTTCTTTATCGATAGATAAATTGATGTGTGCTAGTTGTCTGATGATATAGCCTATAATAGCTAATAATAGAAGTGATAAAAAGATCTTCTTGCTGTTTGCATTTGTGAAAAAGTAAAGACTTAAGGGGATTAGTGCAGCAAAAACAAAAATATTTTCTTTTGATAAATATCCCAGAATAAAACATAGTATAGCAGGAAGAATGTAAATCCAGTTCTTTTTTATTACAAACTTATAGAAGAAATATAAAGTAGATAAACCTCCTAAAAAGCTCAAAATCTCTTCTCTGTTTTTTAGACTTGCAACAACTTCGGTATGAATCGGATGAGCTAAAAAAAGCAATACTATAATAAATGAGAGCCAAACGGAATATTTATTTAAAAATTTAATTAATAAAAGAAAAAGAAAAACCCCTGTTATTGCATACAATAAAATATTAATTAAGTGGCTTATATGAGGATTTTCTCCAAATATAGAATATTCAATGGCAAAAGTAATTTTTCCAAAAGGTCTGTATCCGTATGTTCTTCCTTTTCCTTCGGAATATGTTGATGTGAGAATTTCGGGAATACCTTTAATCCCTTTATGAACCTGTTCGTTATCCTGAATAACAAAATTATCGTCCAGACAATAGTCATTATTAATTGTGTTTCCATATAAAATAAATGAAAATGCAATTATTATAACTATAAATATTCTATTTAATCGTATGTTCTTTTTGAGTTTATTCAAGAATTTGCAATCTATTATTTCTTAATTTACTATGTATTTCTGTGTGTAAAAGTACATAAATTTTATGAAAAAAAACAAAGAACTTTCCTATTAAGAATTGCGGAAATCCATAATTATAAACTAAAAATATTTCCAATTTCAAACTACAATTTTCTAAAAGAAAAATATACCTTTGCATACTTTTTAAATATAAAAAACAATAAAATATGAAAACAGCAGAATTGCATACAGAAAAAGGTTTGATGAAAGTAGAATTTTATGAAAAAGATGCTCCCGGCACAGTAGAAAACTTTGTAAAACTTGCAAAAGACGGGTTTTATAATGGTTTAACATTTCATAGGGTTATACCCGATTTTGTTATTCAGGGTGGATGTCCAAAAGGTGACGGTACAGGCGGTCCGGGTCATAATATAAAATGCGAATTAGACGGAGATAATCAATATCATGACAAAGGAGTATTATCAATGGCACATGCAGGTAGAGATACCGGTGGCTCACAATTTTTTATCTGTCACAGCAGAACCAATACTTCACACCTTGACAGACAACATACTTGTTTTGGTAAAGTAATAGAAGGACTTGAAGTAATTGATAAAATTGAAGCAGATGATACGATAGAAAAAATTGTGATCAATGAATAATGTTTAAAATTGTCAATTAACAATTTATAAGCACCAAATAACAAAAAATATCCAAATATCAATTATCAAATAATCGAAACTGTTTAAGTTTTTGATTTATATTTTGGCATTTAATTCCTCCCCTTTTGGGAGGTTAGGAGGGGCTTTTACTTCATTCTAATAATCTGTTCTCTATCAGGACCAACTGAAACAATTGTTACAGGAACATTTACCTGATTCTCAATAAATCTAATATATTTTATAAATTTTTCAGGCAAATCACTTTGTTTTCTCATTACGGTGGTGTCTGTTTTCCATCCGTCAAGTTCTGAGTATATTGGTGTTATATCGTCTGTAATATCAAATGGGAAATAATCAATAGTTTCTCCTTTGTGCTTATATGCTGTTGCAACTTTTAGAGTATCAAATTTATCTAACACATCTGCTTTTGTAATAAACAATTCGGTAACACCATTTATCATAATAGCATATTTTAGCGCAACAAGGTCTAACCATCCACAACGTCTTGCTCTTCCTGTTGTAGAGCCAAATTCGTTTCCGTATTTTCCTAATAATTCTCCTGTTTTGTCAAATAATTCGGTAGGGAATGGACCACTGCCAACACGTGTACAGTATGCTTTTACAATTCCATATACATTTCCTATTTTATTTGGAGCAATTCCTAATCCTGTACATGCACCGGCACAAACAGTGTTTGAAGAAGTAACATAAGGATAAGAACCAAAATCAACATCTAATAAAGTCCCCTGAGCACCTTCTGCAAGTATAGGTTTGTTCTCTTTAATGTAATTATTTAAAACGTGTTCGCTGTCAATAAGTTCAAATTGCTTAATAAACTCAATACCTTCATGCCAGCCTTTTTCAAATTCATCAATATTATACTTAAAATCATACTGATTTAATATACTATTATGCTTGGTGGTAAGAAAGTTATATTTATCCATAAACTTATCGGAAGTAATATCACCAATTCTAAGCCCGTTTCTGCCTGTTTTATCCATATATGTTGGTCCAATACCTTTTAGAGTAGAACCAATCTTTGTTTTGCCCTTAAAGGCTTCAGAGGCGGCATCGATAATTCTGTGAGTAGGCATTATTAAGTGAGCTTTTTTAGAGATAAATAGTTTTTTGGTAATAACAGATGGTTCAATACCAAGCGATAAAATCTCCTTTTTAAAAATAATAGGGTCAATAACAACACCGTTCCCAATAATATTTACTGCATTTTCTCTGAAAATTCCCGAAGGAATTGTATGTAATACATGTTTTTTATTTTCAAAGATAAGTGTATGGCCGGCATTTGGTCCGCCCTGAAATCTTGTTATAACATCATATTTTGGAGTAAGTACGTCAACAATTTTTCCTTTTCCCTCATCACCCCATTGTAGGCCTAATAGTACATCAACTTTCATTTGCTTGTGTATTTATCATTAGTTTTTAAAAAGCCTGTGAAATTATAAAATATTAAAATATAAAAAACCAGTTGTTGATAAAATGATAATAAAATAATTGCTCACAAAACCAAGAAATGTTGAACAGTGTTTAATTTTAAGTAAGTATTTTTTTTATAAAAAATATTAATAACTTTGTTGTAAATACTGTATTAAAATTTGTAACGAAATAAATTCTCCAATGAACCAAAAATCAAATTCAAAATATGCTGAAGATGCGTATGTCTTTATACATTAATTAAATTTAGATAAAAAATATGGGATTATTTCAGACATCAGTTTTAAAAAAATATAGAAAATTGCAAGATACAAAAGCAGTTGACGGTGCAATTTTGAAAGACGGAAAAGCAGGAGCCCAAATCTTAAAAACAGAAATAGAAAAGATAGATAAAGGAATAGACCAAATGGTTTATGGGCTTTATGAATTGACAGATGATGAAATTAAAATTGTGGAGGATAGTGTGTGATGAATATTTTAAAAAATATTTTATTCAATACTATTCTTTTTGTTTTTAAAGCTAATAAGAATTTTTTTATAATAATAAATGAGTTTCATGATAAGTTACCTCCCAAGCATAAAAGAGCAGATGAAAGCGTTGATAGTGTTAATGGTTTTACCATTATGAATACAACAAAAATGGAAATGAATTTAACTACAAAGGATATAGATTTATTTCATAAAAAATTAGAGAATTTTAATTATAATTTAATTTTTTTCAACAGAAAGAGAATTGAAAGTTATTCAAATAATATTCAAAGATTGCTTATTTCATCTGATTGGGAAAAATCTGGAATTGCAATTATTCAAAGTATTATAGAAGATGATGAGAAAACTAAGCCATATTTATTTAATAGTAAAATTGGTAAACTAATTGGATTTTAATGATGTAAATATGCAAGAAAACAACTCACAAATAATCATATATCAAACAGAAAGCGGAGAAACAAAGCTTGATGTTCGTTTTGAAAATGAAACAGTTTGGCTTACACAAATGCAAATGTCAGAACTATTTGGTAAGAGCAAAAAAACAATTTCTGAGCATATTGGAAATATATTTAAAGAAGGAGAACTGATAGAAAATTCAGTTGTCCGGAATTTCCGGACAACTGCACAAGATGGTAAATTATATAACACTAATTTTTATAATCTTGATGTAATAATATCGGTTGGATATCGTGTGAAATCTAAGCAAGGCACACAGTTTAGAATATGGGCAACACAGCGTTTAAAAGAATACATAATCAAAGGTTTTGCATTAAACGATGATAGATTTAAAACAGGTAATTCTATGAATTATTTTAACGAATTGCAAGAACGCATTCGTGAAATACGTATTTCGGAACGTTTCTTCTATCAAAAAATAAAAGATATTTATGCTACAAGTATAGATTACGATTCAAAAGATGAAAACACTTTAATGTTTTTTAAAATTGTTCAAAACAAATTACTTTGGGCAATTAGTGAGCAAACAGCATCGGAATTGGTTTATCGTAGAGTTGATGCAAGTTTACCATTTTTAGGAATGCAATCTTACGACAAAGAGAAAAACTCGAAAATAAAGAAAAACGAAATAAGTATTGCTAAAAATTACTTGCAAGAAGATGAAATAAAATTACTTGGTCTAATTGTGGAACAATACCTTGCATTTGCCGAAACAATGGCATTTGAAAATACACCAATGTATATGAAAGATTGGATTTCAAGATTAGATGTTATTGTGCAACTCAACGGAAAAGAACTTTTAACACATGCAGGAAAAATAAGTCATCAAATGGCATCAAAAAAGTCAGGTAATGAATTTAAAAAGTATAAAGAAACTCAAAAACTAATTGAAAAAGAAAACAGTTTAAAAGAGATAGAGCAAGATATAAGAAAATTAGCAAAGAATATTAAAAATGGAGACAATGAATAGCCACAGCATAAGATATACACTAAGTGTTATTTATCGTTTGTGTTTTGGAATTTAATTGTTTATAATTTTTGATACCTGAATAGTTACAATTTTAGAAAAATAATACAATGCACAAATGTCAAAACTAAAAATTTATAAAGCCTCAGCAGGTTCGGGAAAAACCTATAAATTAACAGAAGAATATTTAAGACTGCTTTTTCATAATCCAAACAACTTTAAAAGAATACTTGCGGTAACTTTTACAAATAAAGCTACAGAAGAGATGAAAAGTCGTATTGTTTCCGAGCTTTACAAATTATCTGTTGGAGAACAAAACACCTATTTTAAGACATTTACAAATGAATTTAATTGGGATAATGAAAAAATAAAACAACAAGCAGGTATAGTTTTAAACAATATTTTACACGATTATTCTAAATTTTCCGTAGGCACTATCGATAGTTTTTTTCAAAAGGTAATTCGTGCATTTTCAAAAGAACTGGGGCTTTATTCGGGTTATACTATTGAACTTGATAACTCAGGTATTCTTGGCGAAGCAGTTGATAATATTTTTACAAAGATTGATGAGGAAAAGCAGACTAGAGAATGGTTGTTGAAATTTTCTGAGGATAAAATAAAGGATGGAAAGAGTTGGAATCTTAAACAAGATATTCTTAAGCTTAGTTATGAGATATTTAAAGAACAATTTCTTTCATTGTCAGATGAAATTATTGCAAAGATCAATGATAAAAGCTTTTTAAATAAATATTACGCAGACCTTTATAAAATTAAGTCTGGTTTTGAAAACGATTTAAAGGCAATAGCAAACAGAGCAATAGAGCAAATGGAATTGTATTCGCTTGAGGTTGATGATTTTTCAGGAAAAAAAGGTGGTGTGGCAGGGCATTTTTACAAGATCTTAAATAATAAGTTTGAAAAACCAACAAAGACTGCAATTAATGCTCAAAACAATGTGGAAAAATGGTACACTAAAACTTCTGATAATAAGGATGCAATAATTGAAGCGGTAAATGGAGGATTGAACGATATTTTAGTTGAAGCAATTGAGTATTACAATGTAAATTCAAGCAGTTATAATTCTGTTGACAAGATTACCGGACTATTTTATTCCTTAGGCATAATTGTAGATATAGCAACAGAAGTTAAAAAGATAACAGGCGAAAATAATATTTTTTTATTGAGCGATGCTGCTAAATTTTTACACTCAATAATAAATGATGATGATACTCCCTTTGTGTACGAAAAAATGGGTTATTTCTTTAAGCACTTTATGATAGACGAGTTTCAGGATACTTCAAATTTACAATGGTCAGATTTCAAGCCTCTTATTTTAAATAGTTTGTCGGAGAATAATTCCAGCCTTGTTGTTGGCGATATTAAACAATCAATATACCGTTGGCGTAATAGCGATTGGAAACTGCTTGCAGAGCAGGTGGATAGTGATTTTAGAAATCAGGGAACAGAGCATGTAAACCTTAAGCAAAACTGGCGCAGTAAAAAGAATATAATTTCATACAATAATGCCGTTTTCAAAAAAGCTTCAGAAATCTTACAGCAACAATTTAACGAACAGGCAGTTGATTATTCCGATAATGAAATAGAAATACTTAGAGAAAGAATTGAAAATGCTTACAGTGAGGTTTTACAGATAAGTCCTGAAAGCACTGACAATAAAGGAGGACTGATCAAAAATATTTTTATTGAAAGTGAAAACTGGCAAGATGAAGTTTTAATGAAATTACCCGAAACCGTGGAAAAAATACAGGAGAAAGGGTATAGGGCTAAAGATATTGCAATTCTCGTAAGAAAACATCAGGAAGGTAAAATGGTGGCAGATACTTTCTTAAACTACAAAAACAGTAAAGATGAAAAACCGGAATGTAATTATAACATAATATCAGGCGAATCGCTGTATATAAGCAGTTCTATGGTGGTTAATTTTCTTGTTTCTCTGTTAAAATATTTTATTACTCCTAATGATGATATTGTTAAAGCTTACATTATATCATCTTATAATAGCTTTGAAAACAAAAACGAAGAAATAGATTATAATGAGTTGTTTATAGAAACTTTGCATAACAAATTCTTGGAAGTACTACCAAAAAGCTTTAGCGAAAACATTTCGAATTTAAAAAAACTGCCATTATATGAGCTTGTAATACAGCTAATAGATATATTTTTGTTAAATAAAAAGAATAATGAATTACCGTATTTGTTAGCATTTCAGGATCTTGTATCAGAATTTACAAGAAATGATTCAACAGATCTAAATAGTTTTTTAAACTGGTGGGACGAAGAAGGAATTAGCAAAACCATTAATATTCCCGATGATAGCGATGCAATTAGAATAATTACAATACATAAATCAAAAGGTTTGGAGTTTGATGTAGTTATAGTTCCATTTTGCGATTGGCAAATCGATCCTTCAAGACCATCAAAAATAATTTGGTGTAAGCCTGAACAGGAGCCATTTAACCAAATTAAATTATTACCTGTTGAATATTCTACATCATTGAAAGATACAATTTTTTATAAGGATTATTTTAACGAAAAGATAAATACATACATAGATAACCTAAACATGCTGTATGTATCTTTTACAAGAGCAAAAAACGTTTTAATTAGCTTTTCTCCTTATAAAACAAATGATAGTATAAAAACTGTTTCAGACATTCTATTGAAAATTATTGATACTAAAACAGAAGACGACTTTAAATTGAATGATTTCTGGGATACCGAAAACAGGATATTAATAATTGATAAAGAAAATGCAGAGCCTGTTAAAGAGCAGGATAATATCGAAAACAAAATCATATCAGGCTACAATATTGTTGATTACAGAGAAAGGTTAAAGCTTAAGTTTAGCGGCAATAAGTTTTTCAATAATGAGGATACAAAGAAAAGCAGAACAAATAAGGGAACTATTCTTCATAGAATATTTGAGCATATTAATACTGTAAACGATATTAATAAGGCTATTGAAATTACTGTGTTTGAAGGATTAATATCAGAAGAAGAAGCAAAACATTATAAAGCAATAATTGAAAAGGCTCTTTTGAATCCGGCTGTTAAAGATTGGTTTAGCGGGAAATATAAAATATTCCAGGAAAGAGCTATAATCTTACCCAATGGTCATTTGAAGCGCCCCGATAGAATTATGATTTTGGGCAATGATGTTGTAATTGTTGATTATAAGTTTGGTGAAGAGATGCACGAGCATTATATAAAACAAGTTAGAGAATATTCTGACATAGTTAAAAAAATGGGATATGTACCAAAAGCATTTATCTGGTATGTTTTGTTGAATAAAATTGTGGAGGTGTAATAATGAAATTGCAAAAAAAAAAAGAAAGCCGCTAATTCGCGAATAAAATATTATGAATATCCGTATAATTTATCTAGCAAATGATTAAAATGTTTATAAAATATTTATGCATTTATGGCAAAAAAAAAATAAACACAATAAAATATTCGCGTATTCGCGGCAAAAAATAATAATATTATGAAGATATTCTTAAAAGAGATAGTTAGAAAGGTTTTTGAACAATACAACAACGAATTACATAAGGTTTCCTTAGTATTTCCAAATAAGCGCCCCGGAGTATTTGCACAAAAATATTTATCGGAAATTATTGATAAACCGAACTGGATGCCTAACATATACACAATAAATGAATTAATGTGTAATTGTTCTGACTATAAACAGGCTGATGATTTACTTCTTATTTCTAAACTGTATGATACCTACAAGCTGATTACAGGAACAAAAGAAACTTTTGATGACTTCTATTTTTGGGGCGAAATGCTGCTTTCCGATTTTAATGATATTGATAAATACATGGTTAATGCTAAAGATCTGTTTCAAAACTTATCATCAGTAAAAGCAATTGAAGATAACTTTTCATACCTTACAGAAAGTCAAGTAGAGGCAATTACACATTTTTGGAGCAGCTTTGATAAAGGAAAATATACCAACAGAAAAGATCAGTTTATACAGGTTTGGGAAAAGCTTATTAATGTTTATACGGGTTTTAAAGAGCAGCTTGCAAAAGAAGGTATTGCTTATGAAGGCATGATATATCGTGATATTGCAGAAAAAATCTCTGAAAACAAACAAATTGAGAACCTTCCTGAAAAGTTGATCTTTATTGGATTTAATGCACTAAACAAATGCGAAGAAGTATTTTTTAAATATCTTGGTAAAAGCAAAACGGCTGAGTTTTACTGGGATTACGATAGTTATTATATAGAAAATGATATTCACGAAGCAGGCAAATTTGTAAGAGAAAACATAGAACAATATCCGGCAAGTGAACTCAATATGAATTTCAATACATTAATTACCGACAATAAGGTAATTAAGGCTATATCTGTACCATCGGAAATAAGCCAGACAAAAGTGTGCTACGATATTTTGGAAACAATTCCTGCTTCCGAATATTCAGAAACTGTTGTAGTGTTGGCAGATGAACACTTGCTTTTACCCGTTTTATACTCAATTCCAGGTCAAATAAACGATTTAAATGTTACAATGGGATATCCGCTTAAAGATACACCCGTATTTAGTTTAATTAGCAATATTGTTGACCTGCAGAAGAATATCAGGTTAAATAAGAAAAATGAAGCATCGTTTTATTACAAATATGTTCTTAATATTTTAAATCATCAGTATGTTATAGACAGCGATGGAGTTGATAAGATAATAAAAGAAATATATAAGTACAATAAAATATATATTCGTCAAAGCGAGCTGGAGAATAGCGAACTAATTAAATTGATATTCAGCAAAATAAATAGTATTGATGATATTGGGGAATATTTATTGAATATATTATATGAATTGAATAAAAGGCTTTTTCCCGATGCTGAGGAAGATAAACGTTTTGAAATAGAGCAAGAGTACATTTTTTGTCTTTACAAGGCTGTAAATCGTTTAAATGAAGTATTAAGCACACTTCAACACAAGTTCTCAATAGATATGTACTTAAAACTCTTATCGCAATATATTAGGGAACAAAGAGTGAATTTTGAAGGAGAACCACTTTTAGGATTGCAAATAATGGGCTTGTTAGAAACTCGTGTACTTGATTTTAAAAACGTTATAGTATTGTCGATGAACGAAGGAATATTACCATCTACAAATAATTCGCCATCGTTTATTCCTTACAATATCCGTAAAGGCTTTGGGCTGCAAACAATAGAGTATCAGGATACAATTTATGCATATACATTTTACAGATTAATACAAAGAGCCAAAAACGTTCATCTTATATACTCAAATGTAAATTCGGGTTTATCTATTGGCGAAAAAAGCCGTTATATACACCAAATGGTA
This sequence comes from uncultured Bacteroidales bacterium, assembly GCA_964435855.1. GTDB lineage: Bacteria > Bacteroidota > Bacteroidia > Bacteroidales > CAYTAU01 > CAYTAU01. The sequence continues at coordinate 10,471 of CAYTAU010000028.1, read as the reverse complement.
TATAGCCCTGACTTTATGATAGAAGAACAATCGCTTGGTTTTGACATTGATGTAGAAAAAGAAAAAGAGATTACAATTATAAAAGACCAAAGAGTTAATGATATTTTAGATCAGTATATTGCAGGTGAAAATGGCAGCAGAAGACTATCTCCAAGTGCTATAAATACATATTTATCATGCTCATTAAAATTTTATTTCAGGTATATAGCCGGAATGGAAGAAACAGAAACACTTAGCGAAGAAGTTGACGGAATGTTATTTGGTAATCTGTATCATCAGGCAATGTATGAGATATATAAGGATTTTAAAAATAAGCAATTAGATAAGACCGATATTGAAACTCTTCTAAAAGATAATGCAAAAATAGAGAACTCAATAAATTACGCTTTCAGGCACGACTTTTTTAATATTGATGACGATAGTGTAAGTGTTGAAATAAGCGGAAAGAACATATTGATATTTGAGATACTTAAAAAGTACATTATTCAGACATTAAAGCGTGATATACAATATGCTCCCTTTAGCATTACAGGCTTGGAAGATAAGTTTGAAACAGTACTCAATATAGTGGTAAATAATAAAAATATTGATATAAATGTTTACGGAAAAATTGACAGGATAGACCAAAAAGAAGGAATAGTAAGAATACTTGATTATAAAACAGGTGCCGCAGAATTAAAATATAAAGGACTGGAACAATTATTCTCTGCCGAAACAAAAGAACGCAATAGTGCGGTAATGCAGACATTTATGTATTCGTATTTGTACAAGAAGCAAAACAGTAAGTCACAAGATATTATTATACCCGGAATATTTGTTTTAAAGAATATATTTAACTCAAATTACGATTACCGTATTTATGGGCAAGTAGTTGGATATAGAAAATACAATGTAATTGACAATTTTAATACTATTGAAAACGAGTTTGTTGAAAACCTAAAGAATGTAGTAGGAGAGATGTTTAACAAAGAAATGCCATTTGCACAAACCCAAGATCTTAAAAACTGTGAGTATTGTCCGTATTCTAATATTTGCGAAAGGAGGTAGCAATACATTCCCGCGAAAGCGGGAATCTGTTATTTTGACATCATTATACTATTTTTAGAAACACAAGCAAATAGTTTTATTTTGCAAATCCCATTTTAATTAGTATTTTTATAAAAAATATAAAAACATAAAAACATGAAAAACCTTATCTTATTATCAGCAGCGCTATTATTAGCATTATTTACCAATGCACAAATTGTAATTACTCCAACTGCTACAGATTGTCTTTGTTATGGAGATTGTAATGGTAGTATTGATATAACAATAACTGGAGGTACATCGCCATATTCCTACTTATGGAGTAATGGAGATACTATTCAATTTACTGACAGCTTATGTGCAGGACCATATTCAGTAACAGTAACAGACAATATTGGCAGTACAGAAACAGCTAGTGCAACTATATCAGAACCCTCATTATTGACAGCATCTATTTCATCCTTCACAAATGTAAGCTGTAATGGAGCTTGTGATGGCGAAATAGCAGCAAATGTAACAGGCGGAACATTAGATTATTCATATCAGTGGGACGATCCATTTATAATGACAAGCCAAACTATTACAGGATTATGTGAAGGTACTTATTGTGTAACTGTAAGCGATGCAAATAACTGTACAGTTATCGGTTGCAGAACATTAACAGATCCACCAATAATGGTTTTAAGTGCAATTATCACTGAAGCTAGTTGTAATCAATCTGACGGAGCAATTAATTTGACAATTACAAATGGGACAGCAATGAGTATAGTATGGTCACCCGGAGGATATACTACAGAAGATATATCAAATATACCCGCTGGAACATATACTGTAACTGTAACTGACATCCTTGGATGTACTGTTTCTGGCTCTTATATCGTACCTGATTTAACAGGACCAACAGCTAGTATAACTACATCAACAAATGTTGATTGTTATGGTAATTGTAATGGAATGGCAAGTGTAGAAGGTACTGGAGGAAATGTACCCTATACATATTTGTGGAGCGATGGACAATCAACTATTACTGCAACAAACTTATGTGCAGGAATGTATACTGCAACAGTAACTGATGCAACAGGTTGTTTGTCATCTGTAAGTGTTGAAATTACTCAAACTACAGAACTTCAATTATTGGTTCAGAGTGTAACTCCTGCTACATGTGGGCTATCTGATGGTTCAGCAACTTTAAGCCAGATAGGGGGAATGGCGGGTTATACAATAAATTGGTCTAATGGAGGAACTGGCTTAATGCAAACAAATTTAATTGCAGGAACTTATACAGCAAGCATAACAAATACTAATGGGTGCACAGCAGATACAGTTGTTAATATTAATAATTTAAATGGGCCTCAAATAAGCAGTGTTACAACTACAGATGTAACATGTTTTGGTGGAATGAACGGTACTGCAACACTTGCTTATAACCCTTCATCACCACCTGCACCTCCATATACAACTACATGGAGCTCGTCTGGGAATCCATCAACAACAGAAACAAATTTAACTGGTGGAACATACTCTGTAACTGTTGGAGATAATAATGGATGCATATCATCTTCTTCATTTATAATAGATGAACCCAATCCTATTGTAATATATACCGATGGTCCATTTAACCCAATTTGTATAGGACAATCGGCAACTATTACAGTTGCCGTTAGTGGCGGTACACCACCATATACTTATATATGGGCAGATACAACTTTAATAGGTAATGCCCCATTTGTATCTCCAATGGCAACATCTCTTTATCAGTTTTATATTGTTGACACTAATGGTTGTATTTCACCCACCACATCGGTAGTAGTAAATGTATATCCAGCACTGTTTGTTATTGTTTCACCCGATGAGGTAATATGTCAAGGGGAAGTACATACTATTACTGCATATGCAGCAGGTGGAAATGGCGGTCCATACACTTATATGTGGAATAATGGAAATACACAATCTAGTAATGTAGTTTCACCAATAATTACAACAACTTATAGCGTTAGTGTATATGATGATTGTGGGTCACCTTATGTGTCAGACAATATGATAGTAACAGTTATTCAAGCACCACAGTTAGTCATAATGCCTTTATCACAGTCTGGACAAGCACCACTAACAGCATCTTTCGATACTTGGGCAACATCATATAATGGAACAGTAGAATATCTATGGAACTTTGGAGATCTAGGTTCTGGGGTATTAAATACATCTACAGATTCAGTTACTACACATACTTATGCAAATCCTGGTATTTATGATGTTACACTTAGTTTAACATCAAACCCAGGAAATTGTCAATCAATTCAGCAATTCCCCGGATTAATAGTTGTAGGTGAATCAGGAGTTTATGAAAACGATTCAAAACAATTTCTATCAATCTTCCCCAACCCCACAACAGGCCCTATAACAATTAATAATGAAGAATTAAGAATTAAGAATGTTGCAGTATATGATATTTATGGCAAAGAAGTATTAAAGCAGGAAGTCAAAAGTCAAAAGTATGAAGTAGATTTAAGTAATCAGCCAAATGGAATATATATAGTAAAAGTAATTACAGATAAGCAGACAATAAGAAAGAAGATTATAAAACAGTAATATTCATAACAATTAGGAAAACAGTTCAAAACATTTTATATTTGTGAATAAATAATTTACAAATAATCATCAAAAGGTGTTTTATGATAATTATATCCCTGCAAATATTCATTAACTATTGACTTATAATATTTTTATGCAACCTTTTTGTTTTTTTGAGTCTTGTAAATAGTATTCACCTTTAAAACTAACTAATATGAAAAAACTATTACTAATTACCACAGCAATTCTATTTGGTCTTTATGTTAATGCACAAATAGTAAATATTCCTGATTCAATTTTTAAAATTGCATTAATAAATCATATTCCAGTTATTGATACTAATGGAGATGGAGAAATACAGCAATCTGAAGCTAGTTCTTTTACAGATGAAGTTAATGTATTTGATGGAATTGGAATCTGTACATACATAACTGACCTTACAGGAATTGAAGCATTTACTGCTATAACATCTTTAAACTGTGGTCAAAACCAATTGACAACATTAGATGTAAGTAATAATGTCGCACTTACATCATTAAATTGTGGTCATAATCCACTAACTTTTTTAGATATAAGTAACAATCCTAATTTAACTTATTTAGCATGTTATTGGAACCAATTAAATTCATTAGATGTTAGTAACAATCTTAACCTTGATACTTTAATGGTTAATTCTAATCAAATTATGACAATAGATGTAAGCAATAATGTCAACTTATTGTATTTTGATTGTTCTAACAATCTATTAGATACAATTAATACAAACTTCAATATAAATCTAACTTTTTTTAGTTGTGCAATTAATAATTTAGTCAAAGTTGATATTAGCCATAATACAGCTCTTACATATTTTGATTGTGGGGATAATTTATTAACCAGTATAGATGTTAGCAATAATACTTCTTTGATACAGTTACATTGTGTTATGAACCAGTTTAATACAATCGATGTTAGTAATAATCTTGATTTATATTATTTAAGGTGTAGAGACAATCTTCTACAATATCTTGATTTAAGTAATAATACGTCATTAAGTGTAATTGAATGTTGGAATAACCAGTTGACAAGTTTAGATTTAAGCAATAATTCATCTCTTGAGTTCTTAGCATGTCAAAATAATTTATTAAACGAATTAAATGTAAAAAATGGGAATAATACTTTAATGGTTGCTTTGTTTGGAGACTTCATGGCATATGATAACCCAGATCTATATTGTATAGAGGTGGATGATTCAACTTGGTCAACAGCTAACTGGACAAATATTGACTCCCAATCATATTTTAGTGAAAATTGTATGGTAGGCACCCCCGAACAATTACAAACCCCACAGCTATCAATCTACCCCAACCCCACAACAGGCCCAATAACAATTAAGAATGAAGAATTAAGAATGATGAATGTTGCAGTTTATGATATTTATGGCAAAGAAGTGTTGAAGCAGGAAGTTGGAAGTCAAAAGTATGAAGTAGATTTAAGTACACAGCCAAATGGAATATATATTGTAAAAGTAATAACAGATAAGCAGGCAATAACTAAAAAGATAATAAAACAGTAAACCATGAAAAAGTTAATTTATATTATTGTATTGTTACCAATACTTTGTTTTGCTCAAAAGCAAGGAAACATTTGGTATTTTGGATATGGTGCCGGATTGGATTTTAATAGCGGTTCACCGGTAGTAATACAAGGAGGACAATTTTACAGCTGTGAAGGACCTGCAAGTATTAGTGACAGTTCAGGTATGCTTCTTTTTTATTCTGATGGGGAAAAATTGTGGAACAGGTTGCATCAGGTTATGCCAAATGGCGATAGTTTGTTAGGACACCGTTCAGCTTCACAGGCAGCTTTTATTGTTCCTATGCCTGGGACTAATCATTTCTATTACGTTTTTACCAATGATGCATTTGTAAATGACTTTCAAAATGGTCTTAATTATTCTATTGTTGATATATGCAACGAAAATGGTTTGGGTGACGTAGTTAAACCCAAAAACATACATCTTTTAGACACAGCTTCAGAAAAATTTGCTGTAACAAGACATTCCAATGGAATTGATTATTGGCTTGTAACAGTTAAACATTTTACCAATTCTTATTACGCTTACCCAATTACATACTTAGAAGTTGGCACCCCTGTAGTTTCAAATGTAGGGTCATCACATCAGGGAGGATATTATAGTGCTTTGGGGCAGGCAAAAATATCACCAGACGGAACAAAACTGATTGTTAATGCAGCACAAACACCATCGCGTTTTGTAGAATTGTTTGACTTTGACAATTCAACTGGAATTATTTCAAATACAAGAAGTATCATTTTTGACGGAAATCATATGTTTGGTGCTAGTTTTTCACCAAATAGTTGTATGTTGTATATTTCTGAGAATGCTCCACTACAAATTAACCAATACGATGTTTGTGCAGGAGGAGGGCATATTGATTCAATAAACGCTTCTAGAAAAATAATACCTGTTCCATTTGGTAGTACTAGTGGTCTACAAATAGGACCTGATGATAAAATATATTGTAAAAGTGGCTATTCAAATTACCTTAGTACTATTAATTTCCCAGATTCAACGTATCCTGCATGTAATTATATTCATCAAGCCATATTCTTCAATACTATAGAAGTGGGTTATGGTGGTCCAAATTTCATAGCTAATTACGATTATACAAATACATATAATAATTGTATATATACAAATTTAAATAAGTATTGCAATGAGAAACTCTCAATCTTCCCCAACCCCACAACAGGCCCTATAATAATTAATAATGAAGAATTAATAATTAAGAATGTAGCAGTATATGATATTTATGGCAAAGAAGTATTAAAGCAGGAAGTCAAAGATCAAAAGTATGTAATAGATTTAAGTACACAGCCAAAAGGCATTTATATAATAAAAGCAACTACAAGTAAAGGCGTGGCGGTAGAGAAGGTAGTTAAAAATTAAAGATTACGAATTCTAAATCACTAATTTCAATTAACCATTAAAAAATTAATATTATGCAAGAAACAAAAAAGACAAACGGAATGGCTATTGCAGGTTTTGTATGCAGTACTGCAGGAGTTTTTATACCAGTAACACTTATATTAGGCATAATATTTAGTGCTATAGGACTAAGTAAAATAAACAAACAGTCAGATGTTTATAAAGGAAAAGGACTTGCTATTGCTGGCATTGTAATTGGAATTGCAGATGTACTTTTTTTAATAGGATATTTTGTATTATTCTATTTCAATTTAGATTTAAAATAAAAACATAAAGAAATTACTGACAAGCACACAATAACCAAAAAGGTGATTAAACAATAATGACACCCTAATCTCCATGAAAGGTGGACTTTCTCCCCTGTTAGGGGAGAACTAAAAGAGGGGTCATACCATAACAATTAGGAAAACAGTTCAAAACATTTTATATATTTAGGCAACCTTTATATATTCGTTTGAGTCTAAATAATAGAATCACCTTAAATATATTAAGTTATGAAATTTATTACTACACTTATTTTAACAATAATATTTTCTTATTACTTAACAGCACAATTTACTGTTGAATTCATAACTACTGATGCAGTTTGCTATGGAGATTGTAATGGTTCTATAAACACTAATGTTACAGGAGGAATCCCTCCATATTCTTATAATTGGAATAACGGTGAAATGACACAAAACATTAATAATCTATGTGCAGGAATATATACTGTAACAGTTACTGATTCTACACTATCCGCAGTTAATGAATCAGTAAGCATATTACATGCTGATTCAATATATGTATCTATCTCAGCTAACCCAGATACAATATTAATTGGTGAATCTTCTATAATAACAGTCAATGCTTCTGGAGGAAATCCACCTTATGTCTGTGCTATTTTTGCACAAGTTCTATTTCCTCCGACCAATAATACTTATATTGCATATCCAACAGTTACAACGACATACTGTGTGTTTTGCGAAGATACATTAGATTGTACTTCCACAGATCAATGTGTTACTGTTTATGTTGATTCTGTATCAGGCATAAATGAAAATACCGCAAATACAGAATGTACAATCTTCCCCAACCCCACAACAGGTCTTTTAATAATTAAGAATGAAGAATTAAGAATGATGAATGTTGCAGTTTATGATATTTATGGCAAAGAAGTATTAAAGCAGGAAGTCAAAAATCAGAAGTATGTAGTAGATTTAAGTAATCAGCCACAAGGCATTTATATTATTCGTGTGATTACAGATAAACAGACAATAACAAGGAAGGTGATAAAACAATAAAGCCCATAACAATTAGGAAAACAGCGCAAAACATTTTATATTTGTGAATAAATGATTTGCAAATAATCATAAAAAGGTATCTTATGATAATTATATTCCTGCGAATATTCATTAACTATTGACTTATAATATTTTTATTATTATTTTTATGCAACCTTTTTGTTTTTTTGAGTCTTGTAAATAGTATTCACCTTTAAAACTAACTATTATGAAAAAACTATACTTTTTACTCATTTCATTACTTGTAATTAACATTACAGATGCACAAATAACTCTTGAACATAGCTACGATAATACCGGCTATTGGTATTCTACATCTGGAGCCAATAGAAGTTTTCTATTTATGGTAGAATTAGAAAGTTCGGGTATTAAATATGTAAATATTAATAGGGTAAATGAAGAAATAACTTTCTATAATCTTAACCATAGCCTATATAAATCAATATTTTATCCAAATGACACTTTGGATGGATTTCCAGAATTTATGTATATTTCAGAACATCTTTTTGATTTGGATGATGAGATTGAATATTTATATTCAAATAGTTATATGTTGCAAATAGGATACACAAAAGTATATAATGAAGATGGAACAGAGTTGTTTTCAGAAGATCATTTATTTGCACACGTACATTTAACTGTTCATATGCAACAGTATCCAATTTATAATACACCAAACGGTACAAAATTGATATTAAGTCATCAGAATGGTACAGCAAGGGTTTATAGTTTGCCTGGTACCTTAAGTATTGCTACCTCTAAAAGCAATGAGCAAATTCTCCAGAATACTAATTATGGTAACATAAATATATTTCCCAATCCAACCAGCTATAGTGCTAAAGTTGAATATGAACTCCCACAGGGTGAAAATAATGGTGAGATAATATTTTATAACTTACAAGGTGTAGAAATTAAAAGGTTTAAAGTTGATAATACTTTTGACCATTTATTAATCACAACATCAGAGTTATCATCGGGTACCTATCTTTATCATCTGGTAACAAAAAACAATAAAACGAAAACTAAGAAAATGATAATTATAAAATAACCATGCTACACCCCCCACAAATCATAAAGTAAATATAATCTTTAATATATACGACTATGAAAAAATTATACCTCATCATCATCATCATTATTTTCTCATATAATCTATTCAGTCAAAAGCAAGGAAATATATGGTACTTTGGTGACCATGCCGGATTAGATTTCAACACCTCACCACCTACAATATTAACAGACGGACAAACTGCCTATATTGGTTGCCCGGGTTGTCATGCAGAAGGAACAGCAGTAATTTGTGATAGCTCAGGCACATTATTGTTTTATACAGATGGCAATAGAATTTGGAATAGAAATCATCAGATAATGCCTGATGGAGACAGTTTGTTAAGTACTATTTCCTCATCACAATCTTCATTAATAGTCCCCAAACCTGGAAGCAGCAGATATTTTTATGTTTTTACTACAGATGATTTTTTTGTACATCAGTTACAGTATGGACTTAGATATTCACTTGTAGACATGTGCCTCGACAATGGTTTAGGAGACGTTGTAAAGGGAATGAAAAATATATTACTTCTTGATATGGTAGCAGAAAAACTAACCGCTGTTCGTCATTCTAATGGAGAAGATTATTGGGTTATCACTCACAAGTATTATTCGGATGCATTTTATGCTTATCATTTATCTTCTTTGGGCATTGTTGATATTGTAATTTCTCATATCGGTTCTGTTCACCCCACAGGCTTACAAAATTTGGGAGGGGCCATTGGTCAGCTTAAAGCATCACCTAATGGGCACAAACTTGCAATTGTAAATGGCAATTCTTCTAATAATATTGCCGAATACTTTGATTTTGACAATAGCACAGGTGTAGTTAGTAATTGTGTAGATATTCAATGGAATATTAACTACAATTTTTTTGGAGTTTCATTTTCTCCCGATAATTCGAAGCTCTATATTGCAAGTTCATTAAATGGGAATGGTATTTATCAGTTCGATTTAAATGCCGGAGGTGGAAATCCGGATTCGGTAAGAGCCTCCAGAACACATATTACTGTTGGTATACTTAATAGTTTTAAGGGATTGCAATTAGCAAGTAATGGAAAAATTTATGCAGCAAGGTCGCCCAATTTAGACAATCCTCTTCTCTCAGTTATTGATAGCCCTAATAACCCGGGTTTGAGCTGTAATTATATTGATGCTGTAATTGATTTTGGAAATAATTGGGTAAGCTATGGCTTTCCTAATTTTATTGATTCTTACGATTATTCAAATACATCGGCATATTGTTATACTGAAATTGAAGAAAATATTTTCAATAAACTAATTGATATTTATCCCAACCCCACAACAGGCCCAATAAGAATTAATAATGAAGAATTAATAATTAAGAATGTTGCAGTATATGATATTTATGGCAAAGAAGTATTAAAGCAGGAAGTCGGAAGTCAAAAGTATGAAGTAGATTTAAGTAATCAGCCACAAGGCATTTATATAATAAAAGTAACTACAAGCAAAGGCGTGGCGGTAGAGAAGGTGGTAAAAAATTAAAGATTACGAATTCTAAATCACTAATTTCAATTAACCATTAAAAAAT
>CAYTAU010000027.1:0-43582 GCA_964435855.1 uncultured Bacteroidales bacterium | reverse complement strand
CATAGAATAAAGATAGGAAATATTTTTTAATCCACCCTAATGTTATTATGATCCAAAGTAATATCAAAATAGAACTACCACAATTGCAATGAACAAAAGCTTGGCTTTTTATTTTAATGATATGGAGTATACCGACTGAAGTATTAGCGAAATGTTGGAAAATTCTACATTTATCAATAAAATTTTAACACAAAAGAGTAACACTTAGCTTGCCGAAGGGACAAAGAAATAAAATAAAAAATAAATGCCTTGCATTGCTATAAAATGAAAGCTTCACCTAGAGTGACATACCCAAACGCTTAATACTCCCAGCTTTTTTCACGTTTATTATAATGACTTATTGAAAACTGAATTGTAGGTCTTGTGGTTCTGTTGTTTGAACCTCCATAAACAAAATATACTCCAAGCCGGAATCGCTGTCGTTGAATTCTTATCGATTTTTCAAGTCCTGCATAAAAATCAATATAATGATATTTAACATCGTGTATATATGTGTAATTTGCCCCTGCAGTAGTAAAAACCTTTATCTTTTTTATAAAAGGGATATTATTAAGCAATGCTCCATTAAAATGATGAACATAATGAGCTTCAAAAAACACATCATCGGTAATTAGAGTAGTATCCTGTAATTGGTTTTGCATTGGTGAAGAAAAAAACCAATCGTCGCCACGTGGAAATATTTTATAATTTTCGTAATGCATTTTTTTTGTGCTTATAAATTTTCCGCTTGCAACTTTTGCTGTTGAAGAGCCTAAAGTACTTATTTTGTATGTCTGACTTATTGAACCTGCAATATATGTGAAATTTACATCACTATTAATAATATCCGGTATTCCTTGTCTTACTCTGAAAGTAAATTTTGGCCAATCGCTACCAAGTATTATTTTTCTTTTTGGCTCTGTCATATATTTTTGAAAAGGCACATACGAAAAAGATAATGATATTGAAAATTGATTGTAAGGCTCAAAAGAACGCGGGACATTATTTTCAACAAAATTTTCACTAATAGGACCAAACTCATAAGAATCTATAGGTTTGTAATTCTGTGCAAAAACCGATGCTCCAAAATAAAACCCATTAAATAATTCTGTGCTATGATATATATCAAAAAACAGCGATTCCACATAGTTTGCTCTATCCATTAAACCTGTAAAAGACTGACTGGACTGAATTTCATCAAAACCTAAGCCTGTGCTTAAAGAAATGCTCGATTGTTTCATAGCATTGTATAAATATCTTGTATACAGGCGTCCTTTTACATCCTGATTTCTAAATCCGTAATGCATACTTGTATATGCATAAATACTGCTGTGATCTTCAAATTTCTGAAAAGCCGAGCAATAAAATCCGGCTCTCATACCCCCTATCGAAAATGGATTAACAAGGCTTGTTACAGAAGGGAACATTATATGTCGTTTTTTTTCGCGATTAAAAAACCCAACGCCCCATAATGCCAAATCTCCTATAGTAACTTTATTATAAGCCCTGTCTATAGAATCGAGATATTCTTTAGTATTATAAACCGCCTTAATACTATCCTGAATAAAAATAATGCGTTGCTCCTCTACCGATAGCGGTTCCGGTCTTATATCTTCCCAGTATGAAGAATCTCTTTCGTAGGCTTCTTGTGTAGTTACAGATACTTCGTTTTTAAAATATCGTTTGGGATATTTTACGCCTAGTTCTATACTATCGTATTTTGCAACTGTATTTCCTTTAAAATTTCTTTTTCCCGCTTTTGTAAAATAATCAAATTCCTGCCTTGTAATTATCCATATCGAATCATTAATTATATCATATTTCTGCTTAACAGTAAAATTATCGTAAAACATCAATCCTCCTTTTTCAATTGCCAGATCAACAGACTTTATTGCAAACGAAGCATCAACAATATCAATATAACCGTGAAATGTAGCATTGCCTTTTTTTCGGGGAATTACTTTTATATGATACACCAACTGATTTTTATAAACAGACGAATTTATCAGTTTAAACTTATATGAAATAACTGATGTTGGATTTAAAGGAGAGATCAAAGGAATTTCATTAAGGTTATCAATCCTTATCAAATTATTATAAAAATTAAAATCTGCCTCGCTTGAATTTAAAAAGAACAAACCTCTGCTATTGCCATATTTGGTATATGCTTGTCTTATTTCTTTTACTTTATTTGGATATTGATAATTGCGTTGCATCTGAATTTCAACCATATTCATACTATGGGCTAATTTTTTTTGTTCTGCTTTGCGTTTTCGTTCTTCAGCCTTTAGTTTTTTTTCAGGATCTTCGGGTTCAATTTCTTTATCGCTGTTTTCTTCCTCTATTTTATCCTGCTCTTTAAGTTTTTCTCTTCTTTTCCTTTCTTTTTCCGAAATTATCTCCTTTGCTTTTATATATACATTACACCTGCTGGTTTGCACCGATTTGTTATTTTCTTTTTTAAATTTTATTGCATTTTGAATTATTTCATAAGCAGGGTCACGCCTTTTGCTTGACACCTCTACTTGTGAAATTTCATAAAACGAAGATTCTAACCAGATATTTTTTACTAAATCCTTTTTATAAATTAATATAGGTAAGGTTTTCGATTCATATCCTAAAGTAGAAAATACAACTTCATAATCGCCTTCGTCAAGTTGCAGAAAAAACCTACCGTTTTCGTCGGTTATTGTGCCAATTTGGGTATATTTTATATAGATATTTACAAAAGGCAAGGGAGTATTTTCTTCGCTATACACATACCCGCTAATAGTTTGAGAAAATATATTAGATACTGATAAAAAAAGTATGACAAAAATTAGTAAACCTCTAAACATAATATTTGCAAATCTAAATATTACAAACTATAAAAATAAGATTTTATTTGAAAGAAATGAGCATAAAAAAAGCCAAAATTTATGATGAAAAATGATCAATTTTGTCAATTTAAAGCTATTTTTTTACCCCTTTTTACCCTTTTTTCATCTTTTTCTCTCTCTTTTTTATTTTTTTTTCAATTTTTTTTCATTTTTTTTCACATTATCTAAAATAAGACTGCATAAAGAAAATAGAATGATTAATATTGCATTTTTTACAAATTATTTGAGTTTTACTGATAACATTTTTCAAATTTTGCATCTTATATATGAAGGAAAGACAATTTAATGATAAGGAAATTATTGAAGGAATTAAAAATGACAATAATGAAATACTAAAATATATATACGAAAATATTAAACCAAATATTGTAGAATATTTTGAAAGCAATGAAATAATAAAAAACGATATTGATGATTTTTTTCAGATAGCTTTAATTAAAATCAGAACACGCTTAAATGAAAAAGAAATAAAAATAAAAGATTGTGAAAAATATATTTTAAAATCCGTAATAAATGAATGGAATATTGAAAACAGAAATATTATAAAAGAACAATCGGATTTAGAAAAGTATGTACATTATAAAGATATAATTGAAATTTGGAATGAGAATGAGGATGAAAAAGATATTGAAAAAAATGATGAAAAAGAAAGATCACTATTATTATTAATATTAAAATGCTTTAAACTGTTGCAAACGGATTGCCGAAAGATCTTTTTATTAAAATCGGAAGGGAATTCATATATAGAAATTGCAAAAAGAATGAAATTAAGTGAAGGTTATATTAGAATAAAAAGAAAACGTTGTTTTGAATATTTTAGAGATATTTATGAAAAAGCCATTGAAAATGAAAACAAAAAACAAATATTTTGACAAGGTTTACGCCTTTTTTGAAGGAGAAATGAACGAAAGCGAAAAACTTGCCTTTGAAAAAGAATTAAACCAAAATTCTGAATTGAAAAAAGAATTTGAACTACAAAAATCGTTAAATCAATTTCTTAATGATAAAGATCTATTATCGTATCACAAGACTTTAGAAAATATTGAGCATGAAATTGAACAACAAGCTCAGGGCGGTGGGAAGAAAAAAACAAGCAAACTAATTTTATATGCTGCTGCCGCAGTAATATTAATACTTGTTGCAAGTATAATTGTTTCGCAATTGTATGTTAAAAAAATGACTAACGATGAGTTATTTGCTCAATATTATAAATTTACTTATTCAGGTGAATTATCAAGAAGCGGAAACGATAATATATCAACTTTATCGGAAGGGCTGATACAATACGACCTGCATCACTACGATAATGCAATAATAATACTTGAAAAGGTTTTATTAGAGGATACCGAAAATATTAAAGCAAAATTTTATTTAAGCATGGCATATATCGAAACAGGCAAATTTGATAAAGCAATACAAAATCTTGAAAGCATATCTGGCAAAAAAAACCATATTTTAATTGACAAAATAAAATGGTATCTCGCACTTAGTTATATCAAAGTAGAAAATAACCAAGAAGCCATTAAGGCATTTGAAGAACTTGCAAGCAGCAGTTATTACTGCAACAGCAAAGCAAAAGAAATACTGGAAAAATTAAAATAAAAAAATAAAATGCGGAAGCCGAAAAGCATTAAGAGAGTAGGCACTATTTAATACTTTAGCATTATGAAATTAGATGATTTGCTTTATTTGTTAAGGACACCAGACCCAATACCAGATCCTGATCCGCCACCTGATCCACCTCCAACACCACCACAAAGACCGGGGGGAGGAAGATATTAAATATAAAGCAGGGCAATTGTCCTGCTTTTTTTATTTATGTTTTGTATGTTTGTTGTATTAATAAAGGCCCCTCCTAATCCCGAAATTCGGGACAGGCTCTCCCCAAAGGGGAGGAACTAAGACTTGGGGTAAGTTTATGATTATAACTCTATACCAAGAGTCCGCCTTAGGCGATTAATATGTAATAAAAGCTTTTCAGATTGCTAAAAGTGGTTAGAAGGCTATGAACGGTATTCAATGAAATTAAAAGTATTATTATTTATAGTTTTTGGCTTTTCTTTTAATCTGCTTTTTGCATTTCAATATAATAATAACGACTCTTTAAAATTTAAGGATTTTTATACAAGCATTGATTCCTTATGTGAACTTGGTCATAAATATAAAGATAATGGAGATTTTTATCAATCTGACCTGTATTACAACAAATCATTATTTATTATCAGAAACAATAATATTAACGACCCTGCCACTGAAGGATATTTACTGCACCTTATTGGTAATAATTATGCTTTTCAGAAAAAACATACCAAAGCAATTGAATATTTAAAACAGGCAACAAAATTATATTCTAAAAAAAAATACATAAACTATTTGGGCAAGTTATATTCTGATATTGCTTATTCTTATAATGAACTTAAACAAAAAGATACTGCACTGATTTACTATAAAAAAGCCATACTGCTATATGAACAAGAACCCGAAAAATATAAATACCAACTATCAACTGCATACAAAAGCTATGGATTAATATGTTATAACAATAAAGAATTTGATAAGAGTGAAAAATTATTTTTAAAATCTCATAATTTAACTTTAGAACAATGCCCCGATAATACTATAGTAATCTCTAATTCATTGAATTACCTGGGATATTTCTACAAACACACAGAGCAATATAAAAATGGAATTGAGTATTTTCAAAAAAGTATTATAGCTGTTATTCCTGAATTTACAGATACAAACATCTACTCAAATCCAAAAGCCGAACACTTGGTATTAAACAAAGAATTGCTTTACGCTATAAGGTACAAAGCCAATGCTTTTTATCTGCTATATAAGCAAACAGGAGAAATGAAAAACCTTATGGCAAGTTTTGAAACTTTTGAACTTACATTTGCATTAATTGATAAATCGAGAAACGAGTTTTTTAGCGAAGAAAGTAATTTAAGCTTTGCCAACAACTATAAAGAAACCGTTAACAATGCACTAAAAACAATTTACGAATTATATAAAGTAAGCTCCAATAAAAAATATCTGAACAAGCTGTTTGAGTATTCCGAAAAAGGAAAAGCATCATTGCTATACAAATCGATGGCAGAACTTGAAGCAATAAAAACCGACAAAACACTGGCAAAACTATATAGCTACGATAAAAAAATAAAATCGGCAATATCAATAATACAATCAAAAACCAATAAAGGCAACTACAATTATCAGCAAAAAAGAATAAACAATTTAATGCAAAAACACGATAAACTAAAAATGTTTACCGAACAAAACTACCCCTTATATAAAAACAGAAGTTGTAACAACAGCACAATATCATTAAGTAATTTACAAACAAAACTACAGCCCAACGAGGTATTGCTTGAATACTGCATGGCAGACACACTGCTAATTTGTTTTGTAATAGAGCAGCAAAGCACGCAGCTAATAGTAAACATCATTGACAGCACATTTGTTGAAAACATATTAGATTTAAGAGAATGTGTGGAGCAGCTCAACACTTCGGAACAAAGCTTTAATAAATTTACGTCGGCATCGAAAAAATTGCACGATTTGCTGATATATCCGGCAAGGGAAAAAATAAAAAACAAAAAACTAATAATTGTACCCGATGATAAACTGCTATACATACCGTTTGGGGTGCTTATTAAAAGCGATAAAGCAGATGTGTGCGATTATAAAAATCTGCAATATTTAATTTATAATAATGCAATTTCGTACACATACAGTGCAAGTTTAAAATATATGCACAACAATAAAAAACGCTACAATAACAACAAGCTGGCAGCCTTTGCCCCCGATTATCTGCGTTTAGAAAATATTGAAGAAACCGATAAGGAATATTTGAAACACAAAGATTTGCTTAAGCATATTAAATACGCTAAAACAGAAACAAAATACATTAGCGAGATGTTTGGCGGAAAAAACTTTGTTGGCGATGAAGCCAGCGAGCATTATTTTAAACAAAATGCCGGCAAATACAATATTTTGCATTTGGCAATGCACACAAGCATTAGCGACGAAAACCCATTACTGTCTAAATTCTTTTTTACATACACGCCCGATACCATTGAAGATAATTGCCTAAACACCTACGAACTTTACAATATGCAATTAAAAGCATCGCTGGTGGTGCTTAACGGATGCAATACAGGCTATGGAAAATTGTACAGTGGCGAAGGATTATATAATTTGGCACGCGCATTTATACACACAGGTTGCCCCGCAATAGTGCTTACACTATGGGATGTAAACGATTATTTTGGCTCACAACTAATAAGTAAATTTTACAACAACATAAACACCGGACTGCAAAAAGATGAAGCACTGCAAAACGCAAAAACCGATTATTTGGCAAACACATTTTTTAAGGACGATGCACATCCATATTACTGGTCAAATTATATTTTAATTGGAAATATTTCGCCAATTAAAACAAAATTTAACAGCTATTTTTATCTAAAAATCCTATTTTCGATAGTGATTTTATCGTTTTTGGTCTATTTTTTCTTCAAATACACCTCAAAAAATAAAAAAAACTGAAAAAGTTTTCAACTTTTTTCTCGCACGCATTAAACTACTTACAAGCTTTTTTTTTAAATAATTAATTTTTTACTGATAACATTTTTCAAATTCTGCATCTTATATATAGAGGGGGAAGTTTTTTTCCTTCATACAAAAATTGAAAAATTATTTGATATGATAGCAGAAAAAAAAGAAGCAAATAGCGAAAATCGATTTGTAAATATCTGGCAAAATAAAAAAATTCTAATAGCCGACGATGACACCACTACTTTAATGCTTGTAAAAGAAATTTTAAAACAAACAAACATAGAAATAATAAACGCATACAACGGCGAGCAGGCAGTTAAGCTATACAAACAAAACAAAGATGTATCGCTGGTTTTGTTAGACTATAAAATGCCCTTTGCAAACGGAGATATTGCAACAGAAAAAATAAAAAAAATAAAAACCAACATCCCAATACTTATACAAACAATGAATTACGATAATTGTGTAAAAGAAAAATGTATTAAAGCCGGATGCAATGAAATAATACAGAAACCCCTACGCAAAATGGATTTGCTGTTGCTAATTGAAAAATGGATAGATAGAAAAGTGGAAAATTGTGATTTGATACAGGATACAAGTTACAAGATTAAAATAAAATAAAATATGCAAGAAAAATCAAAACAAGCTATAGGACAATTAGAATTACACAGCGGAATAATGATGCCATACTGCTTTAAACGAATTTCGCACGATAAAACAAAACTTATTTGCTACACAGGCAAAGGAATTAGTGATATATGTATGCCAATTAACAAAAAAGACATACTAAAAGCCCAAGAACTAAAACAACTTAGCGAAAACAAATTAATAGATATGGGATACCTTGACGTTATACCCTTTGTAAAAATTAAAGAAGTAATAGGATAATGACAATTTGCTTTTATACATATAGATTTTGGGAGATGTTGCTACAGTTTTTTAATCATTACATTATTAAAATACAAACTAACAATAGTAAAATAACAAGGCAACATAGCACAATAGCATTTCAAGAATGGTTGGAGTCCATTCAAGAACGGTTGGAGTCCATTCAAGAACGGTTTGAGCCCATTCATGAACGGTTTGAACCCATTCATGAACGGTTTGAGTCCATTCATGAATGGTTTGAGCCCATTCATGAACGGTTTAAGTCCATTCAAGAACGGTTTGAGCCCATTCAAGAACGGTTTGAGCCCATTCATGAACGGTTTAAGTCCATTCAAGAACGGTTTGAGCCAACTCATGAATGTGTTTTTATGTATAAAATACAGAATTACAGCAATATATACTCAAAATTAATTAATTATAAATTTTTAAACTAAGAAAAAATGAATGATTATCAAAAAGTAGAAGTAAAAATGATGCAAGAAGTTGTTGCATTTTTCGACCAAAATCCCGAATTAGAAAAAGAGAACACAGTTCTTAAAGATCATGTCGATTTAATTAGACAAATATTAAAAGACATAAAAGAAAACGAAATAAAACAAAATTTCGTTAATACGGGATATACCGAAAACAAAAAGAAAATAAAAGTAGATTTAGCAAACTTAGATGTAAATATAACATCGAGTATATGCTCTTATGCCTCCGATAGTGGTAAAAACGAACTTTACAACCAATTTAAAGTCCCAATTTCTAAGGTAAAAGCAATGAGCGATGCCGATATTGTAAATTACAGCAATACAACTATTGTTGAGGCAGAAAAATACAAAAAAGAACTGGAGCCATACAATGTAACCGCCGACGAATTGGTAGAATTAAGCAATATTACCAAAGCATACTCAAAAATATTGTTGGTGCCTGCCCAAGTACGAAAAGAAAAAACAATTGCAACTGCAAATATCAAAAAATTAATACCCCAGGCTTTACAAATACTAAAACGTTCTATGGACCGCGATATGGAGCATTACAAAGAAATAAATGTAAAGGTTTATGATAAATACCACCGATTACGAAATATTGACGATAGCCAAACAACACACATACCACTTTACGGCAATGTTACCAACAAGAAAACAGGCAAGTCTTTGCAGTATGTAAAAGTTGAAATAAAATTCCGTCCGGCAAAAGAATTAGCAAGCACAGTAAAAACAACTACTGCCACAGGATATTATAGATTCGAAGACCTTGAACCTAATTCTTATACTATTAAATTTTCATTAGAAAATTACGATACTCTTGAAATAGATTTTACACTGCACGAGGGCGAAACTAAACGCTTGGATGTGGCACTTAGAAAAACGGAGTAAAATAAACAGCCCACTAATCCCCCAAAGGGGACTTCTCCTCCCTTTGGGGAGGCTGGGTGAGGCTTTTAAAAGGCCTGCAACTATTGCTTAGTTATTAATGGTAATTTTTTTTCATAACCGTACTTGCAGGTCTTTTATTTTTGTATTATTAAAGCGGAAGCCGAAAAGCTTTAAATAGAGTAGGCAATATTTAAAAATTTTATTTTAATGAAAAAAGTATTTTTTATTTTAATTTTGATGATTGTATCATCAATGTTAATCTTTAATGGTTGTAGTAAAGAGGAAGAAGAAATTGTTTCCCAAACAACTAATTCGGGCAATATTGCACTTCAAACAAAAGCTGACCCAGAAGATTTTATAGGTAGAACTTATAATGACTGGGATGACCCTGTAATTCCTGTTTGTAAAAGGCCTGCGTTAAGTTGTGCAAGTGAAGATGTTGTTGTTACTCCAGGTTTGCGTGGAGTTTATAATGATTTAAAGAGTTCTATTGTTAACAGGACAGAACATGATTTTTTCTCTAATAATGGAGCTTCTGAATTATGGCCAGAGCTTTATGATGAAAGTTTAAGTGATTATTTAGATAGACTAACTGATGAAGATAATAAATTAATAATCACTTTAAATAAAAAAGAAAAATTGGAATTTTTTCATTGTGTTCCAAATGATTTAGACCCAAGAAGATTTGAAGCAGGAGAACAATATATTACTTTAGTACTTGATTTATCAGAAATTTAATTTTAATTAAATGTACTATTTCTCAAAGATATTAAATAAAGACATTGTTATTAAGATATTCTTGTTATTAGTTGCAATGTTTTTATTTAATTCTTGTGAAGAAAAGCCAGAATTAATATTATCTAATAATATTGATATAAAAATTAATCTTCCAAATTCATGGGCAAATGCATATTATCATAATGATTCATTGTTTTTATATCATCTTCAGAATAAAAAAATAATATTTTATAATCTCTTAGATATTGAAGATGGATTAATAATCCAATTAGATAGTTTGTTTAGTAGATATTCATTTAAAAAAGACTATTATACAAACTCTCACATCTATATTCATAACTTAGATAGTATTTTTACTTTATTGCCTGAATGTAATTGCATTGTCTTATTGAATAAAAAAGGTAAAATAATCAATGATTGGGTTATTGATTGCCCATTATATATGGATAATAAAAATTATGTTTTATGTGCAAATAAAACACATAAAATCTTATTTAAAAATGGTGTGATATACACATCATCTTCAAGAACTGATATTAATATGAATTACAATGATGATAGAACCCTGTATTATCAAACACCATTAGAGGTTGAAATAAATATTAATGGTAATCAAGTAATTAATGATAAAGGGTTTTTCCCAGACTGCTACTTACCTGATTTAGATTATTTAGATTATTGGGCAGCAAGGATTGTTACGGGAAAAAATGATTTAGTATATTCATTTGGAGTTTCACATAATCTTTATCAGATTGATGTTGATGGTAATGAAACCATTATGCCTGTTAGGAGTGTTTATCTTGATACAATTCAAACAATTAATGAATCAAATAAAAGCAACATTAAAAAGTTTAAAATGAGTCAGGGAAGGTATCATAATTTAATTTATGATAGGTATAGAAGTTTGTATTATAGGCTTGTTATGTTACCTACTAATTTTGAGAAAGAGGATGGAACCGTAAATAGATTTCATGATTGGTCGGTTATAATAATGGATGGTGATTTTAAAATTTTAAATGAACAAAAATTTGATAAGGATAAATTTTATCCTTATATGTTTTATCCTTCTAAAAAAGGAATTTATATTGGTAAGATGACTGATGATATTTTTAATTGCAAAACATATCATTTATCTTTATTTAAAATTAATTAGTAAATTTATGTATTACAGAAAAGTTATTTGCTCTACCATTATTTTATTCTTGTTTACTTACTGTACTAGTAATTCTTCAATAGAAAATAGAGATATCTTTCCTCTATCTAATTATTTGAAAAAAACTTTTGATGAAAATATTGATGAAAATGATCATAAGTATATTTTTATTCCGAAAAAAGGATGTTTTATTTGTTTAGAGAAAACAATTGATGTTTTAAATGGAGTTGAATTGTTAAAGTATAACAAGAGTATCACTATTATATATTCTAACCCTGAGATTATTACTAATGAAATTAAGGCATGTAAGAATGTTTTATTTGATTCATTAGAGAATATGAGTAATTATAATCTCAATATAAGTAATGTTACTTTGATTTCTGTAAAGGAACATTCAATTGATACAATAGTTAATTTTAATACAGAAAATTATAGAGACATTTTAGATTTCATTCACTAATCCGCACCAGTAGGGGTAATTGATGGCAAAGAAATAGGCTTGCAAAGCAATGTGGCAATGATTACAATTTAAAACACATATAAATTTAAAAGGCCTGCAACTATTGCTTAGTTATTAATGGTAATTTTTTTTCATAACCGTACTTGCAGGTCTTTTATTTTTTTTGTATATTTGTATGATTTATAAAAAATTAACAAAGTGGGCTATAAGGTAGATAACAGGCATTAATGCCTGTTATATACTAGTTGTGCACAATGTAAAAAACAGATACGATGATAAAAATCAAAGTAGGAAATAACAAACAAGCTTGTGTTAATGAAATACCTAACGATTGCCCATACTGCCACAAGTCAATTGATCCTATTATTATAGGAGACAATCTATCAGATGAGTACTTGGAAATAATATATAGGTGCCCAAGTTTAGATTGTAAAAAAGCATTTATTGGCAGTTACTACCATGATTATGGGGAATACTTCAACTTCAGTCATTGTAACATCGGTGATCCAACTGAAACAACATTTTCAGAAGAAATTCAATCAATCTCTCCATCTTTCATAAAAATATTTAATGAAGCTTCATTTGCTGAACAACACAACTTGACAGAAATTTGTGGTGTAGGATATCGCAAAGCACTTGAGTTTTTAATCAAGGACTATTTAATTAAGAACAATCCTAAAAAAGAGGATAACATTAAAAAAAAGTTTTTAGGGAGTTGTATCAAGGAAGATATAATAGATGCAAAAATAAAAAAAGTAGCAGAACGAGCTGCATGGCTTGGTAATGATGAAACCCATTATGTAAGAATTTGGGCAGGACAAGATTTAGCAGATTTAAAAAAGTTGATTGACTTAACGCTACATTGGATTGAAATGGAGGAATTGACTAGTTCATTTGAAACTAAGATGCCGAAAAAAAAATAACAAAACATGGAAGAAAAACCTCCGTTTTTAATACAGCAAGAACCAAGGCTTTCAAATAAAGAATCTGTAAAAATAGTTGATGACATACTAGATAAACTAAATATAATTCTACCTACAAAAGGAAGAAATCAGCAATATATTATACGAAACAAAGGAAAGAAAGAAGAAAAGAAAAAATATTACGAACTAGTTAATGAAGTAAGAACTTCTGGAATTTGTAGTTTTATTCAGGTTGACCTTGACAGACAAGACAATGTATTTGGTGGCACATTTGGAACATCAACTCCTAATTGGCAAATGAAATTTACAACGGAATGGGCTGGTTACAGAAAGGAGTTAAAAGGACCTTGTAGAAATGAACCTAGTGAATTAGATCTGTCAGAAGACATTGAATTTTATAAGGAAGAAACTTGTTTAGAAAGTGTATATCATGATTTTGTAATGTGTAGCAGAAATTATAGAGGATATTTATTTTCTTCATTGGCATTAATTGACTCTTATATCAATAGACACATATTGTTATTTAGTTTTAACGGGTTGGATACCGAGAATTTTAATAATTTGAAGGAATCCAGAAATACTGAAGAAAGATTAGAGATTTTTATAAATGAGTTCTGCAATTTTAGTTTTGAAGATTTAAAGCAAACTATAGCATGGGATAACTTTAAAAGTTTAAAACTATTAAGGAATGAAGTTGTCCATTCTTTAAGCCCTTACATGGGGATTAGTCTTAAAGATGTTGCATCGAATCTTAATTTGTCTGTTAATGGCGTTGGAACCTTGTTGAAAAAATTGCAAGAAGGCCAAGATCGAATCTCTCTCGGTTTTATTGAACGAGTTAGAACATCACCAATCATTCATTTCAATCAAGTCACTCTGAGAGCAGATGGTAAGCATAAGGAAAAGAAACATTTTAATAAAATCAGCCGCTAACAAACCCCGCTACCGCATTCTTTGTAGCGTGTGGTGAAACCAGCTAGCGACGACATGTTTTCGGGGCTTTAAATAAGGTACGGACAACATGTCCGCAGCAGCAGCTTACTTAATTATTAATGGTAATTTTTTTTCATAACCCTAATGCAGGTCTTTTATTTTTTTGGTATATTTGTACGATTTATAAAAAAAATAAGTAGAGACTAGCAACTACACTAAAAACAGGGCGGATACTGAAAGGCCCCCGCTGGTGCGCGATTATATCGCGTTCCTAAGAAAAACCACACGAAAGATTCGTGCGGTAGCAAGGGCTCGAAATGAAATTCGACGAAGTAAAATGCAAAGCATTCTACTAAGTCAATCTTTCGTGAGGTTTTTATGTAAATCAAAAATCAAAGGAGAGTTTTCTTTTTTTTCTTAATTTTGTTAAATAAACTTAATTAATTATTTATGTACATGATAAGAGCGTTTGTTATAATAGTTTTATTTTTATCTAACATATTATTACTTTATTCTCAAAAAATTAAGCCTGCTTTTAAAGAAATTATTGACTTGAGAGAAATTCATTACTATCCTGAACCAATTGTAGTAATAAGTTGTAAAGATGTTGAAAATAAATTCGGAATAGATCTCTTTGGTTCAGCAGAAGCTAATAATAATATATATAGCAAATTATATGAAATAGGAAAAATAAATTCATTAAAGAAAGATAAGGACACTTCTGATATTAATAGAAATTTAAATAATAATTTTCTTATTATAAATGAGTTGAAAAAATATGCCGGAAAAGATAGTGCTATTAATTCTCACTTATTATTATCTATGATCGATACATTTCCTGAAAAATATATTTGCTTTATTGTTCATGAGGCTTTTTATAGGAGAAATAAAACAATATACCCCGATAATGTGGGCAAAGTTATTGCAGTTAATATTTTAGCTAATTCAGCCATTGCTATTGCCAGCGGAGGATTTTTTGTTATTGCTATACCAAAGAATTCCCATAATACTCTATCTCAAATGCATTTTTATTTAATAGAAAAATCATCAAGAAAAGTAATTTATACTATTTGTGATGTCCAGAAAAATGGATTAAAAGATGTTCCATTACCATTTTTAAAAACAAATACAGATCAACATCTGATTAGTTTAATATTTACATTACAGGATGCAGTTGATATGAATATTAAACGATATAAACGAAAATTAAAAAAGAATAAAGAATGACCCCAGCTGGTGCGAGCTTGTAGCTCGTATCCATAGTGCTTTAAATAAGGTACAGACAACATGTCCGCCCCAGCAGCTTACTTAATTATTAATGGTATATTTTTTTCATACACCTAATGCAGGTCTTTTATTTTTTTTGTATATTTGGGGGATTTGTAAAAAAAATAAGTAGAGACTAGCAACTACACTAAAAACAGGGCGGATACTGAAAGGCCAAATGAGTAAGTACAAATAAATAATTAATTAATCTTAAAATTATGAGAAAATCAGTGAAATTTATAACTATTGCAATTTTATGTATAGGAATAACTTCAACTTTTACGAGTTGTAAAAAGGAAGGATGTATTGATGTTAATGCTGACAATTACGATGAAAAAGCAAAGAAAGATGATGGAAGTTGTACTTATCCTTTAATTATTTTAATCCCTACAATTAATATTTCAGCTAATAACACATCAGGAGATCTTAGTGGCGCAGGAGGAACGGCATCAAAAACAGTCTCTTTCACTAATAATAATACAACTATAGGTTGGGATATGGCAATAGATGCTACCAGTGGTAGTTTTCAATTAGTAGTAAAAGATGCAGATGGGACAACGGTAATTGACAATACACTTACGGCAGGTTCTGGGGCTCAAGATGCAGATGGGACAAGTTCTTCGGGAACTTCAGGCACATGGACTACTACCATCTCATTAACTTCCTTTAATGGTACAGGGGATTACTCATTGCAATAAAAAAAGCCCATAACACGGTATATACATGTCCGCAGCAGCGGTAGAATTATGGCGCGATTATTGATTCTTTGTTGAAAAACCAAAAAAATGAATACAAAAAAACATTACATTATTATTTGCATTTTATTTTTTCTATCAGCAATATGTAGCGCTCAAATTGAAAAACTTTCTATTGAGAAAGTCAGCCTTTTTTTATTACAAAAGAAAAACATAGACTCACTTAGCAAGCTAAACATAAAGTACCAGTTAGTTATTGAATCTAATATTAATACCTATTATCCAGCAACAGACACATCGGCATATATTAAATGCCGGTTTGTAAACAAATCAAAGAATACTGTTTTGATAGACACTTTGATTTTCAAAAATTTTATGCTTTCTACTTGTAATCATAGATGGCCATTGCATATGTGGGAATTTGAAATTCCTGCCATAAAAAATTCCTCCTATAAGCTAAAGCCAAATGAAGAAATATTGGTATTTAGTGCCACACTTAAAAAATTGTGTTTCTCTGATAAATATATGTGGGATTGGTCAGGGCACCCTTCTCCACCAAAATCACCAATTCATGTACCTTTTTCAGGACAAGAAGAATATCTAAATGAAACATGTCTTTACTTTTCCTATAATATTGATGGGGTTATTGTTTTATCAAATATTCTGAAATTGAAGGTTAAAAAGAAACAATGGACAAGAAAGCAAAGGCTATAACACACGGCATTGTAAAGCATCTAAATTTAAAATATAATCATTGAAAAATATTTAATATGGTGGGGAAAATTTTGACGACTTTTGTTTTAGCTATACTAATTACAACAGTTCATTCTCAAACGTCTGAAATAAAAACTTTCTGGACTGAATTTAAAAATACTGTGACTGAAAAGGATACCAGCAAATTGGTTGATATGATAGATTTTTCAGAAGGCAGTGGTTTGATTGGAAAAGATGAAAATGAATTTTACAGTAATTTTAATTCATTGTTTGATACCAAGACAGTTGAAATTATGACTGATACAGAAAATTTAACAGGTGGTGAAAATAATGGATATTTTTTTGTTGGAAGCGGAGCATATAAGTTCTTTTATTTTAAAAAAATAAATGGAAAATTTAAATTATACACTGTATTTTATTATGATTAATGGAGAGAAGCCCAGCTAGCGCCTACATGTTGTCGGGGCTTTAAATAAGGTACGGACAACATGTCCGCAGCAGCAGGTTTACAAGCAATTATAAAAATGTAAACTAATAAACAATTAATAAAAATTAGCATGAAAAAGTTAACATTAATTTGGTTACCAATTTTATTAAGTTTATTTGTCGAAGGACAGACTCTCCAAGACAAACAAAACGTGATTCAAAAATCTATTGACTTCGAGGAATTACAGATGTATTATTCCAACATAGAATATGAAGAAAAGCAACAATTATTTATAGTTGACAATGATTTAGTACCAAATAATTTAGAATTATATAAATATGGAAATAAAGTAACATTCATGTCAAAAGAGGACATGTTTTTCAGAAATATAAGGAATCATATAGACTTTTTGAATTTTACTATAGAAACTGAAACTGCTGACATTAAATTCCGTTATGGAATGAATGGACCTACTGTTATTTTGGAATTTAAAAAGGAAAATGATATTTGGAAAATTATTAAAAGTGATCTTGAAAAATAACCCCGCTGATGCGCAATTGTATCTCGTTCCTCCGCTCTGCGGATTATAATTTTGAAGCAAATAAAAAGAAGTTTTTTAACTACTAATATCGGATAGCATTGGCATTAGGCATTTATTTTTTCATAGCTATTTTGCAAGTCTTTTATTTTTGTTATTTTTGATAAAAATAAAACAATTTAATAACTTGTATTATGAAAGAATTAACTAACACTAAAATAGAGCAATTAGTTAAGAAACTTAATAAATGTGAAAAAAATGAGAAAACAGGCGTTTCTAAAATTCACAAAACAGAGATTGAAGAAGAATTAAAGAAAAATTATTTTAGCAAAAAAGCAGTTCTTGGTATTGATATTTATAGGTACAGTCAATATCCATTATTAGAACAAACATTAATTCCATATTTATTTAAAAGACTATATTATACAACAATCGACAATTGCCTAGTAAATGAACCTTTTTTATTTCCATCTATAACTGTAGAAAATTTTAATGAATATTTCATAGATCGAGGTGATGGCGGTTTTCAAATTTTTGACACTCCTTTTCAAGCATTGGTATTTGCTATTTATTTTCAAGCAAACATAAAACGTTATAATTGTAGCAAGGATTTTCTAAAAGATACAAAAAATGTTGTTGGAGAAATAACCCTAAGGTACTCTTTAACCTATGACGATATTTATTCTTATTCTCATCATATTCCTAAGCACGTTATAAATAACCACTATGGTCCATCAATTATTAACAATGCAAGGATAATGGCAAAAGATAAATTAGACAGATTTCTTATTGATGATAATACAGTTTCTTGGTTTAATGAAGAAATAAATGGAATAGAGAATCTGCAAATAATAAATACCGATAATTTTAATAGATTTAATTTTTTAAAACAATACAAAAAGAAAAATAATAAAATACAAACGGTATTGTTTAAGAAAATTGATAAAAATATACTAACTGTTGATTTATTAAAAATTGGTGAAATAAAATCGAAGTTCGATACTCTATCTATCAATAATTTGCATATTCAAACCGTAATGAGTTCCGGTGACAATAATTCTAGTGGTGAAATATTTACAATTTCATTAGGCAACCTTAATTCAGAAGGCATAACCCCTACTCTGCAGAATTTGTAATTTCCCCCGCTACCACACGCTCAATGTCATTAAGTTAAGGCGTAAGCATAAGGTTATCAGTTGCCCCGTCTTTTAAGGCGGGGATATAAATATTGTAAAAATAGGGCTTTAGTCCAAAAAAAAAGGTCCGAAAAATATCGGACCCTTAAGTTAACAAAAGCTCTATGAAAAATTCTACTTAAAAGTAAATTTAAATAATAACGATTTGTCTTTCGTACAGTTTTTAGGGTTAATCTGAATTTTATCCAATTGAGCTATAACATATTCTTTATAGCCATCATGTCCGTAAATTTCGTTAATAACAACTTTACCTTCATCGCTAATCGAAATGTCGGCAAATACTAGCCTTGTTTCTTGTTTTTCATTAGCAATGTTTGGATAATCCATAAAGCTGCTAATACGATTTTTAATCCTGTTAAATTTATTACCATCTGTATTTGCATTTAAACTTAAGCTTGTTATAAATATCAGTGTAATAATTAGTGCTGTTGTTCTTTTTAGAGTTTTCATAATATTCTATTTTTAAAAGTTTAGTTTAATTTAATTTAATTGTTTGTTATAATAACGATACAATTTTTTAAGTGCTGCATCTAATTGATTTTTTTTTTGGTTGATAATCTTAAAACCTAAGCCAGAATTGAGAAATGAAAACCTGCTTTTTAAAAAATAAATTAAATTAGATTTTGAGTAAAAAGTTTTTGTGATTATTTTTAACAAAAATTTAAGAAAAGTTACTAAAGCAATAGCATACAGCAAGCAAATAAAAAATGGAAAACACCAATAACATTAAATCACACGATAAGTTTGCCGCCACTTACGATTTACAGGCAAAACAGTATAACAGCTACGGACCTGAAGCCCTTTTTGGCATGTGTTACCAATATATTAAGCCCAAAGATAATCTTCTCGACCTTGGAATAGGTACAGGATTAAGCTCCGTTAATTTTGCAAAAGCCGGGCTTAATATATTCGGGTTTGACGAATCGTTAGAAATGCTAAAAGAATGCCAAAAAAAAGGATTTACAAGCGAATTAAAGCAACACAGCATTCTTGATATTCCTTTTCCATATTCAAACAAGGCATTTTCTAATATAATATGCTGTGGTGTATTTCACTTTTTTGGTAATTTAGAGCCAATAATCAAAGAAACGTATCGCATTCTTAAACCAAACGGAATATTTGCGTTTACAATTGCCTCGCTTACCAAAAAAGAGGCAGCAGCAGATTATGAAAATATGCCTAATTACATTGAAGTTCAATCAGCCTGGGGAGTTCCAATTTTTAAACACTCAAACAAATATGTTGAAAATATAGCAAAAACATTTGGATTAACAATACATAAAGAACAAAAAGTACTTGTAGACAGTGGAATTAAAGATAGCGACGATATTCTGTTTAAAATAATTGTGATGCAAAAAACAAATCATTAATAATCGTCATCCCCCAAGCCCCGCTAGTGAGCGATTATATAGCGTTCCTGTGGGTATCCGGATTTTGTTTGCCGATTTGTTTTAGGCAGTTATATTATTTCATATTTTTTAATTTTTGCAATAAGATTAACTCTTGAAATTCCAAGAATGTTAGCAGCTTTCGATTTATTATTCCCAGTAAAGTTCAATACCTTTATTATATGCTCCATTTCAATTTTTTGAAGAGAAGGGGGTAAGACTCCATCTTCAAATTCGCAACAAAATTGCATATTCTCAAGAAAATAATTTGGTAACGATTTTCTTTTTAATTCATTAGTAGTTTCAACAATAATTGAACTGTTTATAATGTTCATAAGTTCCCTGACATTACCGGGAAATGAATAGGTTTTAAGGCAATTAATAAGTGGAGTTGATATTGTTTTAATATTTTTATTATACTTTTTATTGAATTTTTTTAGAAAATATTCTGCAAGAAGTGGAATATCTTCTTGTTTTTCTCTTAAAGGGGGAAGATTAATAGCGTTGATGTTTAATCTAAAAAAGAGATCTTTCCTGAAATTACCTTTATTAATTTCATCAAACAGGTTTTTATTTGTTGCGGCTATAATTCTAACATTTGCCTTAATATTTTTAGTAGAACCCAATTTGTAAAACTCTTCTTCTTGTAAAACTCTTAGTAATTTAACCTGAATTGGCATATCTAATTCTCCAATTTCGTCAAGAAATAATGTTCCTCCATTTGCTTCTTCTATAAACCCTTTTTTAGTTTTTGTAGCTCCGGTAAATGCTCCTTTTTCATACCCGAAAAATTCTGAAGCAAATAATTCCTGAG
This sequence comes from uncultured Bacteroidales bacterium, assembly GCA_964435855.1. GTDB lineage: Bacteria > Bacteroidota > Bacteroidia > Bacteroidales > CAYTAU01 > CAYTAU01. The sequence goes on along the minus strand of CAYTAU010000027.1, from coordinate 22,670 downwards.
CAAATAAACCCGCATTTACTGCTATAAATTTTTTATCTCGTCTGTTACTAATTTTATGTATTGCTTCCGCAATAAGTTCTTTTCCTGTGCCACTTTCTCCCCATATTAAAATACTATTGTCGGTATTCGCAAATTTTTCAACAAAATGAAATATTTTTAACATTTCATCATTTTGAGTAATAATATTTTTAAAAACTTCATTATTTTTTAATGTTTTAAAGGATAAATCAGTAACAGGATTATTATAATTTATTTTGCTAACAGCATTTTCAAGTGCATCAAGTAATTTTTCTTCATCAATTGGTTTTAACATATAATCGAAGGTTTCAAGTTTCATTGCCGATATTGCAAGGTCAATATCTTCAACACCCGTTAAAACAATTGTTTTAATTTTCAATTCTTTTTGTTTGATATAATTTAATATATCTATGCCTGTAACTTTAGGCATATCCATATCTAATAATAAAATATCATGTTCTTCTTTATCCAAAATCTGATATGCTTGCGTACTGTTTTGCAATGTTTTTATTTCGTATTTCCCTGATTGTAACAGGAAAACATTTAAAAAGTTCAAAACAGATTTGTTATCATCAATTATTAATATTTTTGTCATTATATTTTATTTAAAGGTATAGATATTGTAAAAATAGTACCTATTTTAGGAGTTGAATCAACCTCAATAATTCCGTTATGTTCTTTAATAATACCATACGATATTGATAATCCTAATCCTGTTCCACCTGAATTTCTTTTAGTAGTGAAAAACGGGTCAAAAATATTCCTTTTAGTTTTTTTATCCATTCCTTTACCGTTATCGCTAATAATTATTTTTATCAGATTATTTTTTTCGATATATTCTGTTTTTACAATTATTAAACTATTTTCTTTATCAATTGCTTGAGAAGCATTAATAATTATATTAACAATTACTTGTTCAAGTTTTGAAATGCTGCCAATAAATTTGGGTATATTTTTGTGTAATTCTAATTTTATTTCACTTGTTTTTTTTATTTGTTTTTCAATTAATCGAACAGTATTCTTAATTAAATTATTAATATTAATATCTTCGTTAAGAATTTCATTTTCATCATTTTTTGCAAAATTTCTCAGGTCTTCAACAATTTTTTTCATTCTTACTGAACCATTAACCATATCTTCGAGCAAAATAGTAATGTTGTCTTTAAAGGTATTATAATCAAGCCTTGCAATTTTCAATTCCTTATTCTCATTATAATATTCATCAAGTAAAGGAAGTATATCGTTAAAAGCTTCACTGATAATTTTAATATTTCCAAGAATAAAAGTATTAGGATTATTAATTTCATGAGCAACACCTGTAACCAATTTCCCTAAAGATGCAAATTTATATGACTGCAATAATTGCTCTTCCATGTGCTTTTCTTTGGTAATATCACGACATACTTCAAGTACCCTGTCAACTTTTTGTTCGTTATTATAAATTGGGAAAGAATTTAGCTGAAATATTTTTTCTTTTTCTTTTTTTTCGAATACACTTGATTGTGCTTTATTAAATGTAATTAGTGCAGGACAATTATCACATATTTTATTACAATTGAAGAGCTTTTTATAACATTTTCCTGATTCTCCAATTTCATCATTATTTGACATAATAATGTTAAATTCTGAATCAATAACAATTATTTTGTCTGTAATTGCAGTAAAAAATGCTTGAAGTTTTTCTCTACTTTCTTGGCATTCTTCTGTAAGTTCTATTAGTGTTTTATTTTTAGATAGTAGTGCTTTTTTCCTTTTTTCCAGGTCATCTGCTTTTTTATTTTTCTCAATTGCACGTGATATTTTTCCAGTAATTTCTTTTAGTAAGGTTATCTCTTCTTTAAGAAAAGTCTTTTTTTTATTGTAGCAAACAGATATTTTCCCTTTTTTTTTATTGTTTCTAATAATATATTCAGTTATTTGAGTTTTATAATGTTTTTCCTTAAAATTTTTATCACCATAGGTTTTGTTTTCAAATTTAATATAAACGTTTGATATTTCAGGAAACCGAAATCCTTGTTTAATGTGATGTACACATTTATCTAAAGCTGTATAAATATTGCTAAATGTTTCAAGTTCATGACTTATTTTGTACAAACATTCTAATTCTTTTACTTTTTCTTCAAGAGCTATCTCAATTTTATCTATTTCCTCAATTTCATTTTTTGTTGAAAGAATAACACATTTAGAATTATTAAAATTAGCCGGAATGAGAATAAAATCCTCTTTAAACCCATTAAAAATGTACGAATAATATAATTGGTTCTTACGAACTTTAGTTATTGATGCTAAAAGTTTTTTTCCTTCAGAATCAGAAAACTTGTTTAGGACAATATTATCTATATCAATATTTGTATCGGATAATATTTTTTTTATCTCATCACCGGCTAATAGTAAATTATTAGATTCATCAAACACTATAATTTTTTTAAATAAATTGAATACCAGTTTGTATTTTGATAAATCTTCCATTTTAAAATATTAAATTAAAACATTTTTAACATTGTTTCTGTAATAATTATCTGAATAATGAATACTTGGTTTTTCAGGTTCAAATGGAGTTGTATCTATATCATATATTTGGTATTTAACACCATTTCTGTATGATAGAAAATCTCTGTTTTTTGAATTTTTATTCCAATATTCATCAATATCACATTCTTTATATATTCTATTAATTTTTTTAATTTCTTTAAATATATCTTCCTGTGAATCATAGTTAAAAGCATTACAGAAACTATTAGCAAACTTTGAAATAATTTCCCAGTTTTCTAAATTATTTGCATTTTCAAAGATAGGCGTAATTTTTTGAATTAGTGTATCACAACTTGTATATGTTCCATGTTGTTTAATATATGTTGAAGCAGGTATTATTACATCTGCTTCTTTTGCTGATTCGGAGTCAAAAGCATCAAAAACCATTAAAAACTCTAATTCATTTAAAAGTTTAATATTTTCTTTATTGATTAGTGGGTCTTCGCCAAAAATAAGGACAGCCTTAATTTTGTTTTTTAACATTTTATCCTTGATGTCAGCCGGTTTGAAAATTTCTTTTAATTCAGTTTTCCAGGTTTTTTCAATCTTTTCAATTTCGCTTTTCTCATTGTATTTTACATATCCCGGTAAATAAACGGGATTACATCCCATATCCATTAATCCTGTGGAGTTTGAAAATTCACGTAAAATAATTATTCCGTTATTTTCTTTATTAATTCTATTTGTTAATGATAAGTAGTTGCCAATAGCTTTTAAATCATTTTTCGATTTTTCTTTGATAGAATCAATATTATAAACAAAAACAACATTTGAATCAGGTTTTGATAAGATATTAAGAAATTCTTTATACTTATCTAAGTCAACTTCTGTGAATTCGGATGTAGTTTCAGAATCGAATGTTGAAACCATATCTTTTAAGTCTTCATTAACATTTTTTGAATTATTTAGTATTTCATTTAAAAGTCCGTTAATTAATATTGTATTTGTTCCTTTTTTTGTATCAATCCATAAATCAGCAAATTTTGTGAGTTTAATTTCCGAAGAACTAATAACAATTAGTTTAACACCTTTTTTCTGAGCTTCTTTAATTTTAAGTTCCATAATTAAATTTTCTTCCGATAAATTAGAATTAAGAACAACAATAACATCAGAGTTTTTAATATTGTTAATTGACATTGTAGAAACAGTAGCACCTGTAATATTATCAATGCTCTCTATGTCTGTATTATATAGCATATTTGAAAAACTTGAAATATTATTTGTTTTCAATCCTGTTCTTGCCAATTTTTGTATTAAGTATAATTCCTCGTTTGACATTTTAGGAGAACCAAAAACCGCAACAGAGTCGGAGCCATATTTTTTTATTATATCATTTATTTTGTTCTTAGAAAAATTAATAGCTTCTTCTAAATCTGTTTCACAAAATTTCCCGTCAATTTTAATTGCAGGTTTTTCAATTTTATTTTTACTATTTAAATATCTATTGCCAAATCTTCCTTTTACGCATAAATAACCATCATTTTTGCTATTTATAACTTCGTCTGTTGTATTTGAGATATAAAAAATATCATTATTAATTACTTTGTAATTAATATTACATCCAAGTGAACAGAAATTGCAAATTGTTTTATGGTTTGTTTTGGGCAATGTTCCAAGAACTTTAAATGGAAATTTTTCGCTAATAGCACCTGTTGGACAAGCATCAATGCAATTACCGCAGGCAATACAATTAGTTTCTGATAATGATTTTTCCATTGCCGGTTTAACAACAGATTTAAATCCACGATTAACAAAACCAAGTGCAGATACTTTTAATATTTCAGAACATGTTCTTACACATTTACCACAATTAATACATTTATTCGGGTCAAGACTGATAAAAGGATGTAAATTGTCGATTTTAAATTTCCTTACTTCGCCAACATAATCAGTAATATCAATTTTAAAATCATCTGCATATTTTCTAAGTGTGCAATCGTAATATTCAGAGCAACCACATTCAAGGCATCTAAGTGGTTCATTTTGTGCTTGCAGGTCGGTAATACCAAGTTCTACTTCTTCAAAACTAAGTTTACGCTCATCAATTTTTAGTTCAGGCATTTTTTCTCTTTTAATTTTATCGAAATGAGAAAATTCATTTTCGGAAATATTTCCTAATTTATGTTTAAAACTAAAAAATTTAAAGTCTCCTCCTTTTGCTTTTCCTGTTTTAAGATATTCTATAATTGAAAAAGCTGCTTTTCTACCTTGTCCTATTGAACTTACAGCAGTTAAAGGTCCTGTAACAACATCTCCACCTGAAAAAACACCCGATATGGAAGTTTCAAATGTTGTTTCATTAGCATCAATAGTTCCCCAATCATTTAAAGAAATATTTTTATCATTATTTAAAAATGATGTATTAACTTGTTGTCCTATAGCACTAATAATGTAATTGCAATCAATATTAAATTCTGAATCTACAATTGGAATTGGTCTTGGTCGTCCACCATTTTTAGGTTTTTCTAATTCCATTTTAAGACATTCAATACCTTTTAGTTTACCATTTTCTGTATTAATTGTTTTAGGGTTAGTTAAAAACATTATATCTATGCCTTCTTCTTGAGCAGCTTCAATTTCAGCATGATGTGCAGGCATTTCCTTAATAGAGCGTCGGTAAACAATTTTAACATTATTGGCGCCACTTCGCAATGAAGTTCTTGCTGCATCAATAGCAGTATTACCTCCACCAACAATAATTACTGTTCCGTTCAGTTTTGGTGTTCCGTTTATTTCGGATTTTCGTAGGAAATCAATACCTCCAAATATGTTTTTAATTTCGTCTTCTTTGTCAAGTCTCATTTTAGCAGCTTTATGTGCTCCAACACCTAAAAATATTGCATCAAAACCATCTTTTTTCAAATCAGATATTGAAAAATCTTTACCCATTTCGATATTGGTTTTAACCTCAACACCAAGATCGGTTATCCATTTAATTTCAGAATCAAGAATGTTTCTTGGCAATCTGTACGATGGAATTCCATACTTTAGCATACCTCCAAGTTCCGGTAGTTTTTCAAATATTGTACAAGAATAACCTTCAAGAGTTAAGAAATATGCACAAGTTAAACCTGAAGGACCTCCACCAACAATTGCAACTTTTTTCCCGTTTTTTCTTTTTGTATCAGGTATCCACATCTTATCCATATCTTTATCGGCAACATATCGTTTCAGATAATTTACCGCAACAGGGTCATCAACATAACATCTTCTGCACACATCTTCACAATTTCTTACACATACTCTTCCAATTGATAAAGGAAAAGGATTTTTTTCTTTTATTAATTTTAATGCTTCTTTGTGTTTTCCCATTGATATTAGAGCAACATATCCTTGTGCATCAACGCTTGCAGGACATGCATCAATACATGGTCCTATGCAATCTGCATAATGATTTGATAATAACAACTCAAGAGCAGTTTTTCTTGAATTTTGTATTTTTTCGTTATTTGTTGTAATAACCATTCCGTTATTAACAGGAGTAGCGCAAGAAGGGACAAGTTTATTCATTCCCTCTACTTCAACTACACATAAAAAACATGAGCCATAAGGTTCTAATCTATCATCGTGGCAGAGTGTTGGAATTTTATCCAACTTATTTTCATTAACAACTTCTAAAATAGTTTTACCTGTTGTAGTTGTAATTTCTTTACCGTTTATTATTACTTTTATTTTTTCCATTTGTAATTTCCTCTCCAATATTTAAAATTTTTCAATTGCTTCAAGTTTGCATACATCAAAACATTGTCCGCATTTTATACACAATTCCTGATCTATAATATGTACTTCTTTTGCTTTTCCTATAATTGCATTTGCTGGACATTTTTTTGCACATAATGTACAGCCTTTGCAGTTTTCAGCAATTATTGTATATGTTAATAGTGAAGTACAACTATGCGCCGGACATTTTTTGTCTTTTATATGGGCTTCGTATTCACTTCTAAAATATTTTATTGTTGTAAGAACAGGATTTGGTGCTGTTTGTCCCAAACCACATAAGCTATTGTTTTTGATTTTTACAGCTAAATCTTCTAATAACTCAATATCTCCTTCTTTGCCCTCGCCTATTGTGATTCTTTCTAAAATTTCAAGCATGCGTTTTGTACCTATTCTACAGAAAGTACATTTCCCACATGATTCGTTTTGTGTGAAATTAAGAAAGAATTTAGCGAGGTCAACCATGCATGTAGTATCGTCTAAAACAATTAGTCCTCCGGAACCCATTATAGCACCGGTTTTTGTTATTTCATCATAATCAATTTTTAAGTCTCCCATACTCGCTGGTATGCATCCTCCTGAAGGACCACCCATTTGAACAGCTTTAAATTCACGACCATTTTTTATTCCTCCACCAATTTCAAAAACTATTTCATTAATTGTCATTCCCATTGGAACTTCCGCTAAACCGCTTTTTGCAATTTTACCGGCTAATGCAAATACCTTTGTTCCCTTACTTTTTTCAGTTCCATATTTTGCATAAGCTTTATCTCCGTTATTTATTATCCATGGTACATTTGCAAGTGTTTCTACATTATTTATGTTAGTAGGTTTACCCCATAATCCCTTATGAGCAGGAAAAGGAGGACGGATCCTAGGCACCCCCCTTTTTCCCTCAATAGAAGCAATAAGAGCCGTTTCTTCACCACAGACAAATGCTCCCGCTCCCTCTTTAATTTTAATTTCAAAATTAAACTCAGAACCAAAACAATTACATCCTAAATAATTTTTCTCTTCACATTGTTTAATTGCATTTTTTAAACGCTTTATTGCTAAAGGATATTCAGCTCTTACATAAATATATGCTTCATCAGCTCCAATAGCATAAGCTGCTATCATCATTCCTTCTAAAACAGAATGAGGATCTCCTTCAAGAACACTTCTGTCCATAAATGCACCAGGGTCGCCTTCATCTGCATTGCAAATTATATATTTTTTTTCTGATTTAGCATCATGAGCAAATTTCCATTTTAAGCCTGTAGGAAAACCTCCTCCTCCTCTGCCTCTTAAACCCGATTTTGTTATTATATCAATAACTTCTTTCTGAGAATATTCTTTTAATGATTTTTGTATTGCTTTATATCCTTTTTGTTCAATATATTCTTCTATTGAAGTAGGGTCAATTAAACCACAATTTCTTAAAACAATTCTTTTTTGTTTATCAAAAAAGTTATCTTTTTCAGTTATATCATCACTTTTAATTATCCATTCGTTTATAGGTTTGTTTTCAATTATATGTTGTTTAATAATTTCTTTTGCTTTATCAGCAGTCACATCTACATACAAATATTTTTTGTTGCCATCAACAACTTCAACCAAAACCTCATTGTAACACATTCCCATACAACCGGTTTCTTTAAGTTTGATATTTAGTTTATTGTTTTTTATTTCATTTAATAATTCTTTATATACAATTTTGCCGCCTGCAGATATTCCGCAAGTACCAAGACCAACCTTTATTTGCTTCATTTTTTAATCTCCTAATTGTTTTTCACTATTTATATATTTTTTTATTATTTTTCTTAATGAGTCAGTTGTTAGATTGCCATGTGTTTCATCATTTATCATTATAACAGGAGCAAGAGAACAACATCCCAGACAAGCTACAGATTGTAATGTAAATAGTCCATCGTCAGATGTTTCATCAACATCTATTCTTAATTCATCTTTTAATGCATTTAAAATATTTTTTGCACCATTAACATGGCAGGCTGTTCCCTCACAAATGCGAATTACATTTTTGCCTAATGGTTTTAATCTGAATTGAGAATAGAATGTTATTACTCCATATATTTCGGCAGCAGGTATATTCACTATTTCACTTATGTAATGAATTGTTTTTTCGGGTATGTATCCGTAAGAATCCTGAGCAGATTGAAGTAATGGTATTAACGAACCTGTTTGATTTTTTTTGAAAATTAAATCTTTCTTAAAGTTTTTAATTTTATTATTCGAATCAATTTGTTTTGCTATAATCATAATTATTACTATATTTTATATTATATATAAAAGAAATGTAGCCTTTAGACTACATTTCGAAAATATTAATTATTGGATATTCTTTTACTTTTAAAACACCATCTAAGTTTGATATTTTATTTTCAATTAATTTGTCAATATCGTTGAAACTAGTGCCTTGTACTAATAATATAATATTATATTTTCCTGTTGCGTAATCACAATAAACAACATTTTCGTTTAATCTTAAAGTAGGATATATTGTTTCCAGTTTTTCTCTTTCAATTTCAATTAAAACATAAGAACTAACTTTATTTTTTAAATCCCTATTGCTTTCTGAAATAATATTTTTATCTGAAAGATGATCTTCAACAGTACTAATTACATTTTTTGAGCTATTATTAAGTATAGGTTTTTCAACTTCAAGTAATTCAAAATTTTCAATTCCATCTATCTTTTTTATTGCATTTTCATAAACTTCTCTACACTCTTCAATGCAGTTTGATTGAATAAGAAGTATTATATCGTATTCACCTTTTGTAGCATCACAATAAAAAAGCTCTTTCATGAAAAATAACTCTTTGTATATTTCAATAAAATTTGCATCTTTTTTAAGTTTTAAAAGAGCGTAAGCTGATACTGTTTTAACCGTTTCTGAATTTTCTTCTTCTGCAACTTGTGTTGAAACTCCTTTTTCTTTTGACAATTCGTCAAATTGATATGTAAGATCTTGTGTAGTAAAAGGTTTTTCAATAAATGTTGTAGAATTTAGGTTTGCAATTTCTTTCAAATTTAAACTGTTTGCATAACCTGAAATAAATATGATAATTGAATCAGGATATTTTGATTTAATTATCTTTCCTAGTTTTATACCATCAATATCAGGTAATTTTATGTCTAATATAATTGTATCAAAACTGATGTCGTTTTTTTCATAAGTTTCTAACTTTTTTAACGCGTTGATGCCAGTATCACAAGGTTCAACATCATAACCTTCCTGATTTAAACTTAGCGTTAAAGTTCTTCTTATGGATGATTCATCATCGACTAATAATACTCTTTTTTTCATTTTATTTTTCCTCCAATGTTTTAAATTATTTTATTCATTTTGCTTATCTCAATATCAACTTGCGTGCCAGATGTTGTAAAAGGCAATAATACAGGATGTTGCGAAGATTTCGTTTGATGTGGTAAATATATGGTTTTTGTAAACTTTTTTAACAGTATAAAGTGAAAGTGCTAATATTGTGAGTGTTGAAAGGTGTAAACTTATTTAACACTTTTTGGTAAAAAATTCCAAAAAACAACTTTTACATTTTATATTTATTATTTAAAATACAGTACTAATTTTCGATCCCCTACTAAAAAGGATGGTAGTAAACAATCCAATACGTTTTTATTCAAATAATTAAATATGCGACCTAAACACTTATTCTTATTAAGTTTAAAAGTCGTTAGACATAAAATCCATTTTTCCTTGCCAGCTATCCCTTTCTTTTAATCGTTTCTCAATTTTAGCGACAATTTCAAAATTTTTTAAGCCACCCCATTTAGGGCTAATTATCATGTCAATAGGTGATTCACTTGTAAATCGTTCAACAATTATTTTTGGATTTAAAACCTCTAGAAAATCAACAATAAGGTCAACGTATTGTTCTATTGAAAAATTTAAAAATAATTCAGGTTTATCAGAGAATAACTTTTCAATATTTGTTCCTTTTATTATTTGTAATTGATGTAGTTTAAGTGTTTTAATGGGTAGTTTTGAAATAATTTTTGCATGATCGATAATATCGTTCCTATTTTCTCCTGGTAATCCAAGTATCATGTGTGCTCCAACATCTAAACCGGCATTAGAAGTAGCTTTAATTGCATCAATACTATCTTCAAAAGTATGACAACGATTAATCAATTCTAAAGTTTTATTGTTTGTTGTTTCTATTCCATATTCAATTGAAATATATTTAGTTTTTGAGAGTTCTACCAAATAATTAATAATTTCTTTGTCAATACAGTCTGGTCTTGTAGCTATAATAAGACCAATAACTTCAGGGTGGGATAGGGCTTCTTCGTATAGTTCTTTAAGTTTACTAATGTTTGAATAAGTGTTTGTATAAGCCTGAAAATATGCAAAATATTTTTGAGCTTTATATTTTTCAGAAAAAAAAGCAATACCTTCATTAAGCTGTTGGATTACAGGCTTGTGGGGCGAGCAGTAAAAGGGGCTAAATGTTTTATTATTACAGTATATGCAACCACCTATTCCTTTTGTTCCATCTCTGTTAGGGCATGTAAAACCTGCATTTATTGATATTTTTTGAATTCTTTTTTTGTATTTATTTTTAGCATAAGAAGAATAATCGTTATATCGTTTATATGTTTCCATATATAATTTTGTTCATTCATAATAATAAAAAAAGGACTAAACAAAGTTAGTCCTTTTTAAAAATATAATAAATATTAAATTATGCTCCAGCTCCCGCAGCTTTCTCCAAACGTTTTAATACAGAAAAAATAAAGATTGCTGAAATGAAACAACAAATAACAAGAATACTCCAGAAAGCAAATAATGGCACATTATCCCAGAATCCTCCAACAACACCAACTAAATAATTTCCAGCTGCTGTAGCAGCTAACCAACCACCTTGCATTAATCCTTTGTATTTAGGTGGAGAAACTTTTGAAACAAAAGATATCCCCATGGGACTTAAGAACAATTCTGAAATAGTTAATATAAAGTAAGTACCAATTAACCATCTTGGAGAAACTAACATGTTGGAAACTTCGCCTTGTAGTTCTTCAGGAGATTGTAATCCTATGGATGCAATTATTAGTGTAATAAAACCAACTCCTGCCAGTATCATTCCTATACCTATTTTTTTTGGAGCAGAAGGTTCTTTCTTAATTTTATTTAACCAATTGAATAATCCCACAAATATCGGAGTTAGTAAAATAATGAAAAATGGATTAAATTGTTGAAATTTAGGAGGTGTTATAGAAAAACATCCATTTTCAAGAAATTCTGCATTATGTGTTAAAGTATATTTATAATACAGATATATTGCTATAGCACTTGTTATAAATAATCCGCCACCAATAAGTTTATTCCGTAAATCTTTATTTTGGAACATTATTATTAAACCATAAAATCCTATAATGAATGGCAATAATGAAATTAATGAAAATGCAAGATTTTGAATAGGTCCAATTTTTAATAAAGTATAGTCTCTGGCAAAAAATGTCATTGTTAATCCATTTTGATGAAATGACATCCAAAAGAAAATTACCACAGAAAAAATTAATCCTAAAGCTATTAACCTAGATTTAGTTTGTTTAGGTGTAAGTTGAACAACTTCACTTTGTTTTTCTGCATTTTTTTCTTTTTCTTTTTCTGATAAATCAACAGCTTTATATGTTTTTCTAAATCCAAGAAAAATTAATATTGATATAATCAAACTAATACATGCTACACCAAATCCCCAATTGTAAGATCTACTTAAAGAAGTAACATATTTTTTTGAGAAATCTTCGACATTAGTATATTTATCACCTAATTGTTCTTTGCCAATAATTTCTAGCCTGTTAGTAATAGATATTTTTTCTGCAGGATAAATAATACCTTCTTTTTTCTTTTCTTTATTAATTGCATTTATGATATCTTTTGTTTCTTTTTTGGCTAATTCTGGTATTGTTGCAATAACATGGTCTGAAAAGATAGCACTATCTTGTACTTCATAATTAAGATATTTAAGAGCTTTTTCAGGTACTTCAGCTTCGTAATAAAAATCGTCTTCCGCAAGAAAATAATTACTTACTGCTTCGGCTGCACTAGGAGCAAAAAAAGCACCAATATTAATAAACATATAAAAAATACTAAAAGCTATGTCACGTTTATTACTATATTTTTTATCATCATACATGTTTCCTACCAAAGCTTGTAAATTACCCTTAAAAAACCCTGTTCCTAAAGATATCAGTCCTAAAGCACCAAACATCATAATATATCCAGTAGAATCTGCTTCACTCGGAATTGCCAGTAAAATATAACCGAAAAACATTACAATTATGCCAATAAGTATGGTTTTCCCATATCCTAAAAATCTATCTGCAATTATACCCCCAAATATTGGCAAAAAGTAAACAGCAGCTAAAAATCCACCAAAAATTTGTCCAGTAACACCTGAACTTAAACCAAATTTTGCTTGTATATATAATACAAAAATTGCGAGCATAGTATAAAAACCAAATCGTTCGCCCATATTTGTTAATGCTAAAACAAATAATCCTTTAGGATGTCCTTTAAACATTTTTTAATAGTTTAATTAAAATTCAATTTTAAGAAGCAACAAAGATAAAAATCTTTTTTAATCTCAATCAAATTTTTAATAAAGAATTGAAGATAGTATTTTTGCAATCAAATATTAAAAAGTTAATAATTTAAAATTATGAAATTATTTCGTTCTAAACAAGTTGTTGAGATAGATGAATATACAATTAAAAATGAACCGATTTTATCTATTGATCTTATGGAGAGGGCTGCAACTCAAATTGCAAACTGGATAATAAAAAGATATAATAAAAAATATGAGTTTAAAATATTTGTTGGTTCAGGAAATAATGGTGGAGATGCATTAGTTGTTGCAAGGCATCTTGCTGAACATTTTTATAATGTAGAGGTTTTTATGATAAAGATATCTAATAAATTATCAATTGATTCTGAAACTAATTTGTTAAGACTTAAAGAACAAAAAAGAGCGAAAATATACTATATTACTTCAGATAATGAAATCCCTGATTTTAATGAAAATGCCATAGTACTTGACGGACTGTTTGGTTCGGGTTTATCTAGACCTTTAGAAAGTTTGGCAGCAGATACTGTTATTCACATAAATAATCAAAATGTAACAGTAATATCTGTTGATTCTCCATCAGGTTTATTTGGTGAGGATAATTCTACAAATAATAGAGAAAATATTATAAAAGCAGATTACACTTTAACTGTACAGTTTCCTAATGTTTCATTTATGTTTTATGAAAACAATGATTTTGTTGGTGAATGGCATGTTATACCAATAGGATTGCATGAAAATAAAATTGAAACAACAGAAACCCCATATGTTTTATTAGAGAATGATATCATTAAAAATATTTATAAAAAAAGAAACAAATTTTCTCATAAAGGAAATTATGGCCACGCATTGTTAATATCAGGAAGTTATGGAAAAATGGGAGCAGCAGTTTTAGCATCTGAAGCATGCTTGCGTTCAGGTGTAGGGTTATTAACTACACATGTTCCTAAGTTTGGATATAATATAATGCAAACAGCTTTGCCCGAGGCAATGATAAGTATAGATAATTCTGAAAAAGTTTTCTCTAATATTCCTGATTTGAAATTATTCAATTCAATTGGAATTGGTCCGGGTTTAGGTATAGAAAAAGAAACAAAAATGGCATTTGAACAGATTATTACTGAAAAAAAATTGTCCATGGTGATAGATGCAGATGGATTAAATATACTTGCCCAAAATAAAGGTTTGCTAAAAAAGCTTCCTCCAAAAACTATATTAACACCGCATCCAAAAGAATTTGAAAGATTATTTGGTAAGTTCAATGATAGTTTTTCTAAAAATCTGGCACAAATAGAATTTTCGAAAAAATACAATATTGTTATAGTATTAAAAGGTGCTCATACTGCAATTACAACTCCTGATGGCAAATGTTATTTTAATTCTACTGGAAATACAGGGATGGCAACTGCAGGAAGTGGGGATGTTTTAACAGGAATTATTCTTTCATTTCTTGCACAGGGATACAAACCTGAGTTAGCTGCCATTTTTGGTGTATATTTGCATGGATTATCTGCAGATATTGCCGTTGAAGAAATAGGAGAGGAGGCTTTAATTGCCGGAGATATTTCTGAAAATTTAGGTTTTGCATTTAATAAAATTAGAAAATAATTTACAAAAATGAACATGAAAAGTAAAATTCGAATCAAAACATTTATTTTATATAAATTCTTATTACTAACAAGTGCTGTTTTTATAACTGCCTGTTCATCAGTGAAAATAATTAATGTTAATGATGTTGAGGAATTTAAAAAACACTCAATTATTTATTCTTTGCCTAAAACTATTATTGATGTAGAAGTTAAAACAACTAAAACTATATATAAAAAAGGTCCTTATTATAATTATGCAAAAAAATACCTTGGAATTAATAATGTAATAATAAATGATAAAACCGAATGGAATATTAATGATATTGATATTTCAGATAGCTTTATACCAGATACTGATAATTATTATTTGTTGTATTCAAATAAAAATTCAATAGCAAGAAAAATAAATCTAACTGACAACGGAATTATAAAATCATTTAACGTAAGGAATAATGATAAAGATTGTAAGAATAAAACAATTTATTATAAAAACAATAATAATGATAATATTGATTTTTATGATTTAACAATAAAAAAACATTTCGAAGAAGTATTTGATACAACATACAAGATAATCCGTACAGATTCATCAGTTAGGAAAATACCTGTTTATAGCAAGCGTTTAAGTGAAAAAGGTCTTGAAAAGAAAGCCGAAGAAGCAGCCGATTTTATAATAAAAATTAGAAAACGCCGACTAAGAATATTAACAGGCAAAGATGATATTATTCCAAATGGCGAAGCTGCAAAATCAATAATTGATGAATTAAATTTGATAGAGAAAAGGTATTTGGAATTATTTACAGGTGTTGAAAGAAGCGAAAAAATAAAATATTATTTTAAATATGAACCAAAATCAGAGTTGTCAAAACCTGAAATATTATTTAAGTTTTCTACTGTTAATGGTATTGATAATATAAAATGTAAAAGCTGCACACCATATTACATTTCTGTAAAACCCTATAATTACACAACTATTATTGACAGTTTGTTTGCAAAAGTTAAAAAGCCAGTTAAACAGCATAAAGGAATTATATATAGAATGCCGGAAAATTCAATTGTTGAAATATTTGAAAACAGAAAACTAATTGCAGAGAAAAATATTTTAATAAATCAGTTTGGAGTTTTAAATCTCATACCTGCTACTATCCTAAAAAATAATAATATTGAAATTGATTTTTTTGATAAAAATGGTGCTTTAAAAGGTATTTCATCAAATTTAAAATAAATACATGACTAGCATTAAAATCTTATTTTTCACATTTATAATATCAGTTACTGCTTTAAATTGTAACAATATTGAACAAAATAGTTCGAATATTTTTGAAGGAAAAGATACTGTAATTACTAGTGATAAAAATGCAGAACCTAAAATATCAATAATAAAACCCCATGAGGAAGCAAATTATGAAAATATTTTGTCAATACCATTGCCTGAAGGATTTGAAAGAATTGAACTTGATAGCAATGCATTTGGAACGTATTTGCGTAAATTCCCATTAAAAACAGAAAACAATATAGTTTTTTTACACGATGGTGAAAAAAAATGTAGTCAGGATATACATTTTGCTGTTTTAGAGATTGATGTGGGTAAACGAGACCTGCAACAATGTGCAGATGCTGTAATGCGATTAAGAGCAGAATATTTGTTTGAAAATAAAAAATATAGTGATATACATTTTAATTTTCTTAGTGATGGCAAACCAAGATACTATACTCAATATGTTGGAAACGACAGAACACATAAAAAGTTTAGAAGCTATATGAATTACATATTTTCTTATGCAAACACAGCTTCATTAAAAAGAGAATTAAAAGCAGTTGACATTAATGATATTATGCCCGGAGATGTATTTATTCAATCGGGAAATCCTTATGGGCATGCAATTACTGTTATGGATGTAGCTGTAAATAATAATACAGGAAAAAAGATATTTATGATTTCGCAAAGCTATATGCCTGCACAAGATATTCATATCCTAAAAAATTTAAATGATGAAACTTTAAGTCCATGGTATAACCTTGAATTTGAGGAAGCACTTAATACTCCTGAGTGGACTTTTTATAAAGGTGACCTAAAAAGATTTGCTGAATAAAAAAGGTGCCGAATAGATCCGGCACCCAATTTTCTCCAAAATTAAATAATCTTTATTACTATGAAGCTATGACGGACATACATATTATTTTGTTACAATAAAAAGTATTATTTTTAAAAATTATTATTCAAAAATTTCAAATTATGATTTATAGGTTTCTATATTCTTGTATATTATGTTTATTTATTACTACCGTTTTATATTCCCAAGAGCATGTATCAATACATAGATCACAGAAACAATTTTACGATAATCTGGGATTTTCTACAGATAAGGAATATGACGATTATAATGGTTTTGAATTAATGCCAAAGCAAAAAACAAAAGCTAATTGTACTTTAAACAGAGTTGTGTTTGGCTGGCATCCGTATTGGGTAGGTAGTTCATATTACAATTATCAATGGGATTATTTATCAGATCTTTCATTTTTTTCTTACGAAGTTGAAGCAGCAACAGGCGACCCAATAACAACACATGGTTGGGAAACATCCGATGTTATTGATAGCGCACAGGCAAACGGAGTTAAAGTAAATCTTTGTGTAACACTGTTTTCAAACCATAGTACTTTTTTTGGTAGTAGCACTGCAATGCAAAACCTTATTGATAACCTTATCAGTTTGGTGCAGTTAAGAAGTGCCAATGGAGTAAATATTGATTTTGAAGGTGTTTCTTCAACACTATCTACAGACCTTACTGCATTTATGATTGATCTTTGCAATCAGATGCACACAGCAATACCGGGTTCACAGGTTAGTATTTGTACATATGCAGTTGATTGGAGTAATCTTTTCGATTTGGCTGCTCTTGACCCATACATTGATTATTATACAATTATGGGATATGGATATTACTATAGTGGTAGTGCAACGGCAGGACCTACAGCTCAACTTTATACTATGAGTACTTTCAATTATACTCTAACCAGAACAATAACATATTATTTAAGCAACGGAGCATCAAAAGAAAAGATTGTACTTGGCTTACCATACTACGGACATGAATGGAACACAACAACTAATGTTGTGCCGGGAAGCACTACAAGTTCTGTTGGAGCACGCACTTATAAATATGTAAAAGATAATGCTTCAGGAAATTATTCCAACAGGTTATGGGAAACAAACAGCTTTACTCCATATTATGTTTATAATTCAGGTAACTGGCGACAATGTTTTGTTGACGATGAAATAAGTCTTGCGTACAAATACGACCTTGTTAATAGAAGAGATATTGCCGGTATTGGAATATGGGCTTTGGGTTACGACGATACTTATACAGAACTTTGGGATTTGCTACGCGATAAATTTACTGATTGTGCTGTTGTGCCATGTACGGACACTATCTACGATATGGGCGGACCAACAAATGACCATTACGATAACGAAGAATATTCATATACCATTGCTCCTACAAATGCAACAGGATTATCATTATCGTTCAATTCCTTTTTTCTTGAATCAGGCTACGATTCGCTGTGGATTTATGATGGTTATGATACAAATGCTCCGTTAATTGGTGGATATTCCGGCATAACAAGTCCCGGAACTGTTAATGCTACAGGTGCTGCACTTACTCTTGAGTTTTATTCCGATGGAGCTACCAATGAAAGCGGATGGGAAGCAATCTGGCAATGTGCATCCGATAATATTATACCCATAACTTCAATATCAGCAAATAATTGGGAAACAAATGATTTTATTGCATCTTTTACCGATACCGATAATGAAGCTGTTGATTTAAAATTTTATCAGGTGCTTGATAACGATGGCAATGAGTGGCGGGGAAACGGACAAAATGGATTTATAAACGATAATTTTGAAACAGTTCTTCACCCTGAGTGGACTAATATTGAAGGCACATGGAATATAAATGCAAATAATCTGAATCAAACTGATGAGGCATCTGCTAATACAAATTTGTACATAGATGTTGAACAAAATGCAGGAATATATATCTATCACTGGCAGATGAATATCACGGGAAGTGGAACAAATCGTCGTGCCGGTTTGCATTTTTTCTGCGACAGTGCCGACCAAAGTAATCGTAATAATTCATATATGGCATATTTTAGAGTTGATAATAACAAGGTGCAATTATATAAGTATGAAGACAATGTAATGTATTTGAAAACCGATGACGATCTTAATGTTGACCTTGGCACATGGTATGATTATAAAATAATTTTGAATACAAATACAGGGGAAATAAAAGCATATCAGGATGATATTTTGGTTTCGCAATGGACAGATACAAATCCGTTAACGGAAGGAAATGCATTATCGCTACGAACTGGAAATTGTAATGTAGCGTATGATAATATCAGGGTCTTTAAAGCAAGAACTAACACCGCAAATGTAAGCATAGGAACAGTTGTAGATGATGTTCGTTATCAGAACGCAAACCCTTTATCGCCTTCTTGTTTAATTAATTCAATTATTACCGATGTTGCAGGAAATATATCGGCAACAACTTCGCTTAATGTAAATATAGATTGGACATCACCAATAGATATTAGTATTGTGAATGATGGAACGTCAGGCGATATTGACACAACTAATTCTAATACACAATTATCTGCAAATTGGACAGTAAGTCTTGATACAAATTCTTATATTGCTGCATATTGGTATGCCATTGGTTCAACACAGGGTGCCAACGATATTATTGATTGGACAAATAACGGAAATACAATTAGTGTTACGCATACAGGTTTATCATTAACATTTGGTAATACATATTATTATACTGTGAAGGCCGAAAATGGCGCAGGTTTGCAATCTAATGCAACAAATTCCGATGGTATTTTTATTAAAGAGCCAACCAATATTCCTGTTGCAGGTTTTACAGTTTCCGATACAAATATATGCAGTGGCAATAATATAATTTTTACAAGTACATCGCTTAATGCAGTTGATTATAGCTGGAGTTTTGTGGGAGGAACACCGGATACAAGCAGTTTTGAAAATCCTGTAATTACATACAATACAGCAGGAACATTTGATGTTGTTTTAATTGTAAGCAATTCGTATGGTTCAGATACTGCAACTTATTATATTGTAGTATCACAAATGCCAGATGCCGATTTTTCGGCAAGTCCGCTGTACGGAAATCCACCTTTAATTGTATTGTTCAATAATAATTCTACAAATGCAGTTTCTTATATCTGGGATTTTGGCGATGCAGCAACATCAACCGATAATAATCCATATCATATATATAACGATACAGCTTTATATACAGTTTCGTTAATAGCTGTAAATGGCAATTGTATTGATACAATAACTTTTGTTGATTATATTGATGTGACAGACCCGAATACAATAACTAATATTAATAAAAATGCTATTGTTATTTATCCAAATCCGTCAAGTGGGACATTTACAATTGAGGGAAAGGACATTCAATTAGTAGAAATTACAAATATTAGCGGACAAGTATTATATTGTTCATCAAATAACTCTGAGTCATCAGATGAATATAGAGTTGATTTAAGCAATCAAACAAAAGGGTTACCTTCAGGCATCTATTTTATAAAAGTAACTACCAACACAGGAGTGAGAGTAGAAAAAGTGGTTTTGGAGTAAAAAAACAGCATGTTTTGTGAAAAACTTTACAATTATTTGTAATTTTACATAAATGAATCGTTTAGTTTATACAGGTTTAATTTGTTTACTTTTTGCTTTATCATGCAAAAAAGAAAAGGTAGAATCATTTTTTAACTATGATCCTCCGATTTCACCTATAACTAAGACCATAAAAACTACAACAGCCATCGGATATTGTGCAACACTTTCCATGGCTTATTTTAAGGGGTATTCTATTCCAAATGCCATTATCAACAATAATGGAAGTACAACAATTTTTTATGTGAATCTTGACGGAAATTATCCTTTTGGTAATTCGAGAGATTATTTTTCCGAATTGATTGTGCTTGCCAGCCGGATATCCGAAGATGTTGCCATCCTGACAATATTTTTTACTGATACAGATATTGGAGTTGGTAATTTCACTCTGATGAATGTTAGGACTATTCCGGTAATCTGGGATGAAGAAAAGATTACTGCTATTTATGCCTCGCAGGATATCAATTTTGGTAGTGATACCCTTATGGATATCACATTGACAAATGAAGAAATTAGTTTTGAACTATCGCGTTTCAGTATACAGCGAACTTCCGATGAACAGGTGGCAATAGACCAGAATGCCTGGATCATTGATGTATATCACCAAAATACTCTGGAGAATATGTATGATGATAACTATGTGCTTTATGGAGGCGAACAGAATGTTCAGCTTTGTTATGCTGATGAAATACCTGAATCTTCTATGCTTCAGATGGCTATCATTGGAGCAGAAATATCTCCGGATTGTATAAAAAACCCTAATGAAGGGGTGGTTTTCATGCAAAATGCTATGGTATCTGAGGATGTGGTTCTTGGTCATGTTTTTCTGCATTTTCCTGACGATTGTGCAGGAAAGGCACTAGTTATAGCAGCTACAGGAAGTTATCTGTTGTCCTCGGGCAAAAAGTATGACCTTAATCTGGACTAAAAAATATTAGGAGTAAGTTCATTGGTGAAAAAAGAAAAGATAACCAATTACTCCAGTTTTGTGCAGTTTTTTCGATTGTTTTTTAAGCAAATAGTGTTGAAATAAAAAATATATATGTATTTTGTCTACACATTATTTTAAAAAATTATATTTTTGTTTATTATATTTCTAACAAATAAAAAATATACCCTATGAAAAAAATAATCTTATTATTAGCAAGTATCATGATTTCTGTTTATGCATTTTCACAATTAAGTGGAACTTATACAATAGGGGGAACAACCCCAGATTACTTAACATTTACAGATGCAGTAACCGATCTGAATTCTAAGACTGTTACAGGTCCTGTTGTTTTTAATGTGCGCGATGGAAATTATAATCAACAAGCAAGTATAAATGCGATTACAGGTGTTTCCGCTGTAAACACAGTAACTTTCCAATCTGAGAGTGGAGATAGTACTGCAGTAGTATGGACTTTCACACCAACTGTTAGTAATAACTATACATGCAGATTAAATGGTGTTGATTATTTAACAATTGATGGTATTACTTTAAGAGCAATTGGAGCAAGTTATGCTAATGTACTTCATATAACAAACTCCTCTACTTATATAAGAGTTAGAAACTGTATTATAGAAGGAGCAACAACCACAAGTACTTCTACTAATATGGCTGTGATTTTTGAAAACAGTGGAACTAACTCTTACAATGTTTTTCAAAACAACATAATTAAGAATGGTAGTTTTGGCTTGTATTATAATAATTCAGGTAATGGATTAGAGATTATTGGGAATGAAATTAAAGATCAATATTGCAAAGCTGTTAGCCTTGACTATATGCATGGTATGCATTTTAATGATAATACTATTACTTCAAATACGGCTTATACTTCTTACCAAGCTCTATATTTAAATTATTGCGATAATAATATTGAAGTACTTAGAAACAAGATTGTACTTAATAAAGGTTACTATGCTATATATATGACTTATTGTGATGGAACTTCTTCAAATAGAGGTTTAATAGGCAATAACTTTATTAATGTTGGCGGTACTGGTACCGGACATGGTATTTATATTACAAGATCTAATTATCAGAATTTCTATTACAACTCAGTAAATATTAGCAGATCTGGAACTGGTAATTATTGTTTCTACCAATATTATAGTAGTAGTTCTAGTAATCTTCAGATTCAAAATAATATTTTCTGTAATAGTAGTACCGGGTATGCTATTCGTGTAGAGGATACTTCTTCTCCTAATATTTGTGATTATAACAATCTTTACACCAATGGTACTTATCTTGGTTATTGGAGTAGTACTAATTGTGCCACTTTAGCCAATTGGAAGAGTAGTAGTTCAAAGGATGCCAACTCGGTATCTGTTCTTCCAGAATTTGTTTCTAATTCAGACCTTCATGTTCAAGCTTATTTATTAGATGATCTTGCTTATGCTGTTTCAGAAATAACAGAAGATATAGATGGTGAAACCAGAAGTTTAACAACTGCTGATATTGGTGCAGATGAATGGACTACTCCTGTTAACGATGCAGGTATTACTTCCATTGATGAGTCTCAGACCTATTGT
>CAYTAU010000026.1:0-45513 GCA_964435855.1 uncultured Bacteroidales bacterium | reverse complement strand
CTGTCAATAAAATTAAATAACAGTATTATTATTAATATTATTTTAAATAAACGCATATGCTTATTGTTTAATGTTTTAACCCGAATTATGCATTAGAAATGCTTAATCGACTAAGAAAATGTAATTCAGTGTTTTTACAAAAACCTCAAACATTTTCTATATCGGGGTTAACCCAACTAAATCAGACAGTTAGTCTCGTTACGGATACGGGACTCATCCTGATTAATTTGGGTTTAATTTACGAAGGTATAATAAATATAAGCCTATTTCCAAATTTTTCTAAAAAAAACCGAATGAATATGAATTTGCGTATATGTATTTGACATAATTTTAATGTTTTTTTTTGTTCATTAATTACGTCCCTATGGAATTTGGTTATATAATTATATTTGGGTTTTTATAGAAATTATGTTCCTAACGGAACAATTATTTTCAACTAAAATTAAGTTATTACTAATACGATAAATATCGGAACAACCACTTGCTACACTCGTTCTCTCATGAATCAATTATTTTTCAAATAACTTTCAAGAAGCTCTTTTTTGTTAACATGAACTACTCCTGCTTTTTCGCAAACCAAACCACCTGCCAAATTAGACAAAATTGCAATATCTTTTAAGTCCATTCCTGAAACAAAACATAAAGTTGCAACGGCTATTACGGTATCTCCGGCACCTGAAACATCTGTAATATCCCTAATTTCTGATAAAATATGATGGTATAAATTGCCATCGCTAATAAAAACACCCAATTCCGATAAGCTTATCAAAACATTAGTTGCATTTATTTTTTCTTTTAGTTGTTTTGAAGCTTTAAAAATATTCTTGATATCATCTTTTGCAATATTTATTTTAAGTCCATCGATAAATTCACTAAAATTAGGTTTAAATAAATTTACATTTTTATATGCTTCAAAATTTTGTTTTTTAGGGTCAACACTTATCTGTATCCCTTTTTTATTTGCCTCATTAATTGCATTTTCAATTAAAGATGCAGTAAGTACTCCTTTATTATAATCCTGAAAAATTATACTGTCAATTTTTTGCGTATTTATTATTGATATATATTTTTCTAATAATTTATCCTCAGTTTGTTTGCTTATATATTCTGTGGTTTCTTCGTCAATTCGCAGCAAATGTTGATTATTACTAATTACTCTTGTTTTGGTTGTAGTAGGTCTGTTTTCATCAATAACAATTCCTGTTTTTGTCATTTCGCGTTTTTTAAGCAATGAAATAAAAACTTCTGCTCTTTCATCATTACCTACTACGGAACAAATTATTGGATTTGCCCCCATTGCTTTTATGTTTAAAGCGACATTAGCCGCTCCGCCCAAACGGGTTTCTCTTTTACTTATTGAAACAATTGGCACAGGTGCTTCAGGGGAAATTCTTTCAACACTTCCCCAAATATATGCATCAAGCATCACATCGCCAATGATAAGAATATTTTTGTTTTTAAATGATTCAAAAACTTTATTGATATGTTCTTTTGTCATAATATTTAATTAATTTGTACAAAAGTGTATAAAAAAAGATGAACAAAAAAATAAACGTGTTTTGAACAAATTTATTTTATTAGCCTGAGTTCGAGATAAGAAAAACTTTGGCACATTGTGTAGAATCAGTTGCCACGGGGTTTAGCCCGTGGAATATTTGGTATTATCCAAAAAGAAAATTGAAATATTTTGTAAATTATAATAAAATTACAAAATATTTCAATTTTCTGTAGGGGGAACTTAATTTCTCTCCTCGCCCTAAAGGACGAGGCAACTGATTTGTTGGCATTTAAACAAATGTTTATGTCGAATTCTAAGATTACTTTGCAAATCTAAAGAAGGGGGCTTTTTATTTCCACACTCCATCAATTAATTCATTGCAATGAATACACTTTCCTTCTGAAATATCGTTTTTTGTAATAAAATAACCTTTGCGTTCAATAAGCAATTTTTTGCATTTAGGACAATAAGTGTTTGAGGCATCGGTACCCGGAAGATTTCCAATATATACATGTTTAATACCTGCATCAATAGCAATTTCACGAGCTTTATTAAGTGTTTCGGCAGACGTTGGGGGCAATTGTTTTAGTTTATAAACAGGATAAAATCTGCTAAAATGCAATGGATATTTGTAAAGGTCATTATCATAGAGCCAATCGCACATTTTCTTTATTTCATCAAGATCATCGCTCCATTTTGGTACTATAAGATTTGTAATTTCCAGCCATACATTTTCATCGTGTAATATTTTTAACGCTTCTAATACGGGTTTTAATGTTCCTCCATTTAGTTTTCTATATGTTTCGTTATTAAAGCTTTTCAGGTCAATATTTGCTGCATCTAAGTATTTGGCAATATTACGCAATGGTTTTTCATTTATATATCCTGCCGAAATAAAAACATTTTTCATACCTGCTTCTCTGGCAAGTTTAGCTGAATCGTAAGTATATTCGTAATATGCAATTGGATCGGAATAGGTATATGCAATTGATTTACAATTTGCTTTTTTTGCTTTTTCTACTAATTCTTGGGGAGTTAAATCATAATTGCGTGTTTCATTAGAGCTAACTTGTGATAATGTATAATTCTGACAATTGAGGCAATGCAAATTACAACCTGCTATAGCTACTGAATAGCTTTTACTTTTTGGCAAAAAATGATACAGAGGTTTTTTTTCAATAGGGTCAACATGCAAAGAACATGGATTGTTGTATGCTATTGTATATAATTTCCCGTCTTTGGCAATTCTTGTGTTACACGCACTTAGTTTGTCTTCTTTTAAAATACAATAATGCGGACATAGTTCACATTCAAATCCTCTTGATGTTTTATTGTAATATTTTGCTTCTTTTTTCATACCACTTCGGGTATTGTTAAATTTATATAACATAGCTCTTGCTTTTTTTGGAATACCTGATACCAGCATTAATCCCCCTAATCCATACATGCTGTATTTTAAAAACTCTCTTTTACTGATTATTTTATATTTACCCTTATCTGCCATATTTAGGTATTAAAGATAGTGTTTTTTTCCATAACCATTCTCATGGATGAAAAATTAAAATAATTAAAATGACTAAAATACTTAAAGTGCCTAAAATTCAAAATTGCCTAAAACCCGCTTAGCGGATAACGCGAATGACTAAACGGGTCTATTCAATAAACTGTGTCAAATTAATAATCATGCTATTAATGTGCTGTTGAAATATTTAAAAATAAAGGCTATCGCAGGGATGTGAAGCTACGTAAAACAGAATAAAAAGTAAGGCAAAAGTCAAAAACTCCCTCTCCTTCGGAGAGGGCTGGGGTGAGGCTTTATTTATTAAATCTAAAATTAAAAGGGGAGTTTTCTCCTTTTTTTGTTATCTTTGGTGTGATAATCAAAATTAAACCATGAACCAAAATTTAATAATTAGTGTTTTAGAAATTATTAAAAAACATCCAGATGTACATATTCAAAAGTTATTAGAAATCACAGCTGACAAAATTTCAGCAAATGATTTTCAAGGATGTTACACATACTTAGGTAATAAAAATTTTATTAATAGAAGTATACCCACAAATGCAAAAATAACAATTCTCGGTTTAGAACATCTTGAAACCCTTAAAAATGACAAAGCCAAATCGACTAATGATAAAAAAGCAGAAAGAAAGATTTTACATAATAATGCAAAATTATTTGGATGGAAAAGAAAAACTTTTTGGATATTTTTCGTTTTCTCAATATTTGGAGTAGGATTTAGTGTTTATGAATTTGTAATTTTTACAAATTGCGAAAACAAGACATATAATGAACAAATAATGTTTCAAACAGAAGATTTATTAAATCAAGAACTTAATGAATTAGAAATAATGTTTAAATCTAATCCATTTAAATTTAAAGACATTGATATTTTAGTTGCAAACTTAGATTTATATATTTCAAAATTAGAAGCCGAAGAAAATTTGTACTATGAAGATTTTTGGCAAGTAATATCTGAAATCGAGACTAAAACAAATAAACATTATTTTATACCAACAATATACGGTACAGACATCTCTGGAAATGTAAGTTTCCTTAATGAGATTAGAACAATGCAATTGTATATTAACGAGGACTTAAAATTATATGTGAACCAAAATGACAGGACTGTTAATTTTTCCTTTTTCAATTATAAATATGAAGGCGATACATTGAGGCTATTACTATCTCAAGTTGACACAACAATTAAACCAAATATTATAATCAACAGAATTATTAAGGATAATTCAAATTTAATAAAAAACCCTATTGAACCGGTTATACATTATGGTAATGCAATCTTGGTTGGTTCAGAATATAAAGATATTGATTATATAGAAGGTATTTATTGTGTTCAAACAATTATGGGTAATAACGATACTATAAAATTCAATTTAAAAATAACTAAGAATGAATAGAACCGATTTATTTGATAAGGTATTAAAAAAATTATACGATAAAAAAGACTTTGTTTCAATCGAAGAATTTGTAATAAATATATGTAAGGTAAAAGACAAACTATTAATACAATCAATAATTGACGAGTTAGTCGATAATGATTGGGCTGAATATGCTTCAAATAGTAAATATCATTTAAAAATAAGATATTATGGTCAACAAATAATTGACAACCATGGTTCTTATTCATCGTTTTTAGAATTTGAGAATGATACAAAGAAAAGAAAACAAAGGAGTAAAATGACACCTACATTTATAAGTATTGGTATTGCTATCATATTCGGACTTTCTACTGCCTTATTGGGCTGGTTAAAATATATTGATAATAAAGAATTAAAATCAAAAGATCTTGAAATAATAAAACTGAACGATACAATTGAATATTTAAAAAGCAAAGTAAACCACCAATAAATAACAGTACCAGCCTGCAACCACAAATAACAATTTTCAATTAAACCCCGTTAACAATCCCCCTTCTTCTCACAAAATTCCAAATAATACTAATAATATTCATTGCGATAATAATTATACAAGAGTTTATTATACTAAATAAGGGAATAAAAACAAGAGTAAACACTATTGCCCCAAATGCTCCTCCCATCATATCGGCACTGTAATTTGTTGCTGCTGTTTTTGTAATTCTAGTTTGCTTATGTTTTGAAATTATTGAAAATTGTACAGATATCAGAAAAGCAATAACAAGCACAAGCAGCATAATAATAAAGTGTACAAAAACTGAATTATTGATATTTGGTAAAACCAAAAATGCAACAATCAAAAGAACAGAATATAATGTAACAGTTATTTGTATTTTATTAACTTGTGCAAAGAAATTTCTAACAATTATTTTTTGCCCAAAAACAGCCCCCAGCAAAAGTCCTGTCATAAACAAAGAAAAAATTACCCCAAGAATATAGTATGCAAAACCAAATATTATCTGATATAAAAAAATAAGACTTATTTGGGCAAACGAAGCTGTAAATGCAGAAGAAAACATTCCAAAACCAACAGGATTATAAAATATTAAAAAGAAAATATAAATACCCGCAAAAATCAATAATAGCAAATTTGGATTGAAATTAATATTTTGAATACTTCGCAGCCAATAAACCAACTGATTATAAAATGTTATTGGTCGCAAATCCCGGTTTATGGTTTTTATATTTGGTAAACTTTCCATTATCATTCTGTTTCTTTCATTAATAGAAAAATCATCTAAATAATAATTGTTTACATATTCATTTTCAATATTGTGTTCTGTATAAAGTTGTACAATATCTTTTCGTAAATTATTGTTTGATGCAAGAAAATAATTTACATCTCCCGGAATAATCTCAATATTTTTAAATCTTGTTTTTAAGCTATTGTAAATTACTTTATGAAATTCGGCATTTTCATTACTCATGTAATTTGGCTCGGCATTTAAGCTAAACGAAATTACAGCATCCTTGTTTATAATTTTATTAATATCATTAAAAAACTCTACGGTATAAAATCTGTTAAACTGAAGCGTAACAGGTTCGGGCAAATTAAGAAGTATTATATCATATTTTTTATCAGTCTGTTTTATAAACCACCTTGCATCGCTGTTAATTATATTTACTTTTTTAGAATTAAGAGCCCCAATATATTTTTTGCCAATATTTATTAATTCAGAATTTAATTCAACATAATCAATTGAGTTAATTTCATATTTTAAAATTTCAGGGATACAGCCCGATAATCCACCCGATAATAAAAGTACATTTTTAGGATTACTGTGTTGCAACATTGTATAATGAACCGCCTCTTCTGCTTGTATGATATTATTGTCAGAAAAAAGCAAATAATTATTTTCATAATAATTTTTTTGCTTATTGTTTTCTGTTATCACAATTCTTCCGTAAGGAGAATTTTTTTCTTCAATAATATTTTGTCCGTAATATATTTTCTCAAAATAATACTTATCAGCTTGTTTAAGATAAACCACAAAAACTACTACAACTACTGCTGCTACAGATAATATAACAGGATATAGCTTTTTTATTTTTATTGAAAGAAAAACTATCGGAATTGCAGAAATAAACGAAAGAATAAAAAGATTATCAAAAGTACTGCCGTAAAAAACCAGTATAAAACTAAATAACAAGCCTCCGGTTATACTTCCCAGTATTTCGTATAAATATGTTTTAACAATATTATTTTCTTTATTTATTTTGGAAATTAATTTACTGTATGAAACAAACAGTAAGCCCGATAAAAAACAGAACGGAAAAACCACTATTGAAGTAATAAATATTATTTGTCCTATATTTAACAAGACTCCCTCCACAGCCATTAAGTCTCTTAACCAAATTGTGGAAAACATCATAACAACAGGCAATGCTCCGTAAATAATCTGAAAAATTATTATTAAGGATAAATTGTTTTTCTTAAAAATAAATTGTTTGATATAAGCACCAAGTCCTGTAATAAACATCCACAATGAAAGCACAATACCAATTACAAGTTCATTGCCGTTAAAAACAAACAAAAACTCACGTAATAAAATTATTTGTGTAATAAGACTAACAAAGCCAAGCAAAAATACAAGAGGGAGAATATGTTTAGGTTTTATCTGATCTTTTTTCATATATTCATATTCTTTATACTGTGCTGATATTTAATTATTTTACATTCTAATTAGTTCGTCATTGCGAATGAGGTACGAGTGTGGCAATCTTTTTATTATATGCAGATTGCTTCGTCGCTTCGCTTCTCGCAATGACGCTGGTTATTTGTATTTTGCCTCTAATCCCTCCCCTTTGGGGAGGTTAGGAGGGGCTTTTTTTTTAATATCAAAAATTATATTCTTCAAATGAAGATGAAAATTCATTTTTTTTGAATGATACATTTAGCTTAATATTAGAAAACTCATATTGCTCGTACAAGCCTTTATCATCATACACTTTTATAAGTAATGGAATATTTCTTATTTTATCGATCAATAAGATCATTTTTTTCGCATAAGAATTAGGTATTATTATTACCTGTCCTTCTTTTATGTCGGTATAACTATTTACATTTTTGTTAATTTCCAAAATCATGTAACTGCTAATAAAAAATTTGTCTGCAATATCATCAATAGTTTCATCTGCTTTAACTTTATATTTTACATATTTAAAATCAGAATCTAAAACTTCAAGTTTATGACACTGGTAATTGCTAAAGTTTTCATATCCTTTATACTTTATTAATTCATCAAATTTATCTTTATGCTTTTTCGACATATGTTTTAATATAGAAATTAAATAAGCAAATCCGGGATGAAAAATTGTATGATGTTGTTTCACTCTTAATTGGTTGTTAAGAGGAGCCAAATTTAAATTTATCCACGGGAAACTACTGGGGTGTATTAATGCCTTATTGTTGTTTTTGCCTTCTAGATAAAGTATTTCAATCCCTTTGTCAGGATAATCTTGTCGATAATATATTTTAAAAGGTTTATGTTGAACTTTTACAAATGATTTTTGAAGATGTAGTTTACCATCAAACCTTTCTTTAATTATTGTATAAAGCTGTAATTTGTTAATACTCTCCGACTCAGATATCATATCATTTAATATTTGTACTCCTTCCTGAGCTTCAGAAATATTAGTTGTAAAAAGGAAAAATATTAAATATGTGTGTAATAAGATTTTCATTTTTTAAATGATATTGTGGGCTAAAAGTAATAAATTTGCTGATATTAATATCTACAATATTGTTCTAAAAAAAGTTTTATTAAAATGAAAAGACAACACACATCCGTATTAATAGTCCTGATTGCAATTATTCTATTGGGTTTCATTAATAAAAAACTCGAAACTTATGAATCAGAATCCTATACATTTCAATATCCAAGTTCATATAAAGTTGAAAAATCAGAAGGTGAACCTATAATAGTTACTGTAAAAGGTGAAAAAGGTCGTGTTGAAATTTTCAAAACATCTGATTTTGATATTGAAAGAATGCATGGTTTTTCAAGCTCGGGACAAGAAGAATTTGAGTACAAACTGGTACCAAAAGAAAAATTAAAAAAACAAGATTTCACTCTTTGGTTGTTCTATCATAAAGACGATAAGAAAACACAGAAAAAATGTAAAGCAATATTTAATTCAATGAAATTAAAATAATTGTTTTTTTACTCCGTCATTACGAGCGTAGCGAAGTAATTTGCTAGTAAAATGAGATTGCTTCGTCATTTTATTCCTCGCAATGACGATAAAATAAGCCACTACTCAATAACTAATTTAACAGTCCCAACTTCTGTTTTTTGGTTTCTGTCAATTAGTTTGCCGAGATAAATACCTTTTTTAAGGTCAGCTTTATGGATTTTCAAAATATTGGATTTTATTGCAGAATATCTTTGCTCTTCAATACCAACAATATTGTAAATTACAAAATCATATTCATTACTAGGAACTTCTGAAAACTCAATAGTAGTATAATCTTTGAAAGGATTAGGATAAATATTAAATAAATGTTTATTGTTATTTTCAATAATTCCTGAATTATTTTGCAGATAAACATCTACACTAAATAAATCGGCTATTACAGATAATGAGTATGCATTATTATAATCAATAGCATTACCAAAGTATGTTGGTGAATATGTATCTGAGTAAGGTGCTTCGGGAATAGCAAGTAACTTGTATGAACCGGATGCTACAGCAGGGAAATTATAATAACCTCCTGTTATTATTTCAGAATAATATGGGGGATGAGAAACAGGTAAATTTGAGTTATATAATTCTACTGTTCCATTTGTTACAAGAATTGAATCTGCAAAAATATTACCACTGATTGAGTAGGTTGTTAAGTTATAGGCAGCATA
Organism: uncultured Bacteroidales bacterium; assembly: GCA_964435855.1. Classification (GTDB taxonomy): domain Bacteria; phylum Bacteroidota; class Bacteroidia; order Bacteroidales; family CAYTAU01; genus CAYTAU01. The sequence continues at coordinate 36,222 of CAYTAU010000026.1, read as the reverse complement.
CACATTTTCACAATATGTACTAACACAACTGTCAATAGTTTGAATTGTTAAACAAACATTATAGTATCCTGAATCCTGATAAAAATGTTCAGGTGTTTCAAGTGAAGATGAATTTCCATCGCCAAAATCCCAGTACCAAGATATTACATTCCCTGAATTAACGGAGATGTCGTTGAATCCAAAGCAATTTGGACAATATGCAGGTGTTACATTAAATTCTGCATTACAAAATAATAAGGTGTCAACCAATACGTCCACACAATCGTTGAAGACACATGAATTTATATCTATCACTGTTATGCAATATATGCCGGGAGATAAATTTTGAATGTCAGCTGTATTCTGACTGGAGTCCCAAATATATGTATAAGGAGGTGTACCACCAACTGTATTTGTAGTTATTGAGCCATTGCCAGCAGTTACTCCTGAAGTATTTGTTATATTAAAGCTAACTGAAAAACTAGTACACGGGTCGATTATAGAGTCTATCCAAACAGTAAAGCATGTGTCGATAGTACAAGTATCACTACTTAAGATTGAAACACAATATAAGCCTGAATCAAGATTAGAAATATTCTGCGTTGTATCACCATTGTTCCACAAAAAGAAATAAGGCGCTAAACCGTTATTAATTATAATGTCTATTGAACCATTGTTAGTTCCTACCGAGGATGTATTTGTAACAATACTTGTAATATTAAGTTGACATGGAATTATGCCTAATGAATCTGCATATACAGTTATACATTGTGTTAAATTACACCCAATAGTATCGGTAACAGTAACACAATATATTCCTCCACTTAAACCGGATAGGTTTTGAGTATACATGCCATTATCCCATACATAAGAATATGGTTGTACACCGCCATATACCGTTAAATTTATTACTCCATCATTTCCCTGCCCTGTTTCATTACCAGTTGAATATGTCATACCAAAACCAATACAAGAAATCTGACCATTACCAATAATTACTGTATCACAAAATGTAGAGACACAACTATCATCTGTTGCGATTGTTAAACAAACAAAGTTAGTGCTGTTAGGAGTAAACTGATGAGTAACATTTTGTAATGTTGATGTACTACCATTGCCAAAATCCCAAAACCATGATAAAATAGTTCCTGTTTGTGCTGTAGATGAATCGGTAAAAGTTACTAATCCAGTTGTATCTGATGTATAAAAAAATACAGCTTGGCAAATTTGAGAATATGAAATTCCGGTATAAAAAATGAATAATAATATTACAATAACTTTTTTCATAAAAAAAATGCACCCCCGAAGGAGTGCATATTAAATTGAATTATTTTATAAATCGTTGGCTTGTTTCATTTATTCTAAGAATATAAATTCCCTGATTCAAATGGTTCACATTTAAATTAATATTATTCTGACCATTAATCAAATCAATATTTTGTTGTAGCACAAGTTGTCCTGTTGAATTAAATATTTGTAAACTTGTGTTTTCTGATTTTATTGATGATAAACTTATATTAAGATTATCCTTTACGGGATTTGGATACAAGTTTATTGAGTTTATTCTGTTCAAGGCTTCTATATTAGTAATTGCATTATCGACATAAACCAAATCGAAATAAGTTTCAATAGCTTTTGTGCCACAATTAACACTTAAAACAAACCAATTATATCCATTTTGATAAATTGCATACTCTACAGTTACGTAAGCTATCTGACCACTACCCTGTAATGCCCATGTAACACTTACAGTAAAAGAATCTATCATATAATAATTGTAAACGAATACTGTGTCGTAAATAAAACTAATACAAGTGTCAACTACATTTGTAAATAATGTATCCCACGGACCTTGTTGTCCTCCCTGAATATCTACAAAGAAAGTTGCAGAAGTAGTACAACTATCTGCATCTTCAACAATAACAGTATATGTTCCTGAACTAAGGTTTGAAATATCTTCTGTTGTTGTTCCATTATTCCAATAATAATAGTAAGGCGCTAAACTGTTATGGGTTGTAATATCAATTGCACCATCATTAGCTCCTGCTGATGATTCGTCAATTACATTTCCTGTTATGTATATTTGACATGGGGTAACAACCGAATCTTCCCAAATAGTTACACATTCTGTAAGAGTACAAGCAGCCATATCTGTTACAGTAACACAGTATGTTCCTGCTGCCAAACCTATAATATCAGATGTTGTAGCACCATTATTCCATGCATAATTATAAGGAGGAGTTCCCCCATATACAGATACTTCAATATTTCCAGGATTTCCAAAAGTAGCATGACCATAAGTATATGTCATACCAAAACCAATACAAGGAATCTGCCCACTACCAATAATTAGTGTATCACAATATGTGGAAACACAACTATCATCTGTTGCAATTGTTAAACAAACAAAATTAGTGCTGTTAGGAGTAAACTGATGAGTAACATTTTGTAATGTTGATGCACTACCATTGCCAAAATCCCAAAACCATGATAAAATAGTTCCTGTTTGTGTTGTGGACAAATCAACAAAAGTTGTTAATCCTGATGAATCGGATGTTACTGAAAATAAAGCCTGACAGTTTTGAGCCTGAACAGCAAAACTGATAAGTGCAAAAGCCAAAATAGTAAATATTTTTTTCATAATTTTAAATTTTTAGTTATTTATATCAAATTTCATATATAAGACTTTAAAGTTTCAATTGGTTGCATTAAAAATACAAAAAAATTATAGATTATATGCAAACCCAAATCTAATATTCATAAAATCAGTTTTATATGTTAAAATATTATTTTTATTGTATAATGAATTGAGCATGTATTTGTATCCTGATGATACAGTAAATGAAAAATTATTGCTAATATAATATTTAAATTTCAAACCTCCATATAAAAAGAAGTTTGTTTTGATATAGGGAGATTTTTCAATTTCTATAATTTCATTTTCATTTGGTGTTAAAATAGTTTTGCCGGATACTTTGAATAGAAAGCCTGTGATAAAACCAGTATTAGCTGTCAAAGATAATTTATTGTTTTTCCAAATTTCTTTTCCGAAAATCAAAGGTATTTCAATATATTTATACTTGTTTGTACCACTATACTGATTAGTGGTTGTTGTAGTATCATAATTTACAATATCTAAACTATCAATATCTGCTATCCATGTTGAATCTGATACAATTACCTGAGTGGTATCAGTTCCGATTACCTGATAAAACGTATCAATTATGAATATTTGCCAATAGCTGTTGTCCACAATATCAATTCCCGGTATTTGAGTTATTGAATATGTTATAAAGTTATAATCAGCCTTTTCATGATATTCAGAAAAATTTAAACCGGAACGGAGTATTAAATTTTTGTATTTGTAATTAAGTTCTACTCCAAATGAATATCCTGGTTTTAGTATTTCTGAAGAGTTTTTGTAATCGATAATTTGATTTTCATCAGATTCCATTTTCAATTTGCGATTTACTGTAAAACCGGAGCCATGCAACTCAATATTAAAATTTGATCTTTCTTTATTAATAAATGCAGTATCATATTCAAAAATTGTATCATAAACAACCAGTGTATCATATACATATACAATTTTCTCTGTTTTGACTGTATCATATATCAATGTTTTGATTTTTGTAGAATCCGTTTTTATAGTATCGGGAGGAAAGTAAAAATTAGCGTGTATATTATGAGAAAATATAACAAGTAAAAATATTGTAATAGAAAACCTTATAAGTTTTAACATATTAAATTCTACTGGTTTTTCTTATTCTTTTCATCATTTTTTTTATTGACAACTGTTGTAACGGTGTCTCTAACAATTATTGTTTTCTTAACTACCACAGTGTCATGAACAATGACCATAGCTGTATCTAATGGATTTTCATCTTTAGGTATCTCAATTGTTTTATCAGTTTCTGTTTCATTGTTTTCTTCTGTTGTTTCTTCTTCTTCAAGAATATCTATTGGAATTACATTACTGCTTTTTTCATTAAAACCTGATTGGGTTTCTGCTTGTAATTTGGTTTCTTCTATTAATGATTCTTGATCTTCAACATTTATTTCCTTTTGTATTATTTCTTCAGTTTCAATATCATGATTTATTATTTCAGTATTGTCATTTACCTCAGTATTTGAAAATGGATTGAAGAACAACAAGCTAACAGTTATTACAATGCCAAGAGTAAAAATAGAATAGTAAATATTAAATGAATTAAAGCTAAAACGGAAAAAATTATATTTATTAATTGTTTTGTTAAACAAGCTTAAATTTTCCTGTGTGGATTCTATTCTAAAATCCTTAAGATTATCTTGAAATAATTTGTCAATATGTTTATTATTATCTGTCATTTAGTTTTATTGTTCTTTCTTATTTATACAGTATTCATAAAGTTTCTTTTGTAATAGTTTTCGTGCCCTGGATAATTGAGATTTTGATGTATTTATATTTATATTTAATGTTTCCGAAATTTCTTTATGATTATAATTTTCCAATACATAAAGATTAAAAACAAATTTATATCCTTCAGGTAAATCATTAATAATATTGATCAATTCATCTTTTGATAAATTAGCTTCTTCAATGATATCTTTTTCTGTTAATGTGTCTTTTTCAATATCATCAACACTAATTTTTTCTTCATACTCATCTATAGTATAAGAAAATTTATTTTTAATATTTCTTCTATAGTAAGTAATTGCAGTATTTACCATTATCCTTTTTAACCAACCTTCAAAAGAACCTTTTTCTTCAAACCGCATGATATTTGACAAAATTTTTATAAAACCTTCCTGTAAAATATCTTCTGCGTCATGTTTATAGTAAGAATATCTAAAACAGATACCTCTTAATACAGGAGCATACTTATTATATAAGGCAAGTTGTGCTTTTTTCTTGTTTTTTAAACATCCCTTAATAATATCATAATCACTCCACATATTTCCCCTGTATTTAATAGACTCTCAAAATATAAATGGTTGCATTAGTTTTTTGTTTTTTTTCTCTTCAATATAAAAATAAGACATATTGAAACTTATAATAATCTTGCTAAATTATCAAAAAATTTGTTTATATTCATAATGTATGTAAGAATTTGTTCTGACCTTTGACGCTTCATTTTTGTCGTAATGATGTTGTAGAAGAAACATATCACAATCAAATATTTGAATTTAATTTTAATAGGAAGTATTTTTACAGCATAAATTACAAAATCTCTGATGCGATTAAGATCAATAAAATATTTATGGCTGGCATTAATATGGGCTGTAATAGTTTTTGTGTTAAGCTCAATTTCAGGCGATAGCTTTAATAATTTACCAAAATTTAAAATACCGCATTTCGATAAATTTATACATTTTAATATGTATTTTTTGTTGACTTGTCTGCTGATAGCTGGATTTAATCAAATAAAAACACAAAACATTTTTTCAAAATACCCATTAATATTATCTTTTATAATATCGCTTGTTTATGGAAGCATAATTGAAATAATGCAAGAATATATTTTTGTAAGCAGAAGTATGGATATTTATGATTTTGTTGCAAATTGTGCAGGAATTTTTACGGGTATAATATTTAGCTTATCTTTGAAATATATTTTTAAAATCAAAATAAAATGCAGGAAGTATTAAAAGCATACCAAAAGGAAGTAAGCTCAGAGCGTGTTAAAAAGGAAATTGAAAAACTCAAAAAAGAAATTCCAAAACTAAAAACAGTTGAGAATTTAAAAAAGCTATTCAATTTTATTGATCTGACAACATTAAATTCTACAGATTCTGTAGCTATAGGCAAAAAGTTTTGTGAAAATGTAAACAATTTACAAAAGGAATATCCTAATATGCCTGATGTAGCTGCAATTTGTGTTTATCCAACACTTGTAGAAACAATAAAAGAAAATCTTAAAAAAGAAAATGTAAATATAGCATCCGTAACTGCAGGATTTCCTTCGTCACAGACATTTCTTGCAATAAAAGCAGTAGAATCGCGTATGGCAGTTGCCAAAGGAGCCGATGAGATAGATATTGTAATTTCTATTGGAACATTTTTGGAAAAAAAATACAATGAGATTTTTACTGAAATAGGTGTTATAAAAGAAGCCGTTGAAAACACTCATGTTAAAGTTATACTTGAAACAGGAGTTTTACCATCACTAAATGATATTAGAATTGCAAGTATTATAGCAATGGAAGCAGGTGCAGATTTTATAAAAACATCAACAGGAAAACTTGAAACTTCGGCTACTCCCGAGGCTGTTTATGTGATGACTGAAACCATTAATGATTATTATAAAAAAACAAAAAATAAGATCGGTATCAAACCTGCAGGAGGTATTTCTACAGCAGATGATGCTTTACTTTATATGGCAATAGTTAAAAATAATCTGGGAGAAGAATGGCTTAATAACAAGCTATTTAGAATAGGAGCAAGCAGACTGGCAAATAATCTGATTTCAGAAATTGGAAAGCTTGAAACAGGAAAGTCGAAAGAGGTAAAATACTTTTAATAATGTTACGGTTTGCATATCCCTTTTTTGACTTAACACTAGTTAAATATTCCGCAATTTTTATTTTCTGACAGTATGTCATATTTTCTGACAAGTTTTAAATATTTTAAATATAAAACAACAGATATAATGAAATAATGTCCTGTTTTAAACAAGTTAATTTATGATTTTGTTTTTGGCACAAATTATGAAAAGGGCAGGATGTTGAAAATAATGTTTAACTATATAAATTAAAATAATATGTCTGAAATTAAAATTAAACCTCTTGGATTAAGAGTAGTGATTGAGGCTCATAATGCAGAAACAAAAACTGCAAGTGGCATCTATATTCCTGATTCTGCACAGGAAAAACCACAAAAAGGTAAAGTAGTTGCAGTTGGAAAAGGAACAAAAGATGAAGAAATGGAAGTTAAAGTTGGTGATAATGTTCTTTACGGAAAATATGCAGGTACAGAAATTAATATCGATGGAGATGATTATTTAATCATGTCTCAATCTGATATTTTAGCAATTGTTTAATTATTTGAAAAATAAGTAATAATATAAAAAATCAAAGAAATGGCAAAAGAAATTAAATTTGATATAGAAGCAAGAGATTTGCTTAAAAAAGGTGTTGACCAGTTGGCTGATGCCGTTAAAGTTACTTTAGGACCTAAAGGCCGAAATGTAGTAATAGACAAAAAATTTGGTGCACCACAAGTAACAAAAGATGGTGTTACTGTTGCAAAAGAAGTTGACCTTGCAAACACTTCTGAAAATATGGGAGCTCAAATGGTTAAAGAAGTTGCTTCAAAAACTAACGATGATGCAGGTGATGGTACTACAACTGCTACTGTTTTAACTCAATCAATCGTAAATGTTGGTTTAAAAAATGTTACCGCAGGAGCAAATCCTATGGATTTGAAACGTGGTATTGATAAAGCAGTTAAAAAAGTTAATGAAAGTTTGATAGCACAAACCAATCCTGTTGGCGATGATAATACAATGATCGAGCAAATTGCATCAGTATCATCGAATAATGATATCACTATTGGTAAACTTATTGCCGAAGCAATGGTAAAAGTTGGCAAAGAAGGTGTAATTACTGTTGAAGAGGCAAAAGGTACTGATACAACTGTTGAAGTTGTTGAAGGGATGCAATTTGACAGAGGATATATTTCTCCTTATTTTATTACAGATGCTGACAAAATGGAAACAGTTCTGGAAAATCCATACATTCTTTTAACTGACAAAAAAATATCCACAATGAAAGACCTTATGTCAGTTCTTGAACCGGCTGCACAAGAAGGAAAACCTTTGATGATAATTGCTGAGGATATTGACGGAGAAGCTCTTGCAACACTTGTTGTAAACAGATTAAGAGGCTCGTTAAAAGTTGCTGCTGTTAAAGCTCCCGGATTTGGTGACAGAAGAAAAGAAATGCTGGAAGATTTGGCTATTCTTACAGGAGCTACTGTTGTTTCCGAAGAAAAAGGCTTGAAATTAGATACTGCAACTTTAGAAATGTGTGGTACTGCAGAGAAAATAATTATTGATAAAGAAAACACAACTGTTGTTAATGGTGTGGGCAAAAAAGAAGATATTGGTGCAAGAGTAAATCAGATTAAAACTCAGATCGAGACCACAACATCAGATTATGATAAAGAAAAACTACAGGAAAGATTAGCTAAACTTACAGGCGGTGTTGCAGTATTGTATGTTGGTGCAGCAAGCGAAGTTGAAATGAAAGAAAAGAAAGACAGAGTTGACGATGCATTAAGCGCAACAAGAGCAGCTATTGAAGAAGGAATTGTACCGGGTGGTGGTGTTGCTTTTATCAGAGCTATTAAAGCAATTGATGAACTAAAAGGAGAAAACGATGATGAAACAACAGGAATTCAGATTATAAAAAGAGCTATTGAAGAGCCAATGAGAATTATTGTTGAAAATGCAGGAATGGACGGATCTGTTGTTGTTCAGAAAGTGAAAGAAGGAAAAGATGATTTTGGTTTTAATGCAAGAACAGAGAAGTATGAAAATTTACTTGCAGCAGGCGTAATTGATCCAACTAAAGTTACACGAATTGCTCTTGAAAATGCTGCTTCAATTGCGGGCATGTTGTTAACTACAGAATGTATTATTGTTGATGAAAAAGAAGATGATCCACCAATGATGCCTCCGGGAGGAATGGGTGGCGGAATGCCGGGAATGATGTAATTATAAACATTCAAATATTATATAAAACCCTTTCATTTTTTTGAAAGGGTTTTTTATTTTTTTGCAAACTCTTATTTAAATTCAGAATAAATTAAATTTTTATGTTTTTAAAAACATTTTAACAATCTTTTAATTACTCTAATAATTATACATTTGTTATTAAAATAACGAGTTTATATTTATGGTTTCATCTAATGAAATAGTACATAAGGGAATAATTGATAGTATTGATGAAGGCATTGTCAAAGTTAGTATTATGGCAATATCGGCATGTGCATCTTGCAAAGCAAAAGGTATGTGTAGTACATCAGAAATGCAGGAAAAAATTATTGAAATTCACAATAATAACCGAACAACATATTCAATTGGCGAACATGTTGAGGTAATTTTACATCAGGGATTAGGGTTTAAAGCATTATTTCTTGGATACATTATGCCTTTTATAGTATTATTTTTAACTTTAATTATAACATTATCGGTATCTAAAAGCGAAGGTCTTGCCGGTCTTTTATCAATACTTATACTTATACCATATTATATAATTTTATATAGATTAAAAGACAAGTTTAAAAAAACTTTTTCATTTACATTAAGAAAACAATATAATATAAATTATTAAAAGATGAGTGACATTGTATTATACACAATTATTTCGATAAGTTCATTAGGAATTGTATTATCGGTAATATTATATTTAATAGCACAAAAATTTAAAGTAGTAGAAGATCCAAGAATTGACGAAGTTGAAGAAGTCTTGCCCGGAGCAAATTGCGGTGGATGTGGATACCCCGGTTGCAGAGGATTTGCAGAAGCATGTGTTAAAGCAGATGATCTTGACAGTTTATTTTGTCCAGTAGGCGGTAACGATTGTATGACAGATGTTGCTAAAGTTCTTGGAAAGGAAGTCTCGGAAAAAGAGCCAATGCTTGCAGTAATACGATGTTCGGGTTCACCGGAATATCGTAAACGCACAAATAAATTTGACGGAGTACAAACTTGTGCTATTGCAAATAGCTTGTATGGAGGCGATACCGATTGTCCATATGGATGTCTTGGCATGGGCGACTGTGTTGCGGTATGTAAATTCGATGCAATTTACATTGACGAAAAAACATTATTACCAGTGGTATCGGAAAAAAACTGTACTGCTTGTGGCGCTTGTGTTGTAGCATGTCCTAAAAATATTATAGAATTAAGAAATGTAGGTAAAAAGAGTCGCAGAATTTTTGTTAGCTGTGTTAACGAAGATAAAGGCGGTATTGCTAAAAAAGCATGTGAAGTTGCTTGTATAGGTTGTGGTAAATGTGTAAAAGTATGTAAATTTGATGCCATTGTTATGGAGAATTTCAAAGCATACATTGATTATGAAAAATGTAAGTTATGCAGAAAATGTGTTTTAGAATGCCCAACAGGTGCTATTCATGAATTAAATTTTCCACCACGCAAAGAAAAACCTGTAATCGATAAAAATGAAGAAGCTAAAAAAGAAACAGAAAAGGTAGCAGAAACTGAGAATAAAGCAGAAGTCAAAGTTGAGGATAAAACCGAGACTAAAGATAATTAAATAAACGTAGGAGGTAAAAAAGTGGCAAAAACATTTCCAAAAGGAGGCGTTCATCCGTCAGAAAACAAAATTTCTGCAGGAAAGGCAATTGAAGTTTTAGCATTGCCTAAAATAGTTTCTATCCCAATATCACAGCATATTGGCGCTCCTGCAAGTCCGGTAGTAGAAAAAGGGGATAAAATTAAAGTTGGTACATTAATAGCCAAAAGTAGTGGTTTTGTATCAGCAAACATATATTCTTCTGTATCCGGAACTGTTGCAAAAATTGATAATGTAATGGACAGCAGTGGTTACAAACGTACATCCGTAATCATTAATGTTGAAGGCGATGAATGGGAAGAAAGCATTGAGCGTTCAACAAATATTCAAAAACAAATCAATTTAAACTCTGAAGAGATAATAAACAAAATATTAGAGGCAGGTATTGTAGGACTTGGCGGAGCTACATTCCCAACACATGTTAAATTATCACTGCCAAAAGGCAAAAAAGCCGATGTATTGATAATTAATGGTGTGGAGTGTGAACCTTATCTTACGTCCGATCATCAACTGATGATGGAAAAAGGTGATGAATTAATTATTGGAACAAAAATTCTAATGAAAGCACTTAATGTTGACAAAGCTATTATTGGCATTGAAAACAACAAACCTGACGCAATTAAGTATATGCAAAAACTTGCAGATAACAGATTGGGAATTGAAATTGTTAAATTAAAGGTTCAATATCCGCAAGGAGGTGAAAAGCAATTAATAAAAGCCTGTATAAAAAGAGAAGTACCATCAGGTGGATTACCTATTGATGTAGGAACAGTTGTTCATAATGTAGGAACGGTTTACGCAGTTTATGAAGCAGTTCAAAAAAACAAACCATTGTTTGAAAGAATTGTTACTGTTACAGGAAAATCACTTGTTAGACCTTCAAATTTCCTTGTTAGAATTGGTACTTCAGTAAGACAATTAATTGAAGCAGCAGGAGGATTACCTGAGGATACAGGAAAAGTTATTAGTGGCGGACCAATGATGGGAAAAGCACTTAATACAATAGATATACCAGTAACAAAGGGAACATCGGGCATTTTAATAATAAACAAAAAAGAGGCAAAACGTTACGAAATACAAAACTGTATAAGATGTGCAAAATGTGTTTCAGTATGCCCAATGGGACTTGAACCATACTTATTAATGCAACACGCAGAAAAAAGCGACTGGGAAATGCTTGAAAAAGAAAGAGCATTAGATTGTATGGAATGTGGCTCTTGCAGCTATACCTGTCCGTCAAAACGACCTTTATTAGATTATATCCGATTAGGAAAAGCTAACATAATGAGAATAAAAAGAGAAAAACAAAAATAATGAGTACAAATTTTTTCACAGTAGCGCATTCTCCACATGATTATAGCGATAACTCCGTTAAAAAAATCATGTATGGAGTAATACTTGCAATGATACCGGCACTAGCCGTTTCTATCTATTATTTTGGATTGGGAGCTATTAGGGTAACCTTAATAGCAGTTGTATCGGCTTTGATATTTGAATGGTTGATACAAAAATTCTTGATAAAAGGTAAAACTACGGTATTTGACGGTTCTGCTATTATTACTGGAATGCTCTTAGCCTTTAATGTTCCAAGTAATTTACCTTGGTGGATTATTATTATAGGTAGTTTAGTAGCCATTGGTATTGGTAAAATGTCGTTTGGCGGATTAGGAAATAATCCTTTTAATCCGGCGTTAGTAGGCAGGGTTTTTATGCTTATTTCATTCCCTGTTCAAATGACAAGCTGGCCTAAAATTAGTGTTTTAAATTTTTCAGGGATTGATGCAGAAACAGGGGCAACCCCACTTGCAATTATTAAAGAAGGTCTTGCAAAAGGAGATAAATTCTCTGACCTTATGAGCAATCTGCCTACTTCATATTCCGATATGTTTTTGGGACAAATGGGAGGTTCGCTTGGAGAAATATCAGCTGCAGCTATAATATTAGGAGGCTTATACATGCTTTTCAGAAAAATAATTACATGGCATACTCCTGTGGCAATGATTGGTTCGATAGCAATTTTCACAGGTATATTATATGGTATTAATCCCGAACAATATGCTGACCCTTGTTTCCATATTTTAACAGGAGGTGTTTTGCTTGGAGCAATATTTATGGCAACAGATATGGTAACGTCTCCAATGACAGGAAAGGGTATGTTGATATTTGGTGTTGGAATAGGAGTAATAACAGTATTAATAAGAGTATTTGGTGCATACCCTGAAGGTGTTTCATTTGCAATTTTAATAATGAATGCATTTGTACCATTAATTAACAAAGGTTTTAAACCAAAACGTTTTGGAGAGAAAATAAATTGATTATTGTTTATTGACTATTGATTAATAACTTAAATATGAATTCTGAAGAATTAAAAAAAAGAACTAAAGAATTTGCTCATAGATGTATAAAATTAGCTATGGCCCTACCCAATACTCCACTCGGTAATCATATAAGATATCAATTAATAAAATGTTCAACTTCGGTTGCTGCTAATTATAGAGCATGCTGTGTTGCACAATCAAAAGCAAGTTTTATATCAAAAATAAGTATTGTTATAGAAGAGGCTGACGAAACATCATTTTGGTTGGAATTTATTATTGATGAAGGACTTTTGCAAAAAGAAAAAGGAACACCTTTATATAAAGAGTCGAAAGAATTAACAGCAATTTTTATAAGTTCAAGAAAAACAGCACAAAAAAACAAATGAAAATATTAAACAATAAACAATAATAAATTAACAATTTAAAAAATATGGCTAAAAAAGAATCTACATTTTTCAATATGGTATCAACCCTGTTTCTTGTAACGGCAATAGCTTCTACTGCATTGGGTTATGTGTATGAAATGACAAAAGAACCTATTGAAATTGCTAAAAAACAAAAATTAGAAAATGCAATAAGCGAGGTGGTTCCAGAATTCGATAATTTGAATACATTTAGTTTAATGCCTAAAACAGGTAAAGATTCAGTTATTTTTTATGAAGCAATAAAAGAAGATAAACTAGTTGGAACGGCAATTAAAACATATACAGATAATGGTTTTAGTGGTAAAATATGGATAATTGTAGGTTTTGATACAAAAGATAATATAATTAACTATAAAGTTCTTGAACACAAAGAGACCCCAGGTTTAGGAGACAAAATGGGCATATGGTTTAACAATGAAAATAAACAGTCCAGTTATATTAATGGCAAAAATCCCGGCACATCAAATTTTACCGTTTCAAAAGATGGAGGAGATATTGATGCCATAACAGCAGCAACAATATCATCAAGGGCTTTTTTGGATGCAATTCAAAGAGCTTACGATACATTTACAGATAATAAAAAATAAAGGAGGAATTATAAATGAATCAATTTAAAAATTTTTCAAAAGGATTTATTAAAGAAAATCCTGTATTTGTTTTACTTCTTGGATTATGTCCAACGCTTGCAGTAACAACATCTGCTATTAATGGACTAGGTATGGGATTGGCAACGGCATTTGTTTTAGTTATGTCAAATCTTGTAATTTCTTTAGTGAAAAATTTTATTCCCAACAAAGTTCGTATACCTTCATTTATTGTAATTATAGCATCGTTTGTAACAATTGTTGACTTATCAATGGCAGCATATTTACAGCCATTACATGAACAACTTGGATTATTTATTCCTTTAATTGTTGTTAACTGTATTGTACTTGGCAGAGCAGAAGCTTTTGCATCAAAAAACAATTTAATTTCATCAATTATTGATGGACTTGGTATGGGTTTGGGATTTTCTTTTGCACTTACACTATTAGGAGGTATTAGAGAAATATTAGGTAGTAACGCTATTTTTGGTTATAAATTTATTGAAGCAGGAGGAATACTTGTATTTGTACTCCCTCCCGGAGCATTTATAGTGTTAGGATATCTAATTGCTTTAATGAGAAAACTAAATAAATCATCTTAAAATTTAATTATTATGGAATATATAATTATTATTATATCAGCTATATTCGTTAATAACATTGTTCTTACACAATTTCTTGGAATATGTCCATTTTTGGGTGTTTCCAATAAAATATCTACAGCAGCAGGGATGGGAGGAGCTGTTTTATTTGTAATGACATTAGCCACTATTGTTACATGGCTTATTCAAACAAAAATACTAATTCCATTAGATATTGCTTATCTACAAACTATTTCCTATATTTTGGTTATAGCATCTTTAGTTCAAATGGTTGAGATAATATTGAAAAAAGTAAGTCCATCGCTTTATCAGGCTTTAGGCGTTTTCTTACCTCTTATAACAACCAATTGTGCTATACTTGGAGTAGCAATACTTGTTATTCAAAAAGACATGAATCTTTTAGAGAGTGTTTTATATTCAATTGGCAATTCTCTTGGATTTGCACTTGCTTTAATTATTTTTGCAGGATTACGCGAGCAGTTAGACCTTGTAAAAGTACCAAAAGGAATGCAGGGAGTTCCTGCAGCATTATTAGTGGCCGGTATTCTTGCTCTTGCTTTTATGGGATTTACAGGAATAGTATAAAAAATATCGTTAACCCTATCTTTAACTTGTTATTCAATAATAATTTTCTCCGTGTGAACTTTTTTTTCTGTAAATACTTTTAGAAAATAAATACCTTTTATGTAATTTGATAAATCAATTTGTTCAGAAATATTCTTAGTTTTCTTTTTGAATTGTTTTGCATAAATAATCTGACCATATATATTAAATATTTCGATACTCCCAATATCTTTTTCTATTTTTAAATTAAATATGCCATTGTTTGGATTGGGATATATTTGTACCAATTTAATAGATCTAATAATATTATCAACACCTAAAAAAACATTCCCATTTTCATCAGTTTTAATCAGGTATATATCGTTTGAGTTACCAAAACTGTTAGTAAAACCAGCAATAATATACCCATTATCATTAGTTTGCTGAACTGAACATGCCCAATCTAAAGTATTACCTCCATAAGTTTTAGTCCATAATGTATCACCATTTTCATCTGTTTTAATAAGGCAAGCATCTATTGCACCAGAACTGTAGTCAGTAAAACCGGCAATAATATATCCATTATCGTTAGTTTGCTGAACTGAGTGACCACGATCATGAAAGCTGCCCCCATAAGTTTTAGTCCATAAAGTATCTCCATTAGTATCTGTTTTTATGAGATATACATCAGTATTTCCTGCTTCAATATCAGTAGAACCTGTAATTATATAACCATTATCATTGGTTTGCCTTACAGAATATCCAGACTCCCAACCTGATTTACCATAAGTTCTTGTCCATAAAGTATCGCCATTGGAATCTGTTTTTATCAGGTAAATATCTTCTCCTAAACTCCATATGTAACCGGTAATAATAAAACCATTATCATTGGTTTGCTGGACTGAACGTCCTTCACTACCCTCATAAGTTTTAGTCCATAAAGTATCACCGTTAATATCTGTTCTTATAAGAATAATATCACTTGTAGAATATCCGGCAATAATATAGCCGTTATCATTAATTTGTTGAACAGATTGTCCATAATCATCACCTGTTTCCCCATAAGTTTTAGTCCACAGTGTATCACCTAAAGAATTTGTCTTTATTAAATATACGTTTGTAAATGAACTGTCAGTAGATAAGCTGTCAATTAGGTGATTATATATTATTCCGGCAACAATATATCCTCCATCATTTGTTTGCTGTACCGAGTATCCTTCACTACATGGATTTCCAGAATAAGTCTTAGTCCACAATGTATCACCTAATGAATCAGTCTTTATCAAGTAAGCCAGATTAACAATACTGTCACCATAACTACCGGTAATAATATATCCACTATCGTTTGTTTGTTGCACAGAATATCCTCTGTCGTGGTATATACCTCCATAGGTTTTCTCAAAAGTAATTTGTGCTTTAGTAAACAATACCAATATAAGGAATATTAAAATTAGGAAATTTGTCTTCATAATATAAATAGTTTTAAAGGGTTTAATTATATAATTTTAAATCAAATCTTCCTTCCCGTATTTCATACCGGGTTGTGTTTTTTACTGCATCAAAATAGAAAGTACCGGCAATTATTTTGTTTATTGTATCAAGTTTTGTAATTGTAAGATAACCAATGCTTAAAGAATCAGCATAAAAATAATTTAATCCTTTTCTATAATAAATATTCTGATTTTGTTCTCCATTTATTTCAATCATACCAGTATCATTAATTAATAGATTAATTTTTATACTTTCATCTGTATTGCCGTTATTTGCATTAATTAGTAAAGTACCTTGTGAATAATCACAAGCAAGACCAATTAATAGTCCCCCGCCTTTTGGAAGCCATACTTGCCCATTCACCAGGCACCCGAAAGTATTTTTACCTTCCTGTGTTTTGGGTGGTAGTTGGGGTGTAGGGTCAGGGTCTTTCTCGCAATTGCTGAGGCTGCAGAGAAAAATACACATTAAAATGAACGAAAAGATTGTAATTATTTTTTTCATAGTAAATTATTTTAAAGGAACGTAACATCAAATCTTCCTTGTCTTATTTGTACAGTATCTCCAGATAATGTATCAATTGCATCAAACCAAAATGTACCTGCCATTATATGATTTATTGTATCAAGTTTTTTTAAATGAAACTGACCTGTATATCCATTAACAGGATAATAGTAAGTATTTTCTTCACTATAATAAAATCTTTGAAAATCTTTTTCATTAGTATAATTCTTAATTGTAAATGCCGTATCTTTATATACTCTTGCAAATTGTAATTGGATATATGGTCGTGGTATTAATTCTACATTGGTTGTAAAAATAGAAATTATTCCAGTATAATATTGGGATTGGATACCCCACACAAGACCTGCACCCTTCGGTAACCACACTTTCCCATTCACCAGGCACCCGAAAGTATTTTTTCCTTGCTGTGTTTCGGGTGGTAGTTGGGGTGTAGGGTCAGGATCTTTCTTGCAATTGCTGAGGCTGCAGAGAAAAATACACATTAAAATGAACGAAAAGATTGTAATTATTTTTTTCATAGTAAATTATTTTAAAGGAACGTAACATCAAATCTTCCTTGTCTTATTTGTACAGTATCTCCAGATAATGTATCAATTGCATCAAACCAAAATGTACCTGCCATTATATGATTTATTGTATCAAGTTTTTTTAAATGAAACTGACCTGTATATCCATTAACAGGATAGTAATAAGTATTTTCTTCACTGTAATAAAATCTTTAAAAATCTTTTTCATAATTACAATTTTTATTGATTAATAAAATGGTTTTTAAGTTCAAAAATTTTTCCATCAAAATATGTTTTTATTATTATTCCAATGCCTTTTGCATAATACTCACTTTTTATTTGATTTCCATATTCTTGATTTTTATTTTCTATTTGATAAACATCATTATAAGAAGTATTACCAATAATGAGAGTATCGTATATATTTTTTATGAAAGTATTTTCATTAATAGAAAAAGGGTTATCATTTTTTTTTGAATAAAATAAACGTATAGCAGTATATGTACAATTTCCTATGTTATACGCTTCTTTAAATATAAATAGTGTATCATTCGAAATAAAATGAGGATTTGGTCCTGCTGAAAAGTAATATTCATTATATGAATTTTTTAAATGATAAGATAAAGCAATATAATTTATATCATCTTTTTTATCTTCAATTTCTAACAACTCATATTTTGTCACATATATACTATCTGTCATTCCTGAAGCCATCTCTTCATACACCCACCAACTACCAACGGGAAATGCAAAATAAGATAGAAATTCCTGATTTAATGGGATAAACTCTATTGGTATTGGCTCTTCTTTTTTACAATTAGAAGCTAAACATAAAATTGATATTATTAATACTAATAGAAAAATTTGTGTTTTCATTGTTTAATTATTTTTGTTATTTTATAAGAATCAATAGTATTTACTTTAATAAAGTATAATCCTTTAGGATATTTTGACGTATTTATTTCCATAATACTATTCTTCCTATTTTCAACAGAATATGTACTTAGCAATTGTCCTTTCATATTATATATTTTAACTGATATATCTTTTTTTCCTGTTCTTATATTAATGAATTCATTAAATGGGTTTGGATAAATTTGAAATGATTCTTCTTTATTAAGTATTTCATTTATTCTCACAAAACCATTTTCATTAGTTTTTATCAAATAAATATCACTATTGCCTGAGCCATAATTTTTTATGCCTGTTACAATGCAACCTCCATCATTAGTTTGGTTAATATATAAACCGTAGTCGTCGTATGAATCTCCAAAAGTTTTATTCCATAAATAATTACCACTTGTATCTGTTTTTACAATAAATAGGTCAAAATCACTATTTCCGCTATCAATACCTCCTGTCATAATATATTCCCCGTCATCATTTTGTTCTCCACAAAAAAAGCCCGCATTTTGGAAAGTAGTCTTGGCCCATAAAGAATCACCATTATCATTTGTTTTAAAAAGATAACTATAAGTATTACTACTTAATGTAGTTGAGCTAAATAATATAAATCCGGAATCTGAAGTTTGTCTAACGGTTAAAAAAGGATAACCCGGACTTAAATTTTTATTATATGTTCTGTTCCATATTATATTTCCAATTGTATCAAGTTTTATCAAAACAAAATTCAAAGTCATTACTTCAACACCACACATAATATAACCACCTTGTTCTAATTCTTGTATAGTAGTTATACCTATAGAATCCTGTATTGTTTTTTCCCATTGTACATTTCCATTTGGGTCTGTTTTAATTACATACACACTTGAATTTCCTGTTGTTTCATTTGTAGAAGATCCAACCAAAACAAAACCACTATCAGAAGTTTGTTGTAGATAATTGCCTATATCATCATTTCCATTATTGTCATATTTCTTTTCCCATACAATATTTCCTAATTGGTCTGTTTTTATTAAATACAAATCTAATGTATCTGCGGCAGAATTTGAGCAATATGTTGGACCTATAATATATCCTCCATCATTTGTTTGAAAAGCCAAATAAGGCAAATCATCCCACTGATGATTGCCATAAGTTCTTGTCCAAACAGTGTCGCCATATTGATCTGTCTTTACAAGATATATTTTACATTCACTTCCTATATATGTATCTCCTCCTATTATATAGCCCCCGTCATTTGTTTGTTGTACTGACCAACCTTGTTGAAAGGCAATATCTCCAATAGTTTTTTCAAATGTTATTTGCGAAAATGAAATAATATTTGATAATAAAAATATAATGATTGTTTGAGATAGTTTTTTCATAATAAAATAATTTAGCTTATATATATTTGTAATTAAATATAATGTATACGTCAATAACTTTGTAAAGGTTCTAAAAATTAAGCTTTTACATCAACACTTTTCGTAATCCCTTTGTAGTATTGATATCCTGTTTTAAATTTATAACGAGTCTAAATAATGCAACGGCAACAATGAATTTTACATTAATAAACACCCTCTATATTTATGTGTGTCTTAAAAATGGAAATGGTAATCACAAAAAATGAATTTTTTTTCAACAAAAATTATAATATGTAGATATTCAGGGAGATTAATTTTCTATTTGAGCCGGATTACCTCTGCTGGTTTGGGCTTGTACTAAGATGTTAAAAACTAACAAATATTAAGAAAAAAGCCTCCTTACTCGGTTTTTGTATGTGTCTAAATATCTAAGACTTAACAATGTGAAAAACGTAATTGTTCACAGAGTTAAAATAAATTATTTACTTATATTGATTTTAGAATTAATTCTACATTTTACATTCATAATTCTAAATTCAATATTTCTCTTGAATACCAAATATTTGAAAAATGTAGAATGTAAAATATTCAATAATGAATGTAGAATGAATAAAACGCACAAAAAAAGCCTCAAAATAATTCGAGGCTCTTTACTATATAATGTTGAAAATTGTTAAACTCTTTTTTCTTTAATTCTTGCTTTTTTACCGGTTAATCCACGTAAATAATAAATCCTTGATCTACGTGTTTTTCCAACTTTATTAATTTCTATTTTATCAATAAAAGGAGAGAAAACAGGATATATTCTTTCTACACCAAAACTACCTGACATTTTTCTGATAGTAAATGTTTCTGATGTTCCTGTGCCTTTCCTTTGGATAACAACACCACGAAATTGCTGTACTCTTTCTTTGTTGCCTTCTTTAATTTTATAGTGAACTGTTACAGTATCGCCACTTTTAAACTGTGGAACATTATTTTCAACTTTAAATTCGTTCTCCGTTATTTTCATTAAATCCATTACTGTAAAGATTTTAAATTATACCTATATTTAAAAAAAATTGACCGCAATATTACATATTTTTTCCCATATCTTATAATTTATGATAAATATTTTCATAAAAATATTTCTATTTAAATTTATATTCGTATTTTTAGTACAACAGATTAATTGTTTTTTCACTTAATTATTACACAAACTAGCAGATTATGAACAAATTGATGGTTGAGCTTTTAAGCAATAATGAAAGAGTTATTGTTCCCGGATTTGGTGCTTTTATGAAAAAAAAGGATACAGGCACAATTTATTTTAATGAGTATTTAAAATTTAATGATGATTTATTAATTAATTTTATTGCTGAAAAAGAAAATATTGATAAAGCCAATGCCGAACAAAAATTAACAGAATTTATTGAGCAAATTAATAAAATACTTGATGATGGAAAACCATTTATTTTTGAAGGAATTGGAAGTATTTTAAAAGATGAAAAAGGAAAACTGCAATTTTCTCAGGATGATAAAGGAAAAGGTACTCCAAAAGCTGATAAAAAAGAAGAAAAACAAGAACCTGTTTCTTCTCCTATTGTAAAAGAAGAAAAAAAGGAACCTGAAAAAGCTGTTGCTGACGAAAAGCCAAAGGAAATAGAAAAAGAGAAAGCTCCCAAAAAAGAAAAAGACGAGAAACAGGAAGTTGTTCCTCCTCCTATTGTAAAAGAAGAAAAAAAGGAACCTGAAAAAGCTGTTGCTGACGATAAGCCAAAAGAAATAGAAAAAGAGAAAAATTCCCAAAAGGAAAAAGAAAAAAAGCAGGAAGTTCCTCCACCTCCTCCTGTTAAAGAAGAAAAACAGGAAACTCCACCACCACCACCAAGTGATGAGAAAAAAGATGAAAAAACCGAAACAATTCCTGTAGAAAAAAAGGAAGGTGATAGCAAAATTAAAGAACCGGTAAAAGGAGAAAAAGCTAAACAAAAAAAGGAAAAACCTAAGAAAAAAGAGAAAAAAATTAAAGAAAAAGGAGAAAAGAAAAAATCTAAATGGTGGCTTTGGTTAATTATTATAATTGTTGTAATTGCTGGTGGAGGTTATGGTTTTGCATTTTTAAAACCTGAAATTGTATGTAAATATGTAAAGCTACCATTTATTGATTGTAACAAACAAGTTAAAGTTGACATAGAACACAGGGAACATAAAATAGTTGCAGATAGTGAAAATGAAGTTGAAGAAAATGTTGAAATTGAAGAGGAAACGGATACAAGCCTTGTGTCAACAAGCGATACTGTAAATGTTGATGAAGTAGTGGAAACTGACGAGGTAGTTGAAGAAACAAGTGAAGGGATTGAAGAAGTGGAAGAGGTAGAAGAAGTAGAAGCAGTTGAAACTTATACTCCATCAGGTAAAAAATATTATGTTGTTGCCGGATGTTTTAGTAGTGAGAATAATGCCGATAAATTAGTAAATAAGCTACGCGGCGAAGGTTATGATGCTCAAAAATTTGGTAAAATCGGTTCGTTGCATGCAGTTTGTTATAGTTGTTTTGACATCAAACAAGATGCATTAAACCAAATAGCCAAAATAGGCTCAAGTGAAGCCTGGTTGAAATATAAATAGAAATATTAAAATTGTTGTTGAAAATACATTCAAAAAATTATGACAGGATATCTTGAAAATTTGAATACGTAATTCTCAGATAATGACTAAATTTTTAATAGTATTTTCTTTAATATTATTTCCAATTATATGTTTTCCTCAAAGCCCTAACTACAAGTTTTTTTCTACAGATGATGGCTTGCCTAGCAATGAGGTATATCATGTAATGCAAGATTCTAAAGCTTATATTTGGTTTGGTACCGATAATGGTGTTAGCCGATATGATGGATATGAATTTAAAAATTATAACCTTAGCGATGGATTACCGGATAACGGAATAACTTATTTGTTTGAAGATAATAAATGTAGAATTTGGTTTTTATCTTTTTCAAATAAGCTTTCATATTTTTTTAATGACTCAATTTATACCTACAAGTACAATGATGTTTTGCGTAATTATTTAAAAAACACATGTAGAGTTTCCAAACTATCTTTTTTTGTTGATTCTAATGATGTAGTTTATTTAGGCACAACATCACAAGGAGTTATTATTATTAAACAGGATGGTTCAATTTATAATATTAAAACTGATAACACAGTTCAACTGTATATAAAGGATAATACTGTTTTGATTGGCAGGGTAAACTATTCGTTAAATGAGGCAATTCAAATTATTGATAAGACTAGCAGATTAATAAAAACAGATATATTGAATAAGATAAGATATACAGCTAGGGAATATAGTATTAAAAATAAAAATAAAATATTTTTTGCTTCAAATACTTCAATTATTCAAATAGAGAACTGTGATTTTGATGTATTTGAAATGGATAATTATATTGTGTGGTTAAGTATTGATAAAGCAAATAATCTGTGGGTTGGTCATTATAATGGTGGCGTAAATTGTTTTAAAAAATCAGATTTAAACAGTACTCCTATTCATTATTTAAAAGATAAAACTGTTAGCTCGGTTTTGTTTGATAATGAGAATGGAACATGGATTACTACTTTAAATGGAGTTTACTATTACTCAACAAGAAATATTAACACTTTTACTACAAATGATGGCTTAAGTTCAAATAAGATAAATTGTATTGAAAAAGGCTTAAATAGCAAAGTATGGTTTACAACAAGTAATGAATATATAAATTCTTATAAAAGGAAATTAGAAGAATTCAAGATGGAAAATGCGAGTTTTATACATGTCTTAAAATACAATTCATTTGATACATCTATATGTTATGGAGCGGCACATCAAGTAGAAAATGTTATCACAAATTGCTTTAAACAAAGAAATCTTATCAATAATAATAAATTTGGAGGATGGCAAGGAGTTAAGGATATTTACTGTCTGGAAAATAATATTTCATGGATTATTGATGAAAATTTAATAAAAATAAAAAATGACACAGTTGTTTATGTATCACGTATAGATGGTAATGTTTCTTTAAAGCCTTTTAAGATGTTATTTTTAAATGATAGTTTAATTTGGTTAGGCTGTAAAGATGGCTTATGGAAATATTCGGGAGGAAAAATTGAGTATTATGGTGATAAGGACAAGTTATTGTCATATAAAATTAATGATATAATTATAGATAATAATAAAAATTTATACATAGCAACAAAAGGTGTTGGTTTAATAATAATGAAAAAAGACACTATTCTTCAAATAACTAAAAGTGACGGTTTATCAGATAACACAGTATCATCTTTATTTTTTGATAATGATATTATTTGGGCGGGAACATTCAACGGACTTAATAAAATAATTATTACGGAAAATGAACAATTAGATATTCAGGTTATTAATGAGGTGCATGGCATAGCTTCTAAAGTAGTAAATGATGTTATTGTTGTGAATGATACAGTTTATGTTGGAACAGATAAAGGTCTTTCGTTTTTTAATAAAACACTATATCTGCAAAATAAATTCTTTCCTCCCGTGTACATAACCAGAATCTCAATTATGGAGAAAGATACAGTATTAAAAGATAATTATATTTTACCTTATAATCAAAATTCAATTACAATTGATTTTGTTGGATTAAATTATAAAAATGCAGGAAATGTAAAATATTTGTATAAACTATCAGGAATTGACAATAGGTGGGTATCATCTAATATTAATAAAGTGCGATATCCATCGTTAAAACCGGGCAGTTACATTTTTTCTGTTTATGCTGTTAATGAAGATGGATACAAAAGTACAAATCCAGTTACTGTTCATTTTATAATTAATACTCCTTTTTGGAATACATGGTGGTTTTATACATTATTAGCATTAACTTTTGTTTTAATAGTATTAGCTGTATACATTTCCAGGATTAACAATATAAGAAAAAGAGAGAAGTTAAAACAAGAACTAAATAAATACAGGCAACAAGCCTTAGGGAAGCAAATGAATCCTCATTTTATTTTCAACTCCTTAAATTCTATTCAACATTTTATATTAAAGAACAATAGAAAGGACTCTAATAAATATTTAGCAAAATTCGCAAACCTAATGAGGCAAACATTGGAGAATTCAAGACACGATTCTATTCCATTTGCAGATGAACTTAATGCTCTGAATTTATATTTGGAACTGGAATCATTAAGGTTTAAGGAAAAGTTTCAATATAAGATAATAGTTGATTCTGAAATCGATCAACAAAAAAATAAAGTACCTACACTTTTAATTCAGCCTTATGTTGAAAATTCAATTTGGCATGGCATAATGCATAAAGAGATTTCCGGGTATGTGAAAATTGAATTAATAAAAAAAGCAGACCATATCTTATGTGTAATAGAAGATAACGGGGTAGGAAGAAAACGTTCGGCTGAAATTAATGCTAATACGAGAAAAGGTCATAAGTCAATGGGTACCAGTATAACTGAGTCGAGATTGAATTTAATAAACAGTTTACATAATTTTAATACCAGAATTACATATACCGATCTTGTTGATAAGAATAATAAAGGTATAGGAACCAAAGTTGAAATAACACTTCCGCATATTTAAAATTTTGACATATTTAAAGCATTAGTATATCTGAAATATTAGTATATTTAAGCCCTAAAAGTTTAACTAAAATATTAATGGAAAAACTTAGAACAATTTTAATTGATGATGAGAGTGACGCAATTGATTCTCTTATAATTATTATAAATGATTTTTGTAGTAAGGATATTGAGATCATTGGAACTGCAAACTCTGTATTGGAAGGAATAAAAGAAATAAATACAAAGAAACCGGATATTGTATTTCTGGATGTTGAAATGCCGGGAGGAAGTGGTTTTGAAATGCTGGAAAGCATTGAAAACATAAATTTTGAAGTTGTTTTTATAACTGCTTATAATCATTATGCTATTAAAGCATTTAAATATAATGCCATAGATTATTTAATGAAACCAGTTGATATTGATGAGTTTGGTGCAGTAGTGAAAAAAATAAAAGAACGGAAAGAAAAAGATCAGGAAAAAGCAAATTTAAATAAATTCATTAAAGAGTTTCAAACAAACGGCATATCAAAAAGAATTCAAATTTCAACAGGAAAAAATATTGAGTTTATTGAAGTAAACAAGTTAATTAGAATTGAAGCAGATGGTAGTTATTCAAAAATTTTAATTGAAAATTCCAATGACCTGTATGTTTCTAAGAAAATAGTTGAAATTGAAAAACTTTTACCTAACGAAGGCTTTTTCAGACCACATAAATCTCATATTATAAATATTAAACATGTATTAAAATACAGTAGTAATGATAATGCTATTGTTATGTCAAATAATACAACAGTACCATTGTCTAAAAAACGAAAAGATAGGTTTTTTGAACTTATGGGCAAGAATTAATATTTTCTTATTTATCGTCATTACGAGCGTAGCGAAGTAATTTATCAATAAAATAACATATTGTTACGTCATTATGTTCCTCACAATTGACGGTTTAGAATTATCAGATTGCATCAATATTTTCTCCTTCGTAATTGCAAACAACCTCCTAATGCGTATAATATTAATACAATACATTGTTTGGTTCATACTTGTTTTCATTTGGTAAGCTTAGGAGGGGACTTTTCCAGTTTATGGAAAAAAATGTACATCACAGGGGAAAATATGCACACTACAGGGGTTGAGCATATTTTATAATATTTTATTGTTATACCATTGTTGGCAATTAACCAAATTATAAATTTTAAAACTTTTAAATTATGAAAAAAATCTTATTATTTTTTATTGCTAGTTTTCTAGCTTTTAATGTTTTTTCCCAGAACCAAGGAAATGTTTGGTATTTTGGGCAAAATGCCGGAGTCGATTTTAATAGTGGAACTCCAATTGCTCTATCAGGTGGTGCAATGATAACTAACGAAGGAGTTGCAACTATTTCTGATAACGCTGGTAATCTTAGGTTTTATACCGATGGTGCTTCTGTTTGGAATAGTTCCCATATTGTTGAAGCAACTCATCTTCAGGGAAATTCAACATCTACACAATCAGCAATAATTCTTCCATTTATTAATGACCCAGATAAATATTATATTTTCACAATTGATGGTTATGATGTTTGTAATGGAGCTTTGGGTTCCCCTGGTTATACTGTTCCCAGTTGTAACGGTGATAATGGTTTTCAATATTGCGAAGTTGATTTATCCTCTGGATTTAGTGTTAGTTCATCAATTGGATTAATCCATCCTGGTAATACTAATATCGATAGTTATGTAGCAGAAAAAATATCAGCCGTTATAAGCTGTGATGGTACTGGTTATTGGGTTACTGTACATTCAATAATTCCTGATGATTTTTATATTGATTATGTAAATGTAAGTGGTGCTCCAACATGTGTAAATGAATCAAATCAAATTTTTTACACTTATTATGTAGATGATAGTGGGGTATCACCTAGTCCAATAATTTTTACAGATACTGGAAATGACCATACACATGCAGGGGGGTATATGAAATTTTCTCCTAATGGACAAAAATTAGCTGTTGTTAATAGAAATGTTGGTATTGATATTTATGATTTTGATAATGATTTAGGAGTAATATCTAATATACAGACAATCTTATTAAGTGACAAATTTTATGGTATTGAATTTTCTGCCTCATGTGATTATTTATTCTTTGGTCAATATACAGGGTCAATGGGAGGTTCTGTTATAAAAAGATGTGATTTAAGTATTATGAATATTATTACTGTAACCGAAACAGGGATGTCATCAGGATTGATAAAAGCGGAGTTGGCTTTACAGTTAGCACCTGATGAAAATATCTATGTTGCCATTGTAGATGACGCAGTATGTTATAATAATTCCACTCCACCAACAAACTCAAATTCATACCATTATTTAGGACGAATAACTAATACAGATA
The DNA here is from genome assembly GCA_964435855.1 of uncultured Bacteroidales bacterium. Classification (GTDB taxonomy): domain Bacteria; phylum Bacteroidota; class Bacteroidia; order Bacteroidales; family CAYTAU01; genus CAYTAU01. The sequence continues at coordinate 8,763 of CAYTAU010000026.1, read as the reverse complement.
ATAGTTTAGTCTCTTTTCAAAATAATTATTTGGATTTAGGAAGTAACAAACAAAGTAATTTTGGTTTACCAACTTTTGTACAAAACTTTTTTACAGGAGTAGATATATACTCATATACCGAAGACTGTAATAATTATGAGTATAGTTTTGGAATTACAAATAATGGTGGAAATATTTATTCTCCTACTTGGATTATTGAAGGAACAAATTATTCAGGTGCTTATGTTACTCATATATTTTCCGGATCGGGTACATACACCGTAACTTTAACATATCTTAATGAATATGATTGTATAAATACAGCAGAATTAATAATGGAAATTGAAGAACCTGCAGATGCTACAATTTCTATTACAGATGTTAATTGTGAAAGCGATCTTATTGCTGTTACTTATGAAGTTTGTAATATTGATATTGCTGAAATTCCAATAGGTACACATATTATAATTTATGATAATGATCCATCACAATATACAGCAAATATTGTAGAAGATTTAACAACTAACCAAATAGTTGCAGCAGGCGATTGCGAAGAGTTCACATTTTATTTATCTCAATCTTATCTTGGTTACGAGTTATATGCAGTTGTTAACATTGACGATGGAACATTACCAACACCATATACTTTAGATGACCATGGTTTATATGAAGTTTTTGAGTGCAATTGGTTAAACAATATAACTAATTTTCCGGTAATATGCTGTTTTGCGGAGATATCTGATGAGTATGAGCATATTACATCCTCGGTTGTTATATCCAATCAATACACCGTTTTAAACGGAAAATACTATATTGATGATGGCGTAATTGTTACTATTAATGGAGGTACACTCGATATTACAAATGTAGATATTGTTTTTGGCGAATGTGCCGGTATTAATTTTATTAATGCTGCTGAAATTAGAGCAAATAATTCTGTATTAAGACCTTGTCTTGTTACTGATTCATGGAGAGGTTTATATTTTGAAAATGGATCTAATGGTACAATTAATGAATGTACATTTAAAAATGCTCAAATAGCATTAAATTATAATGGAAAAGGAGTTATTAGTTCGACAAGAATAACAAATAATTTATTTTCAAATTGTGGTGTTGCTATAAATATACAAGATAATCAATTTAATAACCCTATTAGTGGAAATACTTTTATTATTGATGATTCTGCTATTGACTATAATCCGATTGATTGCCCATTTGCGTATACTAGTGAGCATTGGGGAATAAGGATTGTAAATACAAATCAAAAAGGATTAATTTCTCAAAATGATTTTATTTATACTCCATATCCGGAATTAATTGGAACAGGAAACACATCTAATAAATACTTTTATGGAATTTATTGTTTAAATACTACAGAGCAAGCTAATATTTCTGACAATAAGTTTACTGATATGTACAGATGTATTGATATTGACAATTGTAGTAATATAACATTTGAAAACAATGAAATTGAGGTTAACAAAAATTTCAACCCATCAGAGTATCAGGTAAGGGCTACTAACTCAAATTTAATTCGAATTATTTATAATGAATTTGAAAGTGGTGTTGACTATAATACAGATAATTATCCAAACTCTGCTGTTTATGCAGAAAAACTAACTTCATCGCAAATAAATAACAATTTCATTAAAGGCTTTAAAAATGGTATTAGAGTTCATCACTTAAATGCATGTACAATCATTGAGAATAATTTAGAAGATATGCATTATATTGGAATTTTCTTATATATCTTAAAAGATGATGTTTTTACACCTCATGATGTTGATATCGCATGTAATTACATTAAGATGAATCCAACTAGCGTAGAGCATAATGTTACCGGAATATTATATATAACCAGAGATGATTTCAATTATGGGGTAAGAATAAGAAATAACTGTATTTTTGAATCACAGAGAGCTATGCGATTTTATACAAATGCTCATAGTGATCCAATATTACCTGAAATAAAAAATAATTTCATGTATAATTATACCGAATTCGGTATTTTAATACAAAGCTATTATAGTTTTTATACTTTTTCTGGAGATATTGGTAGTGCCGGCGGAACGTTCTCAAATGCAGGAAGAAATTCATTTTTCAGCAATGATTTAAATGCAATTGATGTTTCTAGTAATTCTGTAACTAATCTTTACGGGAATTATAATATTCAAAATATTGCTGGTACTAATGTGAATAATTTTGGAAATAATGAATTCTATTCAACAGCAAGTTGCAGTCATCAATATCAGCAAGAAACTGGTAATTATTCACAACACAATATTGAGACTTCTGATATTTGTGATAATTTTATTCCAATAAATCAAGGCAAAGCCCTTATGATTAGTGGAGATAATGTTGAGTTAACAGATAATTTTATTTCAATATTTAACGAATTGGATGAAACTCAACAATTAGGAGATGCTGTTTCTATACTAAAAATATTAAAATCAACGGGAAATATCGAAGATTTTAATAAATATCATGATAATATTTCTGTTGAATTTGCAGCTTCATCAAATGATAAAAAATGGTTTGAGTATAATTATCAATATTTATCAGAAAACTATGATGATGCATTAAATTCATTAAATTCAATTGTTGCTAACACCAGCGATGAAACAGATTTAATTGCTATTAACAGTATTCTTATTGATAGAGAAATCAACGAAAGAGGAAATGATTTAACTCAAAATGAGATTGAAATGTTAACTTCAATTGATGATAATGAAAGTTTAAATGCTTCATTCGCAAGAGATATTCTACATTCCTCAATTAAAGGTCATGATTATAAATTTGCAAAAATTGATATTGAAGAAATCGAAAATGAGGATGAAGAAAGCATGTTTATCTCAAGAGGAGATTTCAAAGTATTTCCAAATCCAACAAGTGATGAATTGAATTTGGTTTATTTTTTCGATGATATTTCAAATGCCTCTATCAAAATATTTGATATACAAGGCAAAATGCTATATCAAGAAAATCTTCAGTTTAATGCCGGTAGAGCAATTATTGATTGTTCAGGTATAGAAAAAGGTATTTATATCTTAACAATTTATAAAGGCTCTGAAGTTCTTCAAAGAGAAAAAATAACAAAATTCTAAATTCTTATTTTATTAAATAATCTAAAAAATGACTAATAAAAACCACTCCAATTTTGGGGTGGTTTTTTTATAGTATTGAACTAAGTGAAATATCTATCTTTATTTTTTTCATGAATAATTAAGGATAAAATTAAAGTTTGTAATATTTTTACTATTATTGTTGTCAAATAATTATGTAATTAATTTTTAAACAATGAAAAATATTAGTCTAATTATCAGTATTGTACTTCTCATAGCAGTAGTCTATTTGTTTATTGACAAGTTTACAGGAGGTAAAGAAACTGTTGTTGAGGTTTCAAATAATGATGCTGTTGAATCAGCAAATTCATCAAATATTGCATATATAAAAGTTGATTCTCTATTAATTAGGTACGAATTATACCTTGAACTTGAAGAAAAACTCAAAAAGAGAAAAGCTACCTTAGAAGCTCAATTGATAAATAAAGCGGCAATTCTTGAAAAAGAATTTGCTGATTTTCAGAAAAAAGAGCAAACAGGAGCATTTTTAAGTCAGGAAAGTTATCAAAGTCAAGCTGAAACTTTAATGAAAAAACGCGAAAATTTAATGGCCTCGGAACAAGATCTAACTCAACAATTATATAACGAAGGTCTTGCAATGGAACAACAAATTTTTGACAGCATTGTAAATTTTATTAAGGAATTTAATAAAGATAAAAAATACGCCTATGTTATTAATGGAGGAAATCTTTTATACGGTGAGGAAGCATTAAATATAACTGATACTATACTAACATCGCTCAATACAAGATACAATAAGCAAGTCACATCTGCTGAATAATAAAATGTCTTTTGCCGCAAATTATCTGTTAAAACAAAGCTTTAAATCATTAATCCCTGAAAATCCCACTAACGATATTGGAATTATTGTTGTTATTCCTTGTTATAATGAACCCGATGTTATAACTACTCTCAACTCTCTTAAAAATTGCAATTCTCCAAAATGTTCTGTGGAAATTATTATTGTTATTAATTCATCTGAAATTTCTTCAAACAAAGAAATTGAACAAAATAAAAAAACATTGCAAGAAATTAATAAATGGAAATTAATTAATCAAACGGATAAATTTAAAATATACAGTATTGTAAAAGAAAACATAAGTAAAAAATTGGCAGGAGCAGGTTATGCAAGAAAAATTGGCATGGACGAGGCAGCAAATAGATTTAATATTATTAATAATCCAAACGGAATAATTGTATCGCTTGATGCAGATTGTATTTGTGAAAGAAATTACTTTTTTGAAATAGAAAAACTTTATATTGAAAATCCCAATGCAAATGCATGTGCAATTTATTATGAACATCCATTAAAGGGCAAGGAATTTTCACCGGCAGTTTATGATGCAATTGCACAATATGAACTGTATTTAAGATATTATAACAGAGCATTAAGAACAATAGGGTTTCCTTATGCATATCAAACAATAGGTTCTTGCTTTAGTGTGAAAGCAAATGTTTATTGTAAACAAGGGGGAATGAATAAAAAAAATGCAGGTGAAGATTTTTACTTTCTTCAGAAAATAATTCCGTTGGGAAATTTTTATGAAATTAATACAACAACAGTTATTCCTTCTCCACGTCCATCATCAAGAGTCCCATTCGGAACAGGTCCTGTAATAAATAAACTGATTAATGGGGAAATTAAGAATGTAATGACATATTCTTTACAAGCTTTTTACGATTTGAAAAATCTGTTTGAAAATATTGATAAACTTTTTAGAATTGAAAAAGATAAATTGGTAGAATTTTCTAGTTCTCTACCACAAATAATATCTGAATATTGTAAAGAAATTGATTTTACAAATATTGTAGAAGATGCAAACAACAATTCAGGCTCACTAATTAATTTTAGAAAACGCTTTTATAATCATTTTAATGCTTTTAGAGTATTGAAATTTTTAAATTTTTCGCATACAGATTATTACAAGCAAAAGCCTGTTTGTAGTGTTGCTGTTGAATTATTAGAAAAATTGAATTATACTGATATCCCTGAAGATATTAGAGAATTATTGTTGGTTTTTAGAAAAATTGACAGAATTGAAAATTTTTAGTATTATTTTTCAAAAAAATTGATTAATTTTATAGTCAATTTGCTAGTTAAATAATTTTTAAAAAATGAAAGCAACAAGTTTTCTTTTAATATTAATTTCTTTATTAACTTATGTAGAATCACCTGTTTTATCGCAAGTAACTATATCGGGGGGTAATGATAACGATATTATTGGCAGAACATGCAGAATGTTAAATGGTACATTAATTACTGTGATTGAAAGAAATGCTAATTGGGATACAGGAGATTTTTACGTGTCATTTTCTACTAATAATGGAGATACATGGAGTTCGCCAACTGCAATTTTGTCAGAAACAGGAAACCAATCAACATTTTCATTAATATTATCACCCGATGATTCTTTAAGGTTATTTTATGCCTCAAATGAAAGTGGTATTTATAAAATATATTCTATTTCATCATACAATGGATTAATCTGGACGAATAAAACCATTATTGAACTTGGTTGGATCATATCTCAGGAAATTTACGACCCTGTTGTAATTGTTGAAGAAGATAGTTCTTTTACCATGAGTTATATAAAAATGGGAGGTGGAACTTATATTGCCAATTGTCCATATGGCGGTAACTGGGATCAAAATCTCACATTAGTACAATCGGGTGCATATCGTTCAAGAATATGTAAAAATACATATGGCACATATTTAATGGCATATCACAGAAATATTTCAGGTAATTATGATATTCATGTAAAAACATCAAGTAACAGAATAAATTGGTCTTCAGAAATAGATTTAACGTCAAACGGAAACTCTCATGATGCATTTTGCAATGCTACTTCTGATGGAAAATATATTGTGTATTATTCTAAAGTTTTCCCGACAAAATATAATATTCACCGAAGGATTTCAGACGATGGAATAAATTGGCAGACAGAAGAGATTATTACAACGGATTTTGTTGAGAATACACAATCATCATTTTTTATTGAAAGTAATACTATTTATCTAACTTGGACACATGCTGTAGATTATGCTACAGATAACGATATTTATTTTGAGAAGTTTAATTATACGCTTGCCAATATTGAAAGTGTGTCAGAAAACAAGCAAATTGAAGTTTTCCATAATAATTTTGATAATCAAATTGAAATTATTTTTATTTCAAAATTTGAAAATGTAAACATCACAGTATGTGATATTAGTGCTCGCAATTATTTTATTAATCATAATAATTCCATTACCGATAATAAAATAATTATAAACACTAAAGCATTTAAGCCGGGTATTTATTTTGTAAAAATAATAACTAAGAAAGAAAAAACAGTGAAGAAGATTATTTTATAAAAAGTTGAAAAAATTTTGTTTATTAATGAAAAAGTAGTATATTAGAATTTTTATAAAATGATTTTAGAACAAAAAGACTATATATAATGTCCAATTGGCATAAGAGATTAAATAAATTTATAAATTCTATTTTTAAGCAACCAAAATAAATTTATTACGTCTAAGTATATAAAAGCTAATATTTAAAATTTATTTAAATGTTGAAAAATTATTTCGTTTTATTGATATTATTGAGTCTTTTTGGAAGAGTTATTTACGCTCAATCAAACTCTAATATTAATGCTGGCATTGAAAGTAAGAAGGAAAGAGGTATGTATTCTAAAGTATATTTGAAAGAGAATGGAGATAGAGAAGCTATTTATTCCGTTTCTCCAGTTCATTATAATAAGAATGGCATCTGGGAGTCAATTAATACAAAAATAACTTCAAATAATGGAGGCTATAAAAATGAAAAAAATGTAATTCAATCATTTTTCCCAAACAATATAAATAGTACGAATAAAATAAAATTACTGATTAATTCTATAGATGAAATATCAATCCATTCTGAAAAGAAATTAGTAATATATAATTCCCAAACTAATCTTAATTTATTAGATATTAATTCAAATAACTCTATAGCAAATGTTACCGATAACTCTATTATTTATTCTAACATTTACACAGGAATTTCTGATGAATTTACAGTTTTAAATGGGAAAATTAAGAATAATGTTATTTTAAGCTCTGCCCCAACATTATTGGACAATGTATCTTCAGGTTATTTTGGTTTTCAGGAAATATTAGAACTTCCCAATGGTTGGACTATAGAAACTTTAGATAAAACAGATAATTCATTAACCTCTTCCTCTTTAATAATACTTGATGCAAATAGTAATCATGTTCTTACGATTCCTGAACCTATCTTTTTTGATAATTATGGGCTAGAATCAGATGGTGCGAACATGGTTGAAGGGAAATATTTATTAAAGCAAAATAATAACAGATGGACTTTATCTACGCTGGTTCCTATAGAATGGTTAAAAAATGAGAGTACTAAATACCCCATCTCAATTGATCCAACGGTTGTTTTAGCTGGAGCCGATGGTGGATGGATGTCAACAATTACTTTAGTTAACAATCCAGCTTTTACATTTATTGGAGAATGTTGTAGCAATGGCCATCATAGGGCTTGGGTTAAATTCAACACTTCCTCTATCCCAGACAACTACTGTATAGATAATGTTGAACTAGAGGTTTATGTAAATGGTGTTGGTGGTGCTGCTTCAGAATTAGTGCATGCTAATGATATTACTGGAACTCCAGGACCATATGGGGGAGTTAATGCTACTGTACTTGCGGACTTAGCCAATGGTTTATACACTTCATTCACTCTTGCGGACGTGGGAACTTATGGATATTATGATTTAGGAGTAAATGCTGATGCATTATTACAAGCACAACTACCTGTTGATTGGTTTCAAGTTGGACTAGTATTTGATAATGAGCCTTCAAGTAACTGGAAAAATTTAACTGCAACATCTTGTAATTTAAGGGTTACCTATAATAGTTGCTGTCCACCTCCACCAGCAATAGCAGCTATATCTGGTTCTATTACAGTATGTGAAGGTGATGCTGTTACATATACAGTACCTGCTCAAACTGGTGCAGTAGCTTATAATTGGACAGTACCTGCCGGTGCTACTATTACAAGTGGTCAAAATACAACTTCAATAAATGTAACTTGGAATACTGCTCCGGGTGGTCAAGTTTGTATTACTTGGACAGACGCATGTACAACAAGTCCCCAAACATGTTTAAATGTAACTGTAAATCCTAATCCTATACCAAACATTACTGGTGCACTTAGCTTTTGTTCCGGATTCAGTACTACTCTAGATGCAGGTGCTGGATATACAAATTATAACTGGTTACCCTCTGGTAGCTCTCAAACATTAAATGTTACTACTGGGGGAAATTATTCTGTTATAGTTACTGATGCTAATGGATGTACAGGAACAGATAATGTAACTGTTGTTGAAAATTCTAGTTTAACTCCTACAATAACTGGTACTCTTGATTTTTGTGCAGGAAACAGTACTACTATAGATGCAGGTGCCGGATATACTGTTTATAATTGGTCGCCAGTTGGAAGCACTCAGACAGTAAACGTTACTACAGGAGGAATTTATTCTGTTACTGTTACTGATGTTAATGGATGTACAGGAACAGATAATGTAACAGTTATTGAAAACACAAATCCTGTTCCAAGTATTACTGGAACACTTGATTTTTGTACAGGATTTAGTACTACTCTTGATGCCGG